>JAWLBW010000241.1:0-7286 GCA_041687475.1 bacterium
TTGAAACAAGTGGGCTAACTAAAACACTGGTACCTATGTTTTGGCATAAAACTGGTACCCATGTCTTGTCCTTACCAGTCTGACCGACGTCCGACGTCCGACGTCCGGCGTCCAACACGTGCAACCCTGCAGCCGTCGGGTTACCATGTGCATCATGGCACGGGTGCTTCTCTCTCTTCCCGATGAATTTCTGGCCGAAGTCGACGCGGTCGCGAAAGCCGAAAAGCGTTCGCGCTCCGAGCTCGTGCGCGAGGCCCTGCGCCGCTATATCGCCGAGGCCGACGTGCCGCCGCCCGGAACATCGGCAAGCCGCCGGCTGGAAGCGAGCGACGCCATCGGCGCCCTGGAAGTCATTCAGCGCATGCGTCGCGACTACCAGCCACCCGAAGAGGTCGACTCCGATTCGTACATGAGAGAACTGCGGAAGCGTAATGGCTGACTTCGTACTCGACCCCGCCATTGCCTGCAAATGGTTCCGCCCCATGGCCGACGAGCCGTATGTCGTCGAGTCACGGCTGATACTCGACCGGCTGGCCCGGGGTACGGTGCGACTTCACGCCCCGGCCGTCTTTTCCTATGAATTCGGCGCCTGGCTGGCCGACGTGGGCGCGCGCGGCGGCCTCGACCCCGAACGCACGTTTCATGCGGTAGCCGCCCTGCCCCTCGAACTGCACGATCTCGACCACGAGCTCGCCTCGAATGCCTTTCTGGCGGCCCGCCGTCATGACGTAGACTTCTTTACGGCCGCCTACATCGCCCTGGCCGAACGGCTGATCTGTCCCTACGTCACGGCCGACGACACCCTGCGCCAGCGGCTGACCGGCATGACGCGCGTCGCCTCTCCTGCCGACGTACGCTGATCACCGGCCCGGTCATCAACCAGCGAAACGTGCTCGGGTTGGTTCGTGCCGGTCGTCGACGGCCATCCGTACAATCCGTCGCAGCCGGTCCGCACATCCGATGGTCTGAATGTCTGACACTCGGATAGTCGGATAGTCGGATAGTCGGAACTCGCTCGCCCAGGGTGAGATACCGCTTTCATATTATGAAAGGAACCGTCCCACCCGAGGTACCGGCCGGATGGACGGGGTAGACCCAGTAGGCGAAGTAAACGCATTGGACTACGTAGAGAGCCGGGTAATCGGTCAGCCGCTCCGAAGGTCCGACAGTCCGAAAGTCCGACAGTCTGAAGGTCTGACAGTCTGAAGGTCTGACAGTCTGAAGGTCTGACAGTCTGCCAGTCTGCCAGTCTGCCAGTCACTCCGTTCAACCCTGCACTCGCGTCAGCGCGGATGCACGATCTTCCCGACCACTTCGCTCCGTTCGAGCAGCTTCTGCGCTTCGACGTGTTCGGAAAGAGGAATGCGGCTGTGAATGACCGGGCGCACCTTACCCTGCGCCACGAAATCGAGCGCCGTCCGCAGGTCGCCGACCGTGCCGAGATTGCTGCCGGCAATGGTCAAGTGTCGTACGAATACGTAGCGAAGGTCGGTGATCGCTTCGTGGCCCGAGGTGGCCCCCGATGTCACGATGATGCCGCCGCGCTTCGCCGCCAGCACGCTGGTGGGCCAGGTCTGCTTGCCCACATGCTCGAAGACGATATCGACGCCCTTCTTGTCGGTGATGCGGCGAATGGCATCGAGCACGTCTTCCTTCTTGCGGTTGACGAGGTGCGCCGCGCCCAGGTCCTTTGCGGCCGCGAGCTTCTCGTCATCGCCGGCCACGGCAATGGCTTCGGCGCCGAAGGCCTTGCAGAGCTGGATGGCGATGGAGCCCAGCCCGCCGGCGCCGCCCCACACGAGCACCCGCTGGCCGGCGGCAAGACCGCCACGTACAACCAATTGCCGCCACACGGTCACCAGCACCACGGGAAGGGCGGCCGCTTCGTCCCAACTGAGTTCGGCCGGCTTCGGTACGCAATTGACGGCGGGCACCACGATGTACTCGGCGTGCGCCCCGACCAGGGGACCCGTTTTCTGCCCCAGAATCGTGAATGCACGGCAGAAGAACTCACGGTCGTTCAGGCACTCTTCGCACTTACGGCACGACATGCCGGGGTGAATGACCACTTCGTCGCCGACCTTTACCACGGTCACGTCGGGGGCGGTTTCGACGACGACGCCCGCGGCGTCGGAGCCCGGAATGTGCGGCAGGGGAATCTTCATGCCCGGAAAACCCCTGCGCTCCCACACATCGCCCGGATTGCACGCACTGGCTTTGATGGCGACCTTCACCGTTCCCGGTGTCACGACCGGATCGGTCACATCGCCGTACTGCAACACTTCAAGCCCACCGTGCTCTTCAAAGAAAACTGCTTTCATTCCGTTCCGGCTGTTTGCTGGTTGTGGCTGATATACCGAAGAGGCGGACTCCGGAAATCAGGAATTCGATTAAACCGCTCCTGTCTTGAGCACCGATCATCGTCCTATCCGGGCCCCGGCGCCGAAAGGAAAGATGCAGACAAGTCGCGGAATAGATGGTAGGTGAATCGGCGGTCTAACTCAAGCCGAAGGCGTCGGAATCTGGGTAAAGTCGGCGCTACGTCGATTTTTCGACCATGGATTACGACGGGCGGCTTCAGGGCTCCATTCTGCGAAGCGCCTGCACGGTTGCCATGGCGCTTACGCCCATACCGGCAACAATAGCGGCCGTCAACCCCGGATGCAGGCGCATGGCCGTATACGGACTACGGGTCGCAACGTGTCCCCGATAGCCGCCACTCGTTTCGCCTTCCGCCCCTGGCGCCGAGTACAAGCCATCATCGTCGATTCGGGAAGCTTCGGCGTTTTTCTGCAACCTGAACATGGTTGCCTCCATAAGACGGTCGATGGTGCGGGGAAAAAGCTTTTCCCCCAGAATCAGGCCGGCCGAAGCACTGCCCACGGTTACGTCGCGCCGGGGGTGCACGGCGGTTCGCAGAATGGCACGAGCCACGATGCCGGGCGAATAGTATGGCGGGGGAAGGGTCGCCTTCTCTTCCATGTAGTTGCGTGCATGGTGCGGCAGAGGTGTATCTATGCTGGCCGGTTTGACCAGGGAAACGGCCACGGGTAGGTTTTCCTTCTCGATTTCCATGCGAAGGGCTTCGGTAAAGGCCTTGACCGCGTGTTTCGAAGCCGTGTAGGCCCCCTGCATGGGTGCTGCCCGCTGCGAGAGAACGCTGCCGATGTTGATGATGGTTCCCCCCTTGTCGCGCAAGTGATCGAGGGCGGTAAGCGATCCGTGTACCACGCTCCAGTAGTTCACGTCGAATAGCCGGCGCTCGTCTTTCAGGGGAACTTCCCAGAGCCGCCCGAAGATGGTCACGCCCGCGTTGTTCACCCACGTATCAAAGCCGCCGAATTCCTCGACGGCGGTGCGGGCGATACGCTCGACATCTTCGCGGCGGGCGACGTCGGCCACCTCGTAAGTCGAATGCCCGCCCTCGCGGTTGATTCGGTCGCAGATACGCCGCAGATCGTCTTCATTGCGGGATGCCAGCACCACCCGCGCTCCCTTGCGTGCGGCCAGCAACGCAGTAGCCAGCCCGATACCGCTCGTTGCGCCGGTAATGACGATGACCTGCTCGTTCAGCTTCCTGGTTTGCCGTTTCTTCAACAATGCCATGATTCTCTCCTCAGCGGTCTGCCTGCCGCCCAAGGGCGAAGGCGGCAAGTCCGGCGACCGCCGTCGCCGCGACGACCACACCCGGATGCATGATGACGTTGTCGTAAAGGCTGCGGCGAAGGATGAAGCGCTCCTGGCCGCCCTGGAGGCGAGCCCGATCACTCATGGCGGTATGCAGGTTGTCTTGTTCCCGGGGATCGCCCCCGGCACGTTGCATGCGCCATACGAGCGTTTCCATGCTTTTGTCGGTCAACGCGGGCGCAAATTTCTCGCCCAACACGGCGAGCTTACCCGCCGTGCCCACGATGAACGACCGCCGTGGGTGCTCGGCGCAGAAGAGAATGGCACGTGCGGCGACTTCGGGCGCATAAAGCGGAGTCGGCAACTGCGCCCGGGTATCCATCAGATTCTTCGAATGCTCGGGAATCGGCGTGGCAATCGCCGCCGGCTGCATCGAGGTAACGGAAATGGGCAAGCCTGCCCTCTCGACTTCCATGCGAAGCGCGTCGGTATAACCCTGCACCGCGTGCTTGCTTGCGCCATAGACGCCCTGCAGCGGAACCGATCGCGAAGACAAGACGCTCGCGATATTGATGAGCGCACCACCCCTTCGCGCCAGGTGTTCGAGGGCTGCCCGGCAACCATGCACCATGCCCCAGTAGTTCACGTCGAACAGACGCCGCATGTCTTCCGGGTCGGTTTCGATGAGCTTGCCGAAAATGTGAATGCCCGCATTGTTGATCCAGGTATCGAAACCGCCGAACTTGCGAATCGTGAACCCGGCCAGGTTGCGCATGGCGCCGAAGTCGGCAACATCGGCCTGGAAGCATTCGACCCGGTCTCCATTGCGGCGCAGCATGCGTTTCGCGTCTTTCAACTTGCGCGCATTGTTCGAGCAGATGACGACCCGCGCCCCTTTTTCGACGGCCAACGTCGCAGTGGCCAAGCCGATGCCGCTCGACCCGCCGGTAATGACGATGGTCTGCTCTGCGACCGGTTTCAGGCGTGCTCTGGTTCTCATCCCTACATGTTGCGTGAACACAATGCCGGACGGAACCATGCGGGCCGATGCTTCAGACGCTCACACAGTCGTCGCGGGCGTACTCCGACCTTGTCTTGGTCTTTTCCCCCGAAACCGACAACGCAGTATAGGCAACGGTGGCTCCGTGCAGCACAACCTTGGCCATCGAACATCGGCATTGCGCGCCGAAGGCGCGCTAGCAACAGCCGTCGCCGCTTTCACCCTTGTGGGAAGGAGCCTGCTCGGGCGATCCGTTAATCGCAGGTTCGGAAAGCAGTTCTTCGATCCACTTTTCGGTTTCGAGGGCTTCGGGCGAATCTTTCAGCAATTGCCCGACTTTGCGATAACGAATCTGGCCCAGCCGGTCGACGAAATACAGGGTGGGCCAGTACCGGTTGCCGAGGGCCCGCCAGTAATCGTACTGGTTATCCATCATGACCGGCGTGTCGATGCCGAGCGCTTCGATTTCCGCGCGAACGCGCGCCACGTCGTGGTCTTCGGGAAACTCAGGCGTGTGAATGCCGATGAACTTCAGCCCTTGCGGGGCGTAGCGCTCTTCCACATGACGCAGCCAGGGCAGGGTTTTGATGCAGTTGGGGCACTGAATGTTCCACACATCGATGACAACGGGATAACCGCGCCACTGGGTAATGTTCAACTTGTCGGTGTTGATCCACGCATAGCTCGGCACCCAGGGTAAACCGGGTACCGGTATGGGGGGATTTACGGGACCGCCGCGATCGGGAAACTGCATGAAGTCGTCGTTTTGCCTGGATCGTTTTTCCCCATTATAGCGCAGACCGACTCACTGCACGGAGCCGATGCACCTCCATCGTACGGAATGTACACAGCCCGCCCCCACAACCGGGCGGCATCCGACGAATGAGCGTGATTCAGGTCGAGGCTTGCTCGACCTGACGCAGAAATTCCGGGTAGGCATTGCGGAACTTTTCGATATGTCGTCGGTTGTCCTGGTCCCACGGGTGGAAACCCGGCCGATAGTATCCGAAGTAGTTCCGAATGACACGGCGGCCCGGTCCGGGCGAGCCCCAGATCCACCAGCCCATGCGCAACCAGGGAATCGGGTTGAACGCGCGGCCCTGCGAGCGCATGATGCGGAACATGAAGAGCCAGATGTGAAAGCTGAAGCTCATGGTAACCATGAACATGGTGAAGCAACGCTCGAGCCAGTTGCCGCCCACCTGCTGATATACGTCGAAGGCCACCGCTTTGTGCTCGGTCTCTTCAATGGCGTGCCACTTCCAGATGGCGGCAATGCCCGGGTCGGCGCCGTCAAGCATGCATTCATCACTGAGCAGGGCATCGGCCAGAATGGCCGTGAAGTGTTCGAGGGCGCAGGTAATGGCCAGGCGGCGGCGGGCCGGCACCATGCGTCGGGTGAAGTTGAGGTTCTCGACCACCTCTTCGCCCAGCTTATCGGCCGGCAGCCCTGCGGCAGTAAGCGCCTCGTTATAGCGTTCGTGCTCGCGCCGGTGCAACCCTTCCTGACCGGCAAAGAGGCGAACCTCTTCGCGCAGTTTCGGATCGGTAATGCGATCGCGGTAGCGGTTCACGCTTTCGATGAAGAACTTCTCGCCTTCGGGAAAGAAGATGGAAAGCGTGTTGAAGAAAAGCGAGATGTCGCGGTCGCCGCGGTACCACGTGGTGATGTCTGTGTTGAAGGGAAACTTCAACGGCCGCAGCTCGATACCTGGTGTCTGCTTCATGGGATCCCCCGGAATATACACCAGTGTATACCAGAAGAGGGCTCGCTTTCCAGCCTACCGGTAGGAAGGCAGGACGGAGAAAATTACAGATGGCAGAATACAGATGGTAGACGGCTCTCCCTCTGGCGCCCGGTAGGGATACTTAGGACTTGTGGATTAAGGAAATTAAGGATTGATTTTTTTGCCTGTCAGGTTCCGACAGCTTCGAGTGCCGCAGCCAGGCGCCCGTGAATGCCGTCGAAGCCGCCGTTGCTCATGATGAGTACGACATCGCCGCTGCGGGTATTGGCCGTGAGGTACGTAAGCACGCCCTCGGTGTCGCCGGGCGCTTCGGCCTGCACCCCGCACGCCCGGATATCGGCAACGACACGGTTCACATCGAGCCGTTCGGCCTCGGGTATGCGGTCGGCATTGAACACCTGTGCGATGACGGCCAGGTCGGCTTCGGCAAAGGCGGGGGGAAATTCGTTCTGAAAGACGTTGCGTCGGCTGGTGTTCGAGCGAGGCTCGAAAACGGCAATCAGCCGTTGACCCGGATGCCGCATGCGCACGGCCCGAATGGTCTCGGCGATTGCCGTGGGGTGGTGGGCGAAATCGTCGTAAATGGAAATGCCGTTGACCTCGGCCACCAGATCCTGCCGGCGGCGAATGCCCTGAAAACCGTCGAAAGCGGTCTGAATCTGGTCGACGGTTACGCCCAGCTCGAGAGCCGCGACAATGACCGACACGGCGTTGAGAACGTTATGGCGGCCGGTCATCGGCATGGTGAAGGTAGCCACCGACTCGCCCTTGTGAACAACGGTGAAGCGCGTGCCGCCCTTGCCGTCGGCTTCAATGTCATGCGCCGTATACTCGGCAGGCTTGTCGAGGCCGTAGGTGGCCGCGGGCGCCGGGGCGCCCGGCAGCAAAACGCGAACCGGGGGGGAAAAGGT
>JAWLBW010000242.1:0-7271 GCA_041687475.1 bacterium
GGGGAGCTCACCGGTCACCAGGCAAATCGCCCTCCGATCGGCTGGTTCCCGGCACGTGCCGCACGGTCGCCGGACTCCGGTCCACTTGCCACCCGGTTCCTGCACGCAATACACGGCCCACCGGATTCCGGTTCACTGTCCACCCGGTTTCCTACACGTGCCGCACGGCGCAGATTCCGCCTGCACTGCGTCCCGGCGGAATGACACGGGTGCAGGTAATCACGTGGGGTCGCAGGGGCCGGAGGCCCCTGCTCCACGTGCGAACCGACTCCGATTTTGGGATCTGGGATCTGGGATCTGCGATCTGCGATCACAAAGCGCAACGTGCTGCACGAACCGTAGCCCGCCTTCGCTGCGCTTCGGCGGACTACAGCCCCATCTGCTTGGCGATAATCACCTTCATGATTTCGTTGGTGCCGGCGTAAATGCTCTGGACGCGGGCGTCGAGATACGCGCGGGCCACCGGGTATTCCATCATGTAGCCGTAGCCGCCGTGGAACTGGAGGCATTGGTCGGCCACCCGCTGCAGCATGTCGCTGCAGGCCCATTTGGCCATGCAGGTTTCCTTGAGCACCATGTTGCCCTTGGTGTGTTCCTCAAGCAGGCGGTCGAGAAAGTGGCGCTGAATTTCGACCTCGGTCGCCATTTCGGCCAGCTTGAACTGGGTGTTCTGGAACTTGCTGATGGGCTTGCCGAACGCTTTGCGGTCCTGGCAGTACTTGATCGTCTGTTCGAGCACGGCTTCGGCCCCCGCCACGGCGCCGATGGCGACGACGAGGCGTTCCTGCTGCAGCTTCTGCATGAGGTAGAAGAAGCCGGCGCCTTCGTCGCCGAGAATGTTGGTGGCGGGTACGCGGCAGTCTTCGAAGTGCATCTCGGACGTGTCCTGCGCGTGCATGCCGATCTTCTTCAGGCGCTTGCCGCGCGTGAAGCCGGGGCGGTCGGCTTCGACCAGAAACAGGCTGACGCCGGTGTGCGTGGCGTCGGGGTCGGTCTTGGCGGCCACGATGACCAGATCGCACAGCTGGCCGTTCGAGATGAAGGTCTTCGAGCCGTTGATGACCCATTCGTCGCCGTCTTTCACGGCGGTGGTCTTGATGTTGGCCAGGTCGCTGCCGGTATTGGGCTCGGTCATGGCGATGGCGAGAATGCACTCGCCGCTGGCCGACTTGGGCAGCCACTGCTTCTTCTGCTCTTCGGACCCGAACGCCTCGATGTAGGGGGCGATGATGTCGCTGTGCAGGCTCAGGGCAAGGCCGCTGGCGCCGACGCGCGAAATCTCTTCGGTAATGATGGCGTTGTACTTGAAGTCGACGCCCATGCCGCCGTATTCCTCGGGCAGCTGCGGGCAGAGAAAGCCCAGCTCGCCGGCACGCCGCCAGATTTCACGGGGAACCTGACCTTCCTCTTCCCACTTTTCGTGGTGAGGAACGACTTCCTTTTCAAGCCATTTGCGGAACTGGTCGCGGAACAGGTCGTGTTCCTGGGTAAAGATAATGCGTTCCATGCCTATCAAACTCCTGGGGGCGTGGTCGGGGAAAAAACTTCAGGATTCAGGGTAGCGGTCAGGCGCTGGGCTCTGCAACTTCGACACGTTCGCCGGGTTCCTTCTCGAAGCAGCCCAGCGAGGCGAAGCGCTCGGTATGGTGACGTTCGTCGCCGAACAGGGTGTTGAGCACGTGCATGCGCTTGAAATACAGGCCAAGGTCGTGCTCGTCGGTCACGCCGATGCCGCCGTGCAATTGGGTGGCCTGGTGGCTCACGTAGGTTCCCCCCGAAGCGAGCTGCGCCTTCGCGGTCGAAACGGAAGCCTGCCGCAACAGGGGGTCATCGGCGTCGGCGTCGACGGCGGCCAGAATGGCGGCCGACTTGCAGAGCTCGACCTCGACGAACATGTCGACGGCCCGGTGCTGCAGGGCCTGGAAGCTGCCGATAGGCACGCCGAACTGTTGCCGGGTGTTCAAGTACTCGACAGTCATGAGCAGCAACGTCTGGGCAATGCCCGAACCTTCGCAGCAGGCTGCCGCCGCGGCCTGATCGAGCACGCGCTCGACGATGTGCAGTGCCCTGCCCTCTTCCCCCAGCAGGTTTTCGGAAGCTACCGCGACATTGCTGAAGCCGAGGTTGGCGTAACGGCGACCGTCCATGCCCTTGAGGTTCTTGATTTCGAGCCCCCCTGCGTCGCGGGGTACGACGATGAGCGACAATCCGCCGGCATCGCCCGGCTTTCCGCTCGTGCGGGCGACAACCACGATGTGGTCGGCGGCCTGTCCGTTGGGTACGAAGCGCTTCTCCCCATTCAGAATCCACTTATCGCCGTCGCGCCGTGCTTCCATGGCCACGAGGTTGACGTGGTAGCGGGTTTCTGCCTCGGTCAGGGCAAGGGCCAGCGAGGTTTGCCCGGCAATCATGGGCTCGAGCAGGCGGCTCTTCTGCGCGTCGTTTCCCGCGTAGAGAACGGGCAAACCGCCGAGCACGGCGCTCTCGATCATGGGCTCGGGTACGAGCGTGGTGCCCAGCTGTTCGAGCACGACCATGAGGTCGACCATGCTTCCGCCGAAGCCGCCCAGTTCTTCGGGGTAGAGAATGCCGATCCAGCCCTGTTCGCCGAAGCGCTTCCACATGGCGGGGTCCCAGCCCCGTTCGTCTTCGCGCAGGGCGCGCATGCGTGAAACCGGCGATTCCTTGCGTACGAACTGGCGAACCGAGTCGGCCAGCATTTCCTGGGTTTCGGTGAGCTTGAAATCCACTTTTTCCTCCTCACCCGGGCAGGCCGAGAATGCGCTTGGCAATAACGTTTTTCTGAATTTCGTTCGAGCCGCCGTAAATCGTCGCCGCCCGCAGGTAGTTGTGCATGGACGGAACCATGAACTGGGCGGGGGGCACGGCGTCGTCGTTGAACCACGAGATGCTGTTGTGGCCCATGAGCTCCATGGCCAGCTCGAAGGCGTTCTGTTGCAGCTCGGTTCCGCGCAGCTTGAGAATCGACGATTCGGGCCCGGGCGATTTACCGGCCTGCAGCGAGGCCAGCGTACGCAGCTGACTGATGCGCAGGGGCTTCAGGCGCATCTCGAGGCGGGCAATCTTCGCGCGAAACGACGGCTCATCGATCAGCCGGTGGCCGTTGACGCGGGTTTCCGAGGCCTGACGCTTCAGCCAGCGAATCATGCGCTCGGTCTCGGCGATACCCGAAATGGCGATGCGCTCGTGGCCGAGCAGGGCCTTCGCGACGGTCCACCCGCCGTTGAGGGGACCCACCAGGTTCTCTTTCGGTACTTTGGCGTCTTCGAAGTAGGTATCGCAGAACGAAGGCATGCCGCCGGTCGTGATGAAGGGCACGACCTTGACGCCCGGCGTATTCTTGAGGTCCACGAGCACGAAGCTGATGCCTTCCTGCTTCTTGCCCGAGGCGTCGGTGCGCAAGAGGCAGAAAATCCAGTCGGCGTACTGGCCGTGCGACGTCCACGTCTTCTGGCCGTTCACGATGAAGTGATCGCCCTGCAACTCGGCCTTCGCCTGCACATTGGCCAGGTCGGAGCCTGCGTTGGGCTCGCTGTAGCCCTGGCACCAGTATTCTTCGCCCGAGAGCATTTTGGGTAGAAAGCGCTCCTTCTGCTCGGGGCTGCCGTATTCCACCAGAAGGGGACCCACCATGTAGATGGCGAAAGGGGGAATCTGCGGCGCGTTGGCGCGAATGAGTTCTTCGTTGAAGATGAACTGCCGCGCGGCGTCCCAGCCCGTGCCGCCGTACTCCTTGGGCCAATGCGGCGCAACCCACCCCTGTTTATGGAGGATGCGATGCCACGCCATGGTGTCGTCGTGGGTGTAATGCTGCCACTGCTCGGCCTTGCGCTTGATTTCGGGCGGCATGGCCGACTGAATCCACTCGCGCACATCGGCGCGGAACTGCTGCTGTTCGGGCGTAAAGGACAGGTCCACGGAGCCTCCTCTCGGGCGGAAGGGGAATACCAACCGTATGGTAGAGGAATTCTATCATGGGAGTATGGGATGTGGGCGGGTTTTTCGTGGTTCCGGTGAAAAGCACACATCGAGGCTGAGAGTTCGGTGAGGGGAGAACACAAACGCGGAATACAACTGACGCGGAGGGCGGAACTCGGAAGGCGGAAAAAGAGAACCGGGACCGGGAAAAGGAAGATTGAAGAAGGAAGATGGAAAAATTAACACGGAATTGGGAACGCGGAAGACGGAAAGAGTAATGCAGATTGCAGACTTCAGGATCTGCTCGTCCTCAGTCCGTTCGGGCTGAGCTTGTCGAAGCCTGCACGACAGCCGAGCATGCAGAAGTGCAGTCACACCCTTCGACAAGCTCAGGGTGACCGGAAAGTATCCGTGCGCTCCCATAAACCAGCTCCGACTTTGCGATCTGGGATCTGCGATCTGGGATCGCACGGAAGGCCTTGGTGGAGTCGTGGGTATGCGAGCATCACGAAAAAAAGCCGGAAGAAGCCGTGGGCCTCTTCCGGCGGTTGCCGCTTTTGCCTTACTCGTTATTCGGGATAGTCGGCCTGGCCCGACAACACGAAGATGTTGTTCGGGTATTCGCGTTCTTCGCGCTCTTCGTTCCGGGGTTCGACCGTTACAAAGAAGTGCGTGAACGTGTCGAGGGGTTCGGCTTCGTCAAGGCCTTCGACAATGCCGCCGAAGGTCAACTCGCCGTCGCCTTCGCGCACGATGTAGCCTGCGTTCAGGCCGACATTGTTCACGCCCTGCGGGTTCTGGCTCATGACGTGGTTCACTTCCTGATCGCTGCCCTCGCTCTCGAACACCGGCAGGGCCACGAACAGCCATTCACCCTCGCCCGTTTGCTTGGCGAGCCAGGGCCGATAAATACCCTCGTCGCCGTCGGGCAGCGTGGGATCGGCCGGTAGACCGGTTGCCTGCAGGACGAGCTCGGTCGAGCCTTCGTCGATTTCGGTGACCCGCAACTCGCCCTGGGCATTGCCGAATGCCACGGGTACGATGGTGCCCTCGAGCACGACCGCGCAGACATCGAGGTCGAACCAGGGAGCCTCGGTCAGCGGTGCGCCAGTACCGCCGGTTCCGCCGCCGGCGATGTCGTCGCCATCGTCGCCGTCGGTTCCGTTCCCGGCATCACCATTACCCGGCTCCTCGTCACCGGCGCCGTCATCACCGGCACCACCGTTTCCGGGGTCGCCGTCATCCCCATTACCGTCATCATCGGCCCCGTCATCATCGGTCCCATCATCGGCGGGCGGCGGTGAAACGGGGGGCGGCGCCTCGCCCATGTTTACCACGCCGTTGCCGCCGCATTCGGCCCGTGCGCTGAAGCGGAAGTACATGGTGTCGCCGGGGTTCGATCCGAAGGCCACCACGGCCTGCTCGCCGTTGGGAATGTTCTGCGTCACGTTCAGATCGGCCCACCACAGGTCGTCTTCCAGATACGCATCGCGGGTAAGCGACATGTACTGCCCACCCTCGACCACCCGTGCCGAGGGCGTGCCGTCGACCAGTCGGGGGTTCGTCTGCAACCGCACGGCATTGCCGGGGCAGGTCACGCTGTGAATGGTCAACGGCTCGGCCGCCGGCTGCGGCATCGGGTCGACGCCACAACCACCCGTGGGTGAAATATTCACCCAGACGCGCCGGAAGTACGCGACCGGATCGTTCGGATTCGGGTTGTCGGTCTGTACGATGAGCGCGACGCGAATGTTGCGCTCGGCCGAGGCGAACTCGGGCCGCAGATCGATCGTGAACTGCACGGGCACCGTCTCGCCCACCGCCACATCCATACCCCGGGGGTCAATGGCGTGACCGGCGACATACTCCTGCCCGTGATAGTACAGAATCGTATACCAGACGGTGTCGCCGACCGTATGGCCCGAATTGTTCTGAATGGCCAGGTTCAGCGTGTGGGTACCGGGGCAAAGCGAGAGATTGACCTCGTCCTCGGTCCAGTCAAGGTTCAGGTCAGACGTGCCCCCGTCGTGATCGAGGGTTCGCATGCCGGCGCCCTGCTCGAAAGATGTGACGCCGACGCCATCGACATCGGCATCGTCATTCTCGGGCGGAAGCGCGCAGAGATCCTGCGGAAGAACGCTCTCATCGACCCGATCGGCGATATCGTCGAGGTCGTCATCGTCGCCGCATGCGACCAGCGTCAGCGGCAACACAAGCACACAGGCCTGCAGCCATCGCAAGGGGAGATTCATATGTACACCCTGTTGTCAGCAAAAACGGAAGCCCCGCGGGGCTTCCGGCATACGGGCGGCAATCGCTCGCCGCCTCTTGTTTCAGTAATCAGTCAGTCATGGCGCGGGTGGGAAACCCGCCGCCGGAGTCAACGTTCAAGACCAACCTATCACGCGCTATCGCTGGGCCTGCACCACGGGTTCTCGCAGGCAACCCGCATACGACCCGCACGCACCCGGCCTCGGGCCCTCGTCTGCCCGCGCCTGCCGTGCCGGCCCCTTTCGACGGAAGCAACCGCCGCGCGAAGCCCGTTACCCCGAGGGTGAATCTGCTTGCCCGCGGGCAACAACGACTGCTACTTTGGAAACATGAACGTAACGGCAAGCCTGCTGCGCGTAGGCATTCATACCGAAGGCCCGATGAAAGCCCTGGGCCACGACCGCACCTTTCGCGTACCCGTTTCCGTCGCCCTGAGGGGCGAGAAGCTGGAACAGGCCGACATCGAGGCCGAAGCCGACCTCACCTCTCTGGAAATCGAGGGAGAAATTTCGGACCGTGACCGCCGCGAAATACTCAAACGCGCGGCCGGCGAGGTGCTGCACACGAACCGCCACCTGAACGCCCGCTTCGTGGGACGCTCGCTGGGCGAAGCGGGACCCTTACGGGGAACGCTTACGCTTCACGGACAAGAGCATCCGGTGGAACTGCCCGCGACCTTCACCCGCACCGGCGACCGCATCAACGCCGAGGGAACGGTCGATCTCGATCTGGCCCGCTGGGGCATCAAGTCCTACAAGGCCCTGCTCGGCGCCCTGCGCGTGAATACCGTGGTAACGGTTTCTTATCGGGTGGAATTGGGGGGGTGAGCGAAGCGGGAGGCTTCGCGATGACCGGCTGCAGGGTTGCACGACGCAAGAATGGACGGGGTGGACGGAGTGGACGGGGTGGACCCCGACCGGGTGGCGTTTTTTAGTCGCGGTGTCGGCGACGTAATTGATAAAAGCGCTCGGTAAAGCCGCCTTCCTGTTCGAGAGCTTTGGCCTGGGCGGCCAGTTGGCGCTCCAGCAAGCTGGTTGCCACCGTAATCAACACGAGCGCGG
>JAWLBW010000243.1:0-7268 GCA_041687475.1 bacterium
GAGATTGACGGTTTTCAATTCATTGAATCCTATGGTGAGAACGAAGCCTGGCGCGGCGTACCCATCGTCGTCGTGACCGCAAAGGATGTAACGCAGGAAGAGCGCGACTGGATGAACGGTTCGGTGCAGCGCATTGTGCAGAAGGGCTCGTATTCCAAAGACGAGCTTCTGGGTGAGGTGCTTACCCAGGTTCTCGTCTGCACCGGACGCGCCATTCCAAACTGAGAGCTAAAGCTGATGCCACGAATATTACTGGTCGAAGACAACGAACTCAACCGCGATATGCTGTCACGTCGCCTGACCCGGCGTGGCTATGAGATTCTCATTGCCGTCGACGGCAAGCAGGGCGTCGAGATGGCCGAGGCCGAACAGCCCGAGCTCATTCTCATGGACATGAGCCTGCCCGTGCTTGACGGTTGGGAGGCGACGCGGGCCATTCGGGCCAAGGACTCGACGAAGTCGATACCCGTCATCGCGCTCACGGCCAACGCCATGGCCGGCGACCGCGAAAAGGCGCTCGATGCGGGCTGTGACGACTACGACACCAAACCGGTCGACCTCGAGCGGCTCCTGGGCAAGATGCAGGCGGCGCTCGACGGCAAGGTGGGTATATGAGCGATGCGGCGCCGCAGATACTGGTTGTCGACGACAACGAGATGAACCGTGACGTGTTGTCGCGGCGCCTGCGCAAGCTTGGGCTGGCGGTCGAAATGGCGGTCGACGGACGCGACGCCCTGGCCAAGCTGCGCGAGCAGCCTTTCGATCTGGTGCTGCTCGATATCATGATGCCCGAACTCAACGGCTACGAAGTGTTGGCAGCGATGAAGGAAGACGCCGACCTGCGTCACGTACCGGTAATCATGATTTCGGCCATCGACGAAATCGAAAGCATCGTCAAGTGCATCGACCTCGGGGCCGAAGACTATCTCACCAAGCCCTTTAATCCGACCCTGCTCAGGGCACGTGTCGGCGCCTGCCTCGAAAAGAAGTATCTTCGCGACCAGGAACGGCGATATCTGCAGGAAATCGAAGAAGAACGTAAGCGGTACGAAGACCTGCTGCACGTCATTCTGCCCACCGACGTGGTGCACGAGTTGAAGGAAACCAACACCGTGCAGCCGCGACGCTACGAGCGGGTGGCCGTCATGTTCTGCGACATCGTGGGCTTTACCGAGTTCTGTCAGTCACACGACCCCGAAGTGGTCGTCGAGCGGCTGCAGGGCGTCATTGAAGCCTTTGAAGACGTCGCCCACGAACACGGTCTCGAGAAAATCAAGACCATCGGCGATGCTTTCATGGCGGCCTCGGGGCTGCTTACCGAAGTCGAAAACCCCGTGGGCGACTGCGTGCGCGCCGGACTCGCCATGCATGAAGCGATAGCCCGGGTGGCCAAGGGCTGGCAGGTACGCATCGGCATTCACGCCGGGCCGGTGCTCGCCGGGGTCATCGGCCGACGCAAGTACCTCTTCGACGTCTGGGGCGATACCGTCAACACGGCGGCACGCCTTGAAAGTCACGGTGTGGCGGGCTACATCAACCTGAGCGAGAGCGCCGCTGCGGCGGTGTCCGACCTTTTTCCCGTGCGGGCCCGCGGGGCCATGCCCGTGAAAGGGAAGGGCGATATGGAAATGTTTCTCGTGATTCCCGAGGGCGATTCGTCGGCGGCCGGCGTTTGACGCGGCGGGCAAGCCCTTCGCCGCCGCGGCATCGGGCAGACCGCTTCGCGATGGAAGCCTTCCTGTTCTCCGACGAGCTTCCTCCGAAGCCGCCGTCTTCACCGCTGCCGATTAACACTCTTCTGTCTCGAGCATTCGCATGAAGCAACTCGGCCGTCGCGTCATCGCCGTCCTTACCGGTCTTGTGATGGGGCTCATCTGCCTGTCGATCATCGAACTCATCGGCATGCTCCTGTTTCCCCTGCCCGAGGGGGTCGACCCCACAGACGAAACGGCTCTTCGCGAAATCGCCGCACAAATACCCGCCGGGGCTTTCGTATCCATCGTGGCGGCCTGGTTCGCCGGCACGTTCATCGGCTCGTACGTAACGGCTCGGCTCGCGCCCGATGCGCCCCGGGCGCATGCGGCCGGGGTTACGGCGCTGCTGCTTGCCGCCGGCGTGTCCAACATGCTCATGATTCCCCATCCACTGTGGGTCTGGGTCAGCGGTATTCTGGCCTTTCTCATCGGGGGCGACCTGGGCATGCGCGTCGCCCTGCGGCCCGTCGGGGGCAAGTAAGACCGGCAATTTCAAGGGCGAAGACTGCTCGCGGGGAAGCTTTCCGGTCGCCCCTGCTGGCCGCTACGCCGCCGTCGTGCTATTCTTTGGGAAACCACTTTTTTCTCACGGAGAAAAGTGCCTTGCCGGCCGGAAACCCCACGCTCAGGCAAGGCCCGTTATGACCGCCTGATTGAACCCAGCTCTGTCGCAGTCTTCCCCTTCGGGGGGAATCTCTGAGACCTCTTTTTCCCCGGTTCAATCATGCAGGGTACCCTTTCCGTGTCTTCTCTGGGCCTCGTTCTGCCCGACGGCTCTACGCTTTTCCGCAATCTTGACGCCTCGTTCGGTCGCGAACGCACCGGTTTGATCGGCCCCAACGGGGTCGGCAAAAGCACGCTGCTCGCCGTGCTGGCCGGTCACCGCGAGCCGAGCGAGGGCGGCGTGCATCGCGAAGCGCGAACCGCGCTGCTCACCCAGCTCTCGCGTTTCGGTGGCGACGCCACGGTTGCCGACGAGCTCGGCGTCAGTGGGCTGCTTCGGGCATTGGCAAGGGCCGAGCAGGGCAATGCCACACTTGAGGAACTGTCGCTGATCGACGGCGCCTGGGATTTGCCCGAGCGCGTGGCGACAGCCCTCGAGCGCTGCGGCATCGCCCACATAGACACCGATACGCCCCTGGGCCGGTTGAGCGGCGGCGAACGGGTGCGCGTGCGCTTTGCCGGGCTGCTTCTGGCTGACGCCGACTTCGTGCTGCTCGACGAGCCCACGAACCACCTCGACGTCCGGGGCCGGGCCTTCGTGTACGAATTCGTAGCGGGGTGGAAGGGCGGCCTGCTCACCGCTTCTCATGACCGCCGTCTGCTGGGTCTTGTCGACCGCATTGCCGAGTTGCGCCCCGACGGACTCGCACTCTACGGGGGAAACTGGCACTTCTACCGCGCGCGCAAGGCCGAAGAGCAGGAGGCCGCCCGGCAACACCTGCGCGCTGCAGAGGAAGAGCTCGACGCCGTCCGTCGCGCCTCCCGTGCTGCGGCCGAACGACAGGAACGACGCTCGTCGCGCGGTAGAAGCCGGTTTCTTGAACGGCAGGACATGCCCCGCGTTCTCGCCGGCGCCCGCAAGCGGCGGGCGCAGGAAACGGCCGGAAAGCTATCCGACGTACATGGTCGGCGTATCGGCGATGCGCAACAGCGCCTGCGTGAGGCAAAGGAAGCCGTCGACGAACTTCCGGTGGCGGCCGTCGACCTGCAGGCAACCAAGGCGGCCGCCGCGCGGCGAATGCTTGCGCTCGAAGAGGTAAACGTACGGTTTCCCGGGCAGGCGCACCCCTTCTGGTCACAGGGCGTGAATCTCGTGGTGACCGGGCGCGAGCGTATCGCACTGGTCGGCGCCAACGGAACGGGTAAGACGCTGCTGCTGCAGATTGCGGCGGGGCTGCGCGTGCCCGAACTGGGCGCCATGCACATCGGGGCGAGACGGGCCGTGTACCTCGACCAGCACGCGGCGTTCTTACAGCCGGAACTTTCGGTGCTCGACAACCTGCGTGCAGGCGCCCCGGGCAAGGCCGAACACGAAGCACGCATTCTCCTGGCGCGCCTGGGGTTCCCCGGCAACGCCGCCCTGAAACCGGCGGCGGTGTTGAGCGGAGGCGAGCGCATGCGCGCGGCCGTGGCCTGCCTGCTGGCAGCCGACCAGGCCCCCGATTTTCTACTGCTCGACGAACCAGACAACAATCTCGACTTGAGCGCCATGCAGGCAATGGCCGATGCCCTGCGCCGCTACTCGGGGGCCATGCTCGTCGTGAGTCACGATGAGGCGTTTCTCGATGATGTAGGGATTACACGGCGGTTCGAGTTGCCGGCGTGCACGGACGGGCGGGGGTGACCGTGTGAACGGTGGTGAAGGGTGAACGGTGGTCGGTTGTGATAGGTGAAAGGTGATAGGGGGCGTGCAGCACGATTGCACGGCTGTGACCTGTGACCAGTGACCGGTGGCCTGTGACCAGTGACCTGTGACCAGTGACCGGTGGCCTGTGACCAGTGACCTGTGACCAGTGACCTGTGACCAGTGACCTGTGGCCTGTGACCAGTGACCTGTGGCCTGTGACCAGTGACCTGTGACTTGCGACCGGTGGCCCTTCGAGATCGTGCCGCGCTTCGATGGGAGGCTGCACGGCCATGCGCATCACTGCCCGAAATGATTTCCGGAAAGACTGCGACCGACAGTGCGCAAGGGCGGCGGTCTTGAAGGTCCGAAGGTCCGAAGGTCTGAAGGTCTGAAGGTCCGAAAGTCCGCAGGTCTGAAGGTCTGACCGTCCGCAAGTCTCCCCGCTCGCAGGGTAACCGTCGATTCACTTGACACCCCGGTCGTGATGTGGGATATTCATCTTACATTACAGACAGCGCCGATTTGAATCTCAGCTTGCGGGCGCTTTAGAAGAACGGCTAAAGAGGGAGCACACGTGGGCCCGTTTCAGCCAAAGCTGGGACGGGATTTTTTGTGCGCGATCGCCGAGTTAACGACAACTTGCGGGCGATTCATAAATGCAGCTAAAGCGTCGCCGACCTCTCACCCCGAACGGTCAGGCTTCGCTGAAACGAAGTATCGGGGAATCAAAACGAGGTCGTCATGCCCAACCTTTCCGCTCATCTCTTCGAAGAACAGCCTGTACACGTATCCCGCTCGGGCGATGTGACCGAAGGCACCTTTCTCATCGACACCGATTACGGCATCGTGCGTGCTGCGCCCGGCGCGCTTCCCGCCCACTTCGTTCACCTGTTGCGCGAGGCGGGAGCCGAACGCTGGGCACTCCTTCGCGCGGCCGATCCGCATTCACTGCGCCTTTCGCCCGAAGACAACCAGGCCCGCTTCGCCAGCCTCACCCACTACCTGGGCAAGCTCGGCTATCCGTTCATTACCGTAGACGCGCGTTGCGGCGAGCGCTGGGTTAAGGCCGTGCTGGTCTTCGATCTCGATCGGGCCGAGGCCCTGTCGATCGGACGTGACTTCGCCCAGCGTACCGTGCTGTACGGAAACGGCCTCGACTGCGTTTCGCTTTCGTGTCGGGGCCTCGATTTCTGTATCTGAGTGAGACAGAAATCCTTTGACGCTTCGCGTCAGGGTGAATAGAATGTAGGCTGTTCATTCGGGTGGTTGACGTTCCATGGAAGCGTGCGCCGGCTGCCGGGTAACCCCAAGGGAGACGAGAATGTACAGCTTCAAGGAATCCGTGAGTATCGAAGCCCGCCCCGAAACGGTCTGGGCGTTCATCGGCGATTCGAACCGGTGGGGCGAGTGGATGAAGGCCATTCGCAAGGTCGAACTGCCCGACGGCGCGGCCGATGCGGTGGGCAAGCGGCGCCGGGTGGGGGCCGCAGGTCTGCTGCTCGACGAAGTCATTACGCATTACGACGCCCCCGACGTCTTCGGCTACTCGGTGCGGGGACCGGTCGCTCCGAAGCATCACCAGGGGCTGGTGCGTATCGAGCGCCTGGGTGAAAAACAGCTCGAAGTCACCTACGCAACCGACCTCGAAACCGGGCTTCCGCTCGTGGGCAGACTGGCCAACCGCCTTGTCGGCGGCGGGCTGCGCCGGGTAATCAGGCGCTCGCTTGATGTGCTCAAGCGTCTGTCGGAGGCCAGTGAGCGCGAGCTGTTTTCCTGACCCCATTTACCGGATTCAGGTTCTTACACGAGAAGGGGAATGACCGTTGCGGCGGTTGTTCCCTCTTTTTCTTCCCCCTGAGGGCCTGAGGGATAATCATCTATCCCCATCGGCAAGCTGCGGCTTTCCTCGTCCGCATTGCCTTCATGTCACCCTGGTGAGCCGTCTGGCCGGCAAGTAAAAAGGGGAACGCGGCAGTTCCGCATTCCCCCTGGGATTGTTCTCTTTCGAGCCTTGCGTCAATTCTGGCAGCCGACCGCAAACGCAATGTCCGACACGCCGGCCCGGCTGGTGTCGAGGTTGCGACCGTTGGCGGCGTCGACCACTTCGATACGCACGAGATGGGCACCGGTATTCAGGTCGGTAAGCTGCAGCGAGCCGTATTCTTCGGGAACCTGACCCAGGAAGTTGGTCTCGTAGGTCGAGAGAAAGACCTTCCAGGGGCTGGTGGTTTCGGGCGCCGCGCTGCTGGGCGAGATTACCGAACCGCAGGCCGCCTGGTAGTGCTTGTAGCGCCAGAACATTCCCGACGCATCGAGCGGCTGGGTGAACTCGACGATGACCGGCTGGCCGCGCTGGAAGCCGGTGTCGGAGGCGGGGCGCAGTATCGTGGGGCGTGGCAGCGCCGAATTGGTTTCGACGCCCACGCGGTACACGACGCTGTGATCGGTCCACTCGAAGCAGGGGGCAATCGTGCGGCATTTGTTTACCTGGGCGCGCACCCGCCAGAAGTACGTGCCTTCGGTCAGCGTGGCGGCCGGCGTATCCTGGCCGGGAATCGTGGGTACCCCGCTGCCGTTTCCGGCCAGGGCGGTCAGGCTCAGACTCGAACTCGACGGCTCGACGTTCAGCGCCTGTTCACGGAAATCGGGAAAACGCGAGAGCTCGAAAACGTACTTGAAGGCGTCTTCGGCGTCGTCCCAGTCGAAGGTCGGGCTGGGGTTGGTCGTCGAGAAGCCGTGTACCGGAGCCAGCGGCGACGGTGCGTCGGTATTTTCGATGGTGATGCGTACCTTCAGGTCGGAAAGCGCAACGCCGCTCGTGCCGCCGGTGGTGCTCGACGAAGCGGTCGTCGTGCCGGCGGTGTAACCGCTCAGGGTACCGTTTCGCCCGATGAAGAGCATTTCGCCCTGGTTCAGCGAGTTCGACTGCAGGTCGAGGCCGCGACCGACGACCTGCGGCAGGCCGCTGCGCCCGACGCGGGCAATGAGCCCGAAGGCGCCGGCCGTGGGAACCGGGGCGCTGAAGTTGGCCGTTTCCAGGCCGAGCGAAACCTCGATCTGCGACGCCACCGGCTCGATGCGATAGCGTTCGCCCGGGCGAAGGTCGATACCCGTGTTGAGCCAGGCTACGTCGGAAGGCAGTGTCACGTCGACGACGTCGGACT
>JAWLBW010000244.1:0-7240 GCA_041687475.1 bacterium
GGAAGATTGCCAGGTGTCGAGGTCGCCGACTTCGGCCACCGCGGCGTTGAAGCGGGCCCGCACGCGGTCCTTGATCTGGAGCACGATGCGGCGCTTGGCTTTCAGGCTGTCGGCTCCGTGCAGGTACAGGCGTATCGTAAGCACGCCTACGTACACGAATTACCTCGCGGCAGCCGTACCGCCGCCACCGAGGCTGCGGGCGACCTGTTCGACTTCGAAGACCTCGATGACGTCGCCGACCTTGATGTCGTTGTAGCCATCAAGCGAGATACCGCACTCAAAGCCGCTCTGCACTTCACGCACGTCGTCCTTGACCCGGCGCAGTGAGCCGATTTTACCGGTGTAAACGATGGTGCCGTCACGCAGCAGCCGCGCCTGACCGGTGCGGGTTACCTTGCCGTCGGTTACCATGCAGCCTGCGATGGTACCCGAACGCGTCACCACGAAGGTCTGGCGAACTTCTGCCCGGCCGAGCACCACTTCGCGCTCTTCGGGGGCCAGCATGCCTTCCATCGCCTTACGAATCGCGTCGACGGCCTCGTAAATGATGGTGAAAGCTTCGAGGTCGACGCCTTCCTGCTCGGCAAGCCGGGTCGACTTGCCGTCGGGGCGCGTGTTGAAGCAGATGACGACCGCATTCGAGGCCGAAGCCAGCATGACGTCGCTTTCGCTGACGGCGCCGACGCCGGTGTGAATGATGCGAACCTTGACCTCGTCGGTGCTGAGCTTGACGAAGCTGTCCTTGAGCGCCTCGATGGAGCCCTGCACGTCGGCCTTGATGATGAGGCGCAGCTCCTGGGTTTCGCCTTCCTTGATCTGCTTGTAGAGATCTTCGAGGCTGACCTTGGAGGTGCGCGCCATTTCGATTTCGCGCTCCTTCATCGCCCGGTGTTCGGCCACCTGCTTGGCGGTCTTTTCATCCTTGACGACGTGGAACCTCTCGCCGGCCGGCGGCACCTCGGAAAGACCGAGCACCTCAATGGGCAGGCTCGGACCGGCCTCGGGAATCTGCTTGCCGTGGTCGTCGAGCATGGCGCGAACGCGGCCGTAGGACTTACCGGCAACGACGTAGCTGCCGACCTGCATGTTGCCGTCCTGCACGAGCAGCGTCGCCACGGGGCCGCGGCCCTTGTCGAGGCGGCTTTCAATGACCACGCCGGTCGCGAGCTTGGTCGCGTCGGCACGGAGTTCGAGCACTTCGGCCTGCAGCAGAATCGAATCGAGCAGGTTGGAAATGCCCGTGCGGGCCTTGGCCGACACGTTTTCGAAAATCGTCTCGCCGCCCCATTCCTCGGGTACGAGGCCGTACTCGGTCAGCTGCTGCTTGACCTTGTCGGGGTTGGCTTCGGGCAGGTCGACCTTGTTCACCGCCACGATAATCGGCACACCGGCTTCCTTAGCGTGCGAGATTGCTTCAATGGTCTGCGGCATGACGCCGTCGTTGGCGGCCACCACGATAATGGCAATGTCGGTAACCTGGGCGCCGCGGGCACGCATTGCCGTAAAGGCTTCGTGGCCCGGGGTGTCGATGAAGGTCACGACGCCCTTTTCGGTGTGCGCCTGGTAGGCACCGATGTGCTGCGTAATGCCGCCGGCCTCGCCCGATGCAACGTCGGCGCTGCGAATGGCGTCAAGCAGCGAAGTCTTACCATGGTCGACGTGCCCCATGACGGTGACCACCGGAGAACGCACGGCGAGCTTGGTCGGATCGGCCGGCTCCTGCTGGGCCTCGAGTACGTCTTCGACCTGAAACGACACGTTCTCGATTTCATAGCCGTACTCGGCGGCGATGATGGCGGCCGTATCGACGTCTATGCCCTGGTTTATCGTGGCCATGACGCCGAGTTCCATGAGACGCTTGGTCAACTCACCCGCCTTGACGCCCATGTTGTGGGCAAGGTCGCCGACGGTAATGGCATCGGAAATGCGAATCTTGCGCTTGATGGCCTTGGGCGTGGTAATCTCGGTCTTCATCGCCTCGCGACGACGACGATCACCCTTGCGCTTGCGACCGCCCCCGCGAATGACGTCGAACTCGTCATCGCCGAAGCCGCCACCCTTGAAGTCACGCTTGGTCACCACACGCCGGCGCAGGCCGCCGGCCTTGGTCTTGCCCTTGCGGGCGCCGGGGCCGCCGGCGCGCCGATCTTCTTCCTCGCCGTCGCGGGGGGTAGTCTGCGGAACGGCGGCGCTGGTGCGCAACTGATCGAGCGGAATGCGCGGCTTGTCGAGAATGCGCGCCTGCTCGAAGGTAATCTTGCTGCCCGGACGGGGGGCGGCGGCCTGCTGAGGCTGCGCAGCCTCGGCGGCGGCCGGTTCAGCCACGGGGGCCGGCTTCTCGACGGCTGCCGGAGTTTCCTCGGCCACAGGTTGTTCAGGCTGCGCCTCGGCGGCGGCAGGCTGCTCTTCCTTTACCGGCACTTCTGCGGGCTGCGCCTCGACCGCAGGGGCCTTCGGCTGCTCGGGTTCGGCGGCGGCAGCCGGCTGCTCGACCTCGGTCGAAGCCGCGGCGGGCGCCTCGACCTCTGCAGGTTTCTGCTCGGGTGCCGGTGCTTCGGCGCCGGCGGCAGGGCGACGGCGAATGACCACAGTCGGCTTCTGCTCGGCCGGAGCCTCGGCGGCTTCCTTCTTCTCGGCTGCCTCGGGAGCTTCTTCCTGCTTTCGCGAACGACGGCGAATAACCACCGATTTGCCCGCGACCGGACGGTCGATGCGCTTTTCCGTGACTACTCCCTGCGGAGCCGGCTCCTCACCCGAGAGGTGCGCCTTAACGCGACGAGCCTGCGTTTCATCGACGACGCTCATGTGATTGGTCACTTCGTAACCAAGCGACTTGAGCACGTTCAGCAGCTCGTTGTTGCGCATGCCAAGTTCCTTGGCGAGTTCATGTACACGCATCTTGCCCATGCTTCCTCTGAAATCTCCCTAAGCGGAAGGCCGGCCCTTTGCGACCGCCCCGCAGCGCGTTCAGTCGAGCACTTAACCGTGCGACTGAACCTCGCCGCCGGCGACGTCTTCCGGCGCTTCCTTCGTATTCTTCTCGTTCCCTTCCTGCGGAGCGAGCTCCAGACGCTTGCGCGCTTCTTCCTGAAGCTGCAGCGCCTTTTCCCGCACTCCCTCGAGCGATGCCAGCGCGGTGAGCTCGGCCGACGCCAGCTGCGAGACGGTGCGGATACCCGCAGCATCCAGCAGTTCGACGACCGGCTGCTCGGCAAACGGCAGCTCGATGGGCGACTTATCGACCCACTCGGCTACGCGTGCCTCGCGCTCGCGGCTCTCGACCAGCACCTCGCCTGCATTGGCGATGAGCACCTGCAGCTTCTCGACCGGAATCTCGGTTTCGTTCGAAAGCTGGGCGGGCTCGGCGTTGGCCAGGTCCTCGATGTTCTCGATGCCGGCCTGAAAGAGCAGTTCGATGGCGGTATCGCTGATACCGGGAATCTGCTTCAGGGCGGCCTTGGCTTTCTCTGAAGCCTCGACCATCTCCGTTTCCGAACGGATGTCGACATTCCAGCCGGTCAGCTGAACGGCAAGCTTGACGTTCTGCCCGCGCCGGCCGATGGCCAGCGACAGCTGATCATCGGGAACGATGACTTCCATCTTCCTGTCGATTTCATCAATGATGACCTGGGTGATCTCGGCCGGGCTCAACGCATTTTCGATGAGACGTGCCGGATCCTCGGACCATTGGATGATATCGATTTTCTCGCCGCGCAGCTCCTGCACGACGTTTTGTACACGCGACCCCTTCATGCCCACGCAGGCGCCGACGGGGTCGACGTCCTTGTCGTAGCTGAAGACCGCAACCTTGGCGCGGCTGCCGGGTTCGCGGGCAATCGCCTTGATATCGACGACGCCCTCGTGAATCTCAGGCACCTCGAGTTCAAACAGCTTGCGAATGAAATTCGGGTGCGAACGCGAAAGCACGATTGACGGCCCCCGCAGATTCTGTTGAATATCGACCACGAAGGCACGGATGCGATCGTCGGGGCGGAAGCTTTCTCGCGGAATCTGCTCGCCACGCGGAAGAATGGCCTCGGTGCGCCCCAGATCGACGATGATGTTGCCGCGCTCGATGCGACGAACAATACCGTTGATCAGATCGCCCTTGCGGTCCTTGTACTCTTCGTAGATGATCGCTTTTTCGGCTTCGCGCACCTTCTGAATGATGACCTGCTTGGCATTCTGGGCGGCAATGCGCCCCAGCATGTCGCCGACTTCCATCTTCATGCCCAGGCTGTCGCCGGGCTGGGCGTCGGGGTCGAGTTCGCGGGCCTGCGCGAGCGTGAGTTCGTTGTCGGGATCAATGTCGTCGGAGTCGACGACGTCCTTGAACTCAAACAACTCCAGCTCACCCAATTCATCATTGAAGTGAACTTCGAGGTTTTCCTTGTGCGGATATTTCTTCCGCGCGGCAGCTTCGACGGCCTGCTCCAACGCCTCGATGATAATCGACTTGTCGATGCCCTTGTCCCGTGCGGCCTGCTCAATGGCGCGAGCTAATTCGTTCACCGTTAGCCTCCTGCGGCCCGGCCTCGCCCGATGTGGGCGCGCCGATGCACCATTCAGAAATGTAATTCGGGTTCCAGATTCGCTTTCGCGATACTGTCGAGTTCAATTTGGAACGTCGATTCGCCAACCCGCAGAAAGAGGTGGTCGTCGCCGAACCGTTCAAGTATGCCGATGAAAACACGCTGCCCTTCTATGGGCCTGCGCAGGTTGACCTTGACGCGGCGGCCGACCGCCCGTTGAAAATCCCTGGCCGGCTTGAGGGGGCGGAACAGTCCCGGGCTTGACACTTCGAGGTTGTACGCCCCGGGAATGAGCCGGTCGAGGCCTTCGGCTTCGAAAACCGGTTCGAGGTGGCGGCTGGCTGCCTTGCAGTCGTCCAGACCGACCCCGCCCGACCTGTCTATATAGATGCGAAGGACCCTTCCTGCGGGCTCAAGTCTGTACTCGGCGTCAACGAGCTCTACGTCCAGCTCTGCAAGCTTCGGCTCGGCTAGAATCCGGGCCTGTTCTTCTATCTGTTCGCGCAGCTGTTCGCCAGAGTCCAAAGTGATGCCGTCTCCAAGCGCAGGAATAAAAAAAAGCGGACACCTTGCGGGAATCCACTCGGGTGAATTACCAACTTAATCCTAGATGTTAGCACGTCACACAGGGTAGCGCAAATGGGGGCACGCGAAACTTGCCCGTGCTTTCCCGGCACCAAACCGCGCTCACGCGCTTCATCGATACCCGTTGGTTTCGCCCGAAGAGCACTTCAGGCTACCCCGCCCGGCCGTAGAAGCCAAGAGAGACGCCTTGCAGGGGTGCGTGGCAAGCCGGCGAGGACTGCGGGTCAGCTGCGAGCGAACCTGACCGTACGCAGAGACTCGAAAATCTCTCCGGCAGACTGGAAACGTTCGGCGGGGTCCTTGGCGAGGCAGCGCATGAGGATGCGCACGTATGACTCGGGCAGGTCGGGTACGTGCTCACGGGGGTCGGGCGGGACCGTATGAATGTGGTGGTAGCCTACGTCGCCCTTGGGAAAGGGAACGGTGCCGGTAGCACATTCATACAGGGTTACGCCGAGTGAATAAAGATCGGCGCGGTTGTCGATTTCCTCGCCGAGAATCTGCTCCGGCGCCATGTAGTGCGGTGTGCCGCCCACAACGGTCTGGAAGTTGACGACTTCCTGAATGACCTTGGCCAGGCCGAAGTCCATGATCTTTACCGCCCGCGTATCGGCCCACATGATGTTCGAGCCCTTGATGTCGCGATGAACCACATTGCGCCCGTGGGCGTAATCAAGGGCCTTGCACAGCTGGGCGGTAATAACCATGAGGGCCTGCATGGGAATACGCCCGTCGTTGGCAACGATCTCGCGAAGGGTACGCCCTTCGATGTATTCCATGGCAATGTAGTAATTGCCGTCTTCCTCGCCGGCGTCGTAAACGATGACGATGTTCGGATGATTCAACGCCGCCGCGGCTTTCGCCTCGCGCAGGAAGTTTTTGACCGCGATGTCGTTGTTGCGCAGATCGGAGGGAAGTACCTTGAAGGCCACCACGCGATCGAGCACGGCGTCGTGCGCCTTGTACACGATGCCCATGCCGCCGCGGCCAAGCTCGGAAAGCAGGGTGTACCGTTTCTTGGTTCGCGCCGAGGGAGTGGGCGTAAGCTCGACCGGCTGGGCTTCAAGCTCGGCCGCCTCACGGTCGGCGGCGGCCACACGGCCCTTGAGCTCCTGCACCCTGGCCGCGACGTCCGAGAATTTGCTGTCTTCCTGCAGAATGCGCGTATAGAGTGTCAAAGCCAGGCGCGGGTCGCCGTTTTCCTCGAGAATGCGCGCCAGGTTGTAATACGGGTGAATGTTGCCCTGGTTGACAGGCTGGCCGGCAATTGCCTGTTGATAATATTTCACGGCCTGCGCCACGTCGTTACGGCCACGATAGATATCGGCCAGAATCGTGCAGGCCTTCGGGTAGGCCGGGTGCGAAGAGTCGACCCGCAGAAGCGTTCGCTCTGCCGCCTCGACCTCCTTCAGCGCGAAGTAATTGAGGCCGGCTTCATAGAATTCACCCGCCCGCTCAAGCAACTCGCTTTGCTTACGGCCGTCGCCCAACCGTTGGTAAACCTCGGCGGCACGGCGGAAGTCGCCCGCCTGCTCCCAGGCTTCGGCGGCCTTGCGCGGCTCCTTGCCTCGCAGGTACATTTCACCGGCCTGCAGCAGATCGCCCAACGCCTGGTACATCTGCCCGGCTTCGAGGTGTCGCCCTTGGCGCCGATAAATTTCGGCGGCCTCGAGGTATTCACCGGCCTGGCGGTAGCTTTCGGCAGCGGCCAGCTCGTTGCCGGCCTGCCGCAGCACATCGGCCTTGAGCCGGGCGGCTCGCTCGTGGTCGCCCGCCTGCTTGAAGAGCTCGGCTGCCTGAAGCGGCAGGTTCGCCTTTACGTACAGGTCGGCGGCGGCCTCGATATCGCCCTCGCGGGCGAGCAACGCCGCAGCCTTGTCGAAAGCCCCCGCATCACTCAGCAGGCTGACGGCCCGACGGACTTCGCCGATTTTCTGAAAGCAGGAAGCCGACTTGAGGCCGAGTTCGGCGGCCTCGCGTTGCTTGGCGGCATCATCCCTGGCCCCGGCACGCTCTTCACGGAAGGCCATTTCATACAGGTGCGCGGCCCGCTTGAACTCGCGGCCGCGGTACCAGGCCTCGGCGGCCGTCTTGAGAAAGCGCGCCATCTCGTACAACTTGCC
>JAWLBW010000245.1:0-7198 GCA_041687475.1 bacterium
GACTCCGACTGGGCCGAGGTATCCGTCGGCAATGAGCACTCGTGCGCGACCCGTACCGACGGCACGCTGTGGTGCTGGGGTAAAAACTTCGACGGCGAACTCGGCCAGGGTACGACCGGCGCGGGAACCGACCTTGCCGTGCCCACGCAAGTCGGCAACGCCGGCGGGTGGAGCGGTCTCAGCGCCGGATTCGGCTACACCTGCGCGCTTCGCGACGGTAGCGACCTCTACTGCTGGGGCAAGGACATGGCCGGCAGGCTCGGGCTGAACAACCTTGTTCAACCCATTCCCCAGAAAGTACAGCTTCCCTGAGCTTCAACCTATCGGGTGGAAGCCCTGAACCCAGCCCCTCTCCACGGTGGTGGAGGGGGGTTTGTTTTTTTCTTGACCGGCGACCGAGAGACTAAGGGGATAGGTCGCGAAATTCAGCGATTCCACTTCGAGTCGCGCCGCCGAGCAGGGCGAAGCCGACGACGAGAAGTCGGCGTCCGTCCATCCGGCCGAAGAGTGCACGGTCAGCCGGTATCCTTCCTTGCAACCGGGTGCGCTTCGCATGCACGGCTTACCGTAGACATCTCGTCTGCCCAGGCGCCCTGCGCCTGCACGGCGACTCGATGTGGATGCTTCTCACGGTTCACCGGCGCCGACATGCAATTCCCCCCAAAAAAGAAAAAGGCCGTCCCCTGAGGAGACGGCCGTGAAATCATCTTCGCCCCGAAGGGGAAGCAGATGTGCGGTCAGCCGGCGGCTTCTTCTTCCTTGACCGGTTCGATTTTCGCGAGCGGGGCGCGCGATTCGACGGCCTGGCCGGCTTCGACGTAGATGTCGGTAATCGTGCCCTTGAACGAGGCCTTGAGCACGTTTTCCATCTTCATGGCTTCGACGATGACCACGCCCTGGCCTTCTTCGACGACGGCGCCCTTTTCCACAAGAACCTTGACCACCTTGCCGGGCATGGGGGCCAGAATTTCCTGGGGTCCTTCGGCGACGTCCAACGCGCCCTTGCGCTTGAGCAGCGCGCGGCGGATTTCGTCGATGACGTCGACCTCGAAGGGTTCGCCGTCAATGGCCAGCTGCATGGGCGCCTGCAGGTCGACCACGTCGACGTCGTGCATGGTGCTGCCCAGGTGCATGGTGTACAGGGTCGGCGCCGACTGGCGCATATCGACTTCGTGCACCTGGTCGTCGATCTTCACCTCGAACAGATGGTCGCTCTTGCGGGTGACTTCGACTTCGACGGCTTTCTTACCGATGCGTACTTCGTATTTCATGCGAGACCTCGCGAGCGAAGGGCTTCACGACGGGCCGATTCCTTCCACAGACTGCGCGGGGCCGCTTCCTGCGTGCCGTCGGGCAGCTTGGCGCGGGTGTCACGCATTTCGGCCAGAATGGCGGCGGCGATGATGGCGGCGCGCTCTTCTTCGGCGTGTTCCGACTCCATCTTGGCCATGATGTTCGAGCGGCCGAGATAGCCGGTGTCGAAATCGCCCTTCTGGAAGTTGTCGTCTTCGACGAGCCGACGGTGAAACGGCAGGTTGCTGGCGATGCCGACGACCCGGTACTCGTGCACGGCGCGGCGCAGGCGGTCGATGGCTTCGTCGCGCGTGCGCCCCCATACGACCAGCTTGCTGATCATGGGGTCGTACATGGTGGGTACGGTAAAGCCTTCGTACACGCCGCTGTCGTCGCGAATGCCGGGGCCCTGGGGCACGGTCAGCTTTTCGAGCTTGCCGGGCGAGGGCATCCAGTTCTGGAACGGGTCTTCGGCGTAAATACGGGCTTCGATGGCCCAGCCGTTCTGCTTGATCTCTTCCTGCGCGTACGGCAGCTTTTCGCCGTAGGCTACGCGAATCTGCAGCTTGACCAGGTCGACGCCGGTAACCATTTCGGTCACGGGGTGTTCGACCTGCAGGCGCGTGTTCATCTCGAGGAAGTAGAAGTTCTGCTGGGGGTCGACCAGGAACTCGATGGTGCCGGCATTGTAGTAGTTGACCGCCTTGGCGGCCTGAATGGCGGCCGCGGCCATCTTCTGCCGGGTCTCTTCGGTAATGAAGGGGCTCGGGCTTTCTTCAATGACCTTCTGGTGACGACGCTGCAGCGAGCACTCGCGCTCGAACAGGTGCAGATAGTTGCCGTGCTTGTCGCCGATGATCTGGAACTCGACGTGGCGCGGGTTCTGCACGAACTTCTCGATGTACACACGGTCGTCGCCGAAGGCCGATTTGGCTTCGCGGCGGGCGGCGTCGTACGACTCGGTGAATTCCTTTTCGTCTTCCACGAGACGCATGCCCTTACCGCCACCGCCGGCGGCGGCTTTCAGCATGACCGGGAAACCGACCTGCTCCTTGGCCACCTTGAAGGCGGCTTCGGCCGTGTCGAAGGTTTCCTGGGTACCGGGCACGAGGGGCACGCCGAAGGGAGCTACGGTTTCGCGGGCGAGCGTCTTGTCGCCCATCTTGCGAATGGCTTCCTTGTCGGGGCCGATGAACACGATGCCGGCCTGATCGCAGGCGTCGCAGAAGGCCTGGTTTTCCGAGAGGAAACCGTAGCCCGGATGCACGGCTTCGGCGCCGCTCTTCTTCGCAACATCGATGATCTTGTCGATGCGCAGGTAGCTTTCGCTGCTCGCGGCCGGGCCTACGTGGTAGGCCTCGTCGGCCAGGCGCACGTGCAGGGCGTCGCGGTCGGCGTCGGAGAAGACGGCCACCGTCTTGATACCCATCTCGTGACAGGCACGGATGACGCGCACCGCGATTTCGCCGCGGTTGGCGATGAGGATTTTCTTGAACATATTGCTCGCGTCCTCCGATTACAGGGGAATGTTGCCGTGCTTCTTCGGGGGATTGCTGTCGCGCTTGTTCTTGAGCATTTCGAGGCTCTGAATCAGCTTGCGACGGGTTTCCTCCGGCTTGATGATCTCGTCGATGTAGCCCAGTTCGGCCGCCTTGTAGGGGTTGGCGAACTTTTCACGGTACTCGGCAACGAGTTCGTCCTTGCGCTTGACGGGGTCGGCGGCCTTGGCAATCTCTCCGCGATAGAGAATATTGACCGCGCCGTCGGCGCCCATGACGGCGATTTCGGCGCTCGGGTAGGCGATGTTGATGTCGCCCCGAATGTGCTTCGAGCTCATGACGTCGTACGCGCCGCCGTAAGCCTTGCGGGTAATGAGCGTAACCTTGGGCACGGTGGCTTCGGCGAAGGCGTACAGCAGCTTGGCGCCGTGACGGATGATGCCGTTCCACTCCTGGTCGGTACCCGGCAGGAAGCCCGGCACGTCGACGAAGGTCACGATGGGAATGTTGAAGGCGTCGCAGAAGCGCACGAAGCGGGCGGCCTTGACCGAGGCGTTGATGTCGAGGCAACCGGCCAGGAATGCCGGGTTGTTGGCGACGATGCCCACCGAACGGCCGCCCAGACGGGCGAAGCCGACCACGATGTTCTCGGCATACATCTCGTGCACCTGCAGGAAGTTGCCGTCGTCGACCACCTTCTCGATGAGTTCGACCATGTCGTAGGGCACGTTCGGATTGTCGGGCACCAGCGAGTTCAGGGCCGTGTCGAGACGGTCGACCGGGTCATCGGTCGGCACCACGGGCACCTCATCGAGGTTGTTCTGCGGAATGAAGCCCAGCAGCTCGCGCGTGAGGGCGATGCAGTCCTGCTCGCTGTCGGCGGCGAAGTGCGCGACGCCGCTCTTGGTGTTGTGGGTGGTGGCGCCGCCCAGCTCGTTCTTGGTCACTTCTTCGTGCGTAACCGTCTTGATGACGTCGGGACCGGTCACGAACATGTAGCTCGTTTTCTTGGTCATGAGCACGAAGTCGGTAATGGCGGGCGAGTACACCGCGCCGCCGGCGCAGGGGCCGAGAATGGCCGAGATCTGGGGAATGACACCCGAGAACTTGACGTTGCGCAGGAAGATGTCGGCGTAGCCGGCGAGGCTTTCGACGCCTTCCTGAATGCGGGCGCCGCCCGAATCGTTCAGCCCGACGACCGGCGCGCCGTTCTTGGCGGCCAGGTCCATGATCTTGCAGATCTTCTGGGCGTAGGCACCCGAGAGCGAACCGCCGAAAACGGTGAAGTCCTGCGAGAAGACGTAGGTCAGGCGTCCGTTGATGGTGCCGTAACCGGTCACGACGCCGTCGCCGTAAATCTTCTTTTCTTCCATGCCGAAGTCGATGCAGCGATGCACGACAAACTTGTCGAGCTCGACGAACGAGCCCTTGTCGAGCAGCAGTTCGATGCGCTCGCGCGCGGTCATGCGTCCGCCTTCGCGCTGCTTGGCTAGACGGTCTTCGCCGCCGGCCAGTTCGGCTTCCTTATTGCGGCGGTCGAGTTCTGCGATTTTTTCGTCCATGCTCATAAATCTGCACGCTCCTTCCGGTGCCGACGTTTTGCTGGTTCGTTGCGCGTGATCACCGCCAGCACCTTGCCCGGTCGGTCGCCCGGGTTCAACATGCGGTGATCAAGCGAGGAATCGAAATACAGGCTGTCGCCTTCGTTTAACGCAATGCGCTCGTTGCCGAGCAGCATGACGACTTGCCCTTCGAGAACGAAGAGGAACTCGTGTCCCTCGTGGTTGTAAAGACTTTCTTCGTCGCGTACGCCCGGGGCAATGGTAAGCAGGAAGGGCTCCATGCCCCGTTCCCGTGCCGACGAACAAAGGGCCTCATAGGTATAACCGTGATCGGCGCCCCAGGGGTTGATGACCCGTCGAATCGGCCGGCGCTCATCGGCCCGCACGACTTCGTAGTCGCCCTTGTTGCCTTCCTCCTCAAAGAAGAACGCCATGGGCACGTCGAAGTAACGAGCGATACGGGCAAGCGTGGCGATGGGGGGCGAAACGTTCTGGTTTTCAATCTGGCTGAGCAGCGCCGGGCTGAAACCGACTTCGCCGGCCATGACCTGCAGGGTTACCCCACGCGACTTACGCAGCTCACGAATCTTCACGCCGATGCGGAAATCGGCGGCTTCGTTGCGCGGCGGCGGGGTCTTGTCTTCCTGTTGCAGGCGGGTCTGCTCCAAGCGGCTACTCTCCAGGCCCCGTTGACGCGAGGGCGTGAAAACCATCAGTGTATCGGTCCGTGACGGGTGCGTCAACAGCGAGAGTGAAGGATGGTTTATTGGGAGTAAAAAAGAACGCGGAACGCGAAACGTCGAACGCGGAAAAAGGATGTGACAAAGAGCAGATGGACACGCGGCTTGTCGGCGTTCGCCAATACTCAACTACGCTGTCGGGTCGCAAATAGACCAGCGGCAGGTGCAATATGCCGTGCAGCGGGTTATGATAGCCACGTGCCGACAATCATGGTGGTGGGGCCATACAGGTTCTTCTTTTTCAGCAATGAAGGCAACGAGCCGCCGCACGTTCATGTCCAGCGTGAGAAGAGCCTTGCGAAATTCTGGCTGTTGCCGGTCGAAATCGCAGCATCGAACCGGTTCTCAGCCAGAGAGCTTAACCAGATCCGGCGCATTGTGCTGGACAACCATGAGCGCTTAGAGGAGGCTTGGAATGACTACTTCCGTTGATCAGGCGCGGGCAAAGGGGTTGGAAATCACTGCCGACGAACTCGTGGTTTCACTGGTCGATGGCAGAATAATCTCCGTGCCGCTTGCATGGTACCCCCGGCTGGCCGACGCCTCTCCATCACAGCGTTCACAGTGGGAGCTGCTCGGCGATGGAGAAGGAATTCATTGGCCCGAGCTGGATGAAGACCTCAGCGTAGCCGGATTACTGCTGGGCAACAAAGCGCCAGGCGCTGCCACGAATAACGCAGATTGACAGGTTACCTTCGCAGGCGCTTGCTCCCTTCTCTGGGAATCGGCCATCGCAGCGAGCTGCGTCCGCCGGCCGTTCAGCCAAAGCGCTTACGGCCTTCCTGAACAAAGCCCAGGATTTCGTCGGTCGTGACTCCCAGGTCGACGCCTTCGACGTCGAGTGGAGAGCCGTGTGGCACCTCGGGCCTTAGAATGAAGGTCTGTCCGTCGCGCCTTCGAATTCGTACCTCGCCCTCTTCTTTCGCCTGCTCCAGAACCTGTGCAAGCCGTTGCCGGGCTTCCGAATACGTGTAGACTTTCATGGGTCTACCTTAGCACAGAGACAGGTCTCCCGGGGGTATGCCGTCGCGAGGGAAAAAAGAAATCGGTGGTGAATGATTTCAACGACTTGCCGGTACTTGGCAATTAATTGCGAAATTTCTCGCCGAATAAAGGGGGCTTGTCCGGCCCTCCCCCTGCCCTCGGCTGGGGTCGAGCCGGCACCGTGCCGTTCGGGGGTCTGTCGGCACGGACTCCCGTGCGCATTCCCATGGGCTATCTCCCAATACTTAGCGATATGAATCTTGAGCAATCTCCCAGACCTCAACCACGGTTTCATCAGCAAACCTATATGTGACGGTAACGAGTCTGCGCTCTGAATCAATTTTCATGGTTGCTTCGACATCTTCATGTGTATCAGTACGCGATATTCGCTCTACGTACTCATAAACACCAGACGTCAGTTGGGTAGAATCGGGACATGAAGCACCTAAGCACCCTGAACTCCACAACGTTGGATAAAGAAAAAGTAATGTAGCAAAGCTTCTACCACGGAACGGGTTCTGACCAAGCCTCATTATTCTTCTCCAACGAACCGAAAGTGTTCGAGGGAGGTCTCGCCCAGGGGGCTCCTGTAAGCATGAAAATAAAGATCGTTATCTCCTGCGTCTTTGTATGGAAGTAAGTAACCCATTATCAGTTCGGAAATATCCTGTTCTTCACCATTCACCGATCGGGATACTAGTATCAATGTTGACGAATCCCAGATTCCGCAAGTAACAGCCGATGTATCTCGTGGTAATCCGAAGCTAAGCATGATGAAAATGAAAATCGCTGTACCTATCGTCCGCATTTACGCCTCCTCTTTCTGATAGTCATTAGATAATAGTAGGGAAAAACGAGAATAACTGCCCAAGGGGTGTGGTTCGTCGCACCACACCCGGTAACATCTCTCGCGACCTTTAATGCGATTGCCGTTGCCTGGCCAAGGAGATAGAGACCGCAGTCCGGAAGTCCCCCTTTGTTGGCGACCTTGATATACGGGTAGGCGTAGTCGCCGTGAAAGAGGCCCAATTTGCTCGTGCGTTGGGCTACCGTTCCATCACCATAGACTAGTGGATCGTGCGGTTAATTCGTGACTTATTAAGCGGTTAATGCTACTATG
>JAWLBW010000246.1:0-7179 GCA_041687475.1 bacterium
CGACACCCTCGGCGCCGTTCACGACTATCGCGCCTTCATCACGCGCGCCCACGACGCCGGCGCCCTCGTCTGCATGGCGGCCGATATTCTGAGCCTCACGCTGCTCACGCCGCCGGGCGAACTCGGCGCCGACGCGGCGGTAGGCAGCACGCAGCGCCTCGGCGTTCCCCTCGGCTTCGGCGGACCCCACGCCGCATACTTCGCCACCCGCGACGAATACAAACGCCAGGTACCCGGCCGTATCGTCGGCGTCTCGAAGGATGTCGACGGCAAGCCGGCCATTCGCCTGGCCCTGCAGACCCGCGAACAGCACATTCGCCGCGAGAAGGCCACCAGCAACATCTGCACGGCGCAGGTGCTGCTCGCCATCATTTCGGCCATGTACGCGGTGTACCACGGCCCGCGCGGCCTGACCGCCATTGCCGAACGCATCAGGCTGCTCACGGCCACCCTGAAAAGCGGCCTGGCCCGCCTCGGCTACGAGACGAACGGCGGCCTGTTCTTCGACACCCTGCGGGTTTCGCTGGGCACGGTGCCGGCCGCGAAGGTGCACGAAGCCGCCCGCGCGCGCCGCATGAACCTGCGCCCGCTCGACGACAACACCGTCGGCGTGAGCCTCGACGAAACCGTCTCGGCCGGCGAACTCGAAAATCTGCTTGATGCCTTTGCCGAAGCCGCCGGACGCAGCCGCGACTTCTCGGCCGAGGAACTGGCCGCCGCAGCCGACACCGTCATTCCCGATGCGCTGCGCCGCACGAGCGCCTTCCTGACCGAAGGCGTGTTCAACAAGCACCATTCGGAAACGGAAATGCTGCGCTACATGCATCGCCTGCAGGGTCGCGACCTTTCGCTGACCACGTCGATGATTCCGCTGGGCTCGTGCACCATGAAGCTCAACGCCACGGCCGAGATGTACCCGATCTCCTGGGCCGAATTCGCACGTATGCACCCCTTCGCACCGGCCGATCAGACCCGCGGCTACGCCGAAATGCTCGGTCAGCTCGAGACATGGCTGTCGGAAATTACCGGTTTTGCGGCGGCTTCGCTGCAGCCGAACGCCGGTTCGCAAGGCGAATATGCGGGCCTGCTCGTCATCAGGCGGTATCACCAGAGCCGCGGCGATCACGCCCGGAACGTCTGCCTGATTCCCAGCTCGGCCCACGGCACCAACCCGGCCAGCGCGGCGCTTGCGGGCATGGAAATCGTGGTGGTCGAATGCGACGGCGACGGCAATATCAACGTCGACGACCTGCGCAAGAAGGCCGAAAAGTACAAGGACACGCTCTCGGCCCTCATGGTTACCTACCCGTCGACGCACGGCGTGTATGAAGAAGCCATCGTCGAAATCTGCCGCATCGTGCACGATAACGGCGGTCAGGTTTACATGGACGGCGCAAACATGAACGCCCAGGTCGGACTCGTTCGCCCCGGCGAGTTCGGCGCCGACGTCTGCCACCTGAACCTGCACAAGACGTTCTGCATTCCGCACGGCGGCGGCGGTCCGGGCATGGGCCCGATTGCGGTCGCAAGCCACCTGGCCCCCTTCCTGCCCGGCCACTCGCAGGTCAAGACCGGCGGCGAGCAGGCCATCGGCGCCGTGTCGGCCGCCCCCTACGGCAGCCCCAGCATTCTGCCGATTTCGTGGATGTACGTTCGCATGATGGGCGAAGCCGGCCTCAAGCGGGCGACCCAGGTAGCCATTCTCAACGCCAACTATATGGCCAAGCGGCTTGCCGACCATTACGGCGTGCTGTACGCCGGTAAGAACGGCCTCGTGGCGCACGAATGCATTTTCGAATGCCGCCCGTTCAAGCAATCGGCTGGCGTCGAGGTCGAAGATCTCGCCAAGCGCCTCATGGACTACGGCTTCCACGCGCCGACCATCTCCTTCCCGGTGGCCGGCACCATCATGGTCGAACCCACCGAAAGCGAATCGAAGGCCGAGTTGGATCGGTTCTGCGATTCACTGATTGCCATTCGCGAAGAAATCGCCGGTATCGAACGGGGCGAAGCCGAGAAGGGCAACAATGTGGTGGTGAACGCGCCGCACACAGCCGAGCAGGTTACCGGCGACGAGTGGAACCGTCCCTACTCGCGCAGCCGCGCCGCCTTCCCCCTCGACTGGGTTCGCGATCAGAAGTTCTGGCCGGCCGTGGGACGTATCGATCAGGTATACGGCGACCGGAACCTCATCTGCTCCTGCGCCCCGGTTGCGGCCTACGCCGAAGCCTGACCATTCACAGGGCCTTCCTCACGGAAGGCCCGTTTTTCCGAACGAACGCACGTGGAATGGATTGACCTCGATCATACGCTCGTCGAGTGGCTGATGTTCTTCGGCGCGCTGGGCGTGCTTCTCGTCGCCAAGACGTACGTCAGAAAGAAACGCCGCGAGATGGCTAAACGGCACCCCGGAGACGGCCAGTCGCCGCAAGACCGTTGAATACCTGGCTTCTTCTCATTGCGGCCTCGATGGGGGCGGGCTTCATCAACTCGGTGGCGGGGGGCGGCACCATATTGACCTTTCCCGCCCTGCTGCTCACCGGCATGCCGGCCATTACGGCCAACGCCACCAACTCGGTGGCCGTGTTGCCCGGTTCCCTGGCCGGACTCTGGCCCTACCGTCATGTGCTTTCCCGCAACCGTCGCCGTGCGTGGCAGCTGGCCGTACCTTCGTTCGTCGGCGGACTCGCCGGCTCGATCGTTCTACTCGAGACGCCGCCCGTTTTGTTCCGGGCCATGGCCCCCTGGCTGATTCTTGCCGCTTGCCTGTTGCTGGCCGTTCAGAAACCGGTCGCAAGATGGGTTACAGCCCGAGCGCCCGTTGAAAGCCGCAGCTCCGTCGTGCTGCTCTGGCTCTCACAGCTGGGCATTTCCTTCTATGGAGGATACTTCGGGGCGGGCATCGGCATTCTCATGCTGGCCGCTTTCGGCGTCTTCCTGCCCGACGACGCCCAGTTGGGAAACGCCCTCAAGATCTTCCTCGCCATTTTCATGAAAGGCGTAGCGGTCGTCTACTTTGTCATCGTGGGCGCAGCCGATCTTCCGACTGCTGCCGTCATGGCCGCGGCGGTCGCCGCGGGCGGCTTTGTCGGCGCGCACTTTGCGCTCCGGCTTCCCCCGGCCGCCTTCCGCACGGCGGTCATCGTGCTCGGTTCGCTGTCGGCGGTGTACCTGATGGCCAAGGGCTGAAACCCCATCCAAAGTTAGACAGATTCCGCACCGCAGTCAGAAGTCAGCCATGCGCTCATGCAGCGAGTATGGCCGACGAAGGCGTCAGGTCGTCCAATCGATGCAGCACGGGAAATCCGGGTTCGCCCGCCAGGCAGACCAGCGAATTGCGCGGCACCGTTTTCCACCCGGGAAGCAGGGCGTACGAACAGAGTCCGTCGACCACGGCGCCATCGTAGTCCATGGTGAACCGGTACAGATTGTGGCCGCGGCGATAGGCCACCAGGTGCGTGCCGTCGGTAAGCACATAGTTGAGGCGTGCCTGCTGCGAGCGCGCCACGATCCACCGCACCGCCTCGCGACCGGCTTCGACAGGGGTGCGCCCCGGCGTAAGATAGTGCAAAAGCAGGTGAAAGAATGCCTCGCTGTCGGTCGTGCCCCGCATGTTCGGCTGCAGCCAGCGCCGTATCTCCCTCGACACCTCGTCGACGATGGTGCCGTTGTGGGCGAAAACCCAGGGGTCTCTCACGAAGGGATGGACATTGTTCATGGATACCCCGCCCCGGGTAGCCCGGCGCACATGCACGACGGCCAGATGCGAACGAACACGCCGGACCTTCTGGAGAAAGGTCGTGTCGTCGACCACCCAGTTCCCGCTGCGTTCTACCCGGGGTTCGTCGCCGGCGAACCAGGCCAGGCCCCACCCCGATCGGTGCCGCATGCACCGCTGCTGAAAGCGCGGCAACACGTCGCTCTGGAGAAAAGCCTGTACGGCGTCGGGATCGCCGCGCAGTGCAATCATGCGACACATACTCAGGCAACCTCTCGAAAGAGGCGTTCGAAGGCAGCCGTGCTCATTTCGCGCGGATTGTTGCGGTGACATCCGTCACGCATGGCCTCGTGCACAAGCCGCTTGAAGTTCGGCGCGGCGACACCCGCTTCGTGCAGCGAGACCGGCATGCCGATGTCGTGGAGAAGACTCCGGACATCATCGACAAACTTTTCGAGCAGACCGCCCAGGGGCATCGTGCCCGCATCGGCAAGGCCGGCCGCCCGTGCCAGCTCGCGAATGCGCTCGCCCGCGGCATGCCCGTTGAACGAAACCACCGCCGGAAGGCAGATCGCGTTGGCCGTACCGTGATGGAGCCGGTGCACATTGGAAAGGGGATGCGCCATCGAATGGCAGGCCCCCAGCCCCTTCTGAAAAGCGACGGCGCCCATGGTCGATGCAAGCATCATGGCCGAACGCGCCTCCAAGTCGGCGGAATCGCGTACCGCCCGTCGCAGGTATCGGAACACATACCCCACCGCCTGCAAGGCAATACCGTCGGCCAGGGGATGGAACCCGCGGGCCAGGTATGCTTCAATGGCGTGCGTCAACGCATCGGCGCCGGTGGCGGCAGTGAGCGCGGGCGGAAGTCGCAGTGTCAGCTCGGGATCGCAGACGGCAAGAACCGGCAGCAGCCGGGGCGAGAAAATGACGGTCTTACACCCCGCGTCTCCCAGCGTGACCACGGCACTGCGCGAAACCTCGCTGCCCGTTCCCGATGTGGTCGGTACGGCAATGATGGGGGGTATGGCTTCGGTGATGAATCGATCGCCTCCCTTCAGATCGTCATAGCGGGAAAGGGGCTCAGGGTGGTGAACCAGCAAGGCCACCAGCTTGGCTACATCGAGGGGGCTTCCGCCACCCATGCCGACAACCAGATCGGCGCCGCACTCACGGTACGCTTCGACCCCTGCCCGGGCGTCGTCTTCGGTCGGGTTCGGCGTCACGCCGTCAAAGATTGTGCAGGCCATGCCGACGCCCGTAAGCAGCGCGCAAAACTCATCGGCCAGACCGCTCGCGCGCAGGCCGCGGTCGGTTACGAGAAGTGCGTGGCTTCCCCTGGCCGCCATTTCGCCGACGGCCGCGTGGCGCACGCCCGGCCCGAAGACGATGTCGGTCGGAAACGAAAAGCGACCGGTAAACTCGGACATAACCATACAGCCCCCTTCCCCCCGGAACGAATCATTGGTGAACGCCGGATGCACCTGCCTAGATGCACTCGAAGTAGCGCGACAGCTCCCAGTCGGTAACCGATCGTTCGAAGGCACGCACCTCCCACTCGCGGGTTACCGAAAAGTGATCGACGAACATGTCGCCGAAGGCATCGCGAGCGTGCCTGCTGCGGCGAAATCGGGCCACCGCCTCGGACAGGCTGCGAGGCAAGGGATCGGCGGCTTTGTCTTCATAGGCGTTGGCCGAAACCGGTTCGCTCGGCTGCTCGCCGCTTTCCATGCCCTGGTGTCCCATGGCGAGCGCCGCTGCCATGACGAGATACGGATTGGCGTCGGCGCCGGGCGCGCGAAATTCGAAGCGAGTCGATCCGGGCCCGCCCGGAATGTAGCGAACGGCCGTGGTGCGGTTTTCAATGCCCCAGCTTGCCGACACCGGGGCCCAGGTGCCGGGCACCAACCGTTTGTAGGAATTAAGCGTGGGCGCGAACATCGCCGTAATGTCGGGCATGCGCTGCACCAGCCCCCCGACAAAGCCCGACGCCCCTTCTGCAAGACCGCGCGCGGCGTGAAAGCGATTCTTTCCCGCGCGGTCCCACAGACTGAGATGCACGTGCCCCGAGCAGCCGGGCAGTTCAGTGTTCCACTTGGCCATGAAGGTGGCGACAAGTCCGTGGCGGAAAGCGATTTCCTTCACGGCCGTTTTGAACAGGGCCGCCTTGTCGGCTGCGGCCAGCGCATCGTCGTACCGAATGGCGCATTCGTATACGCCCGGCCCGGTTTCGGTGTGCATGCCCTCGAGCCCGATGTCGGCCGCAGTCAACTCATCGAATATCTGGTTCACCAGGTCGGCATGTTCCGAAGCGCGCAGTACGCTGTAGCCGAACATGCCCGGCGAAAGGGCACGTAGGTTGCGGTAATTTTTTTCGCGCATGGTTTCGGGCGTTTCGCGGAAGAGAAAGAACTCGTATTCGAAGCCTCCCTTGGCATGCAGCCCGGCTTCATCGAGCCGGCGCAGCACCCGCTTCAACACCTGGCGCGGGCAGACTTCAAGGGGACGATGGTGGTCTCGATCCCAGAAATCGGCAAGAAAAAGTGCCGTACCCGGATCCCAGGGCACGAGGCGACGACTGTCGAGATCGATGCGGGCATTGGTGTCGGGGTAGCCGGTGTGCCAACCGGTCATCGACAACCCGTCGATAAGCTGATCGGCACTGTCCCAGCCGAAAATGACGTCGCAGAAACCGAAACCACCCTCCAGGGTCGAAAAGAATTTGTCCGGAGAAATGATTTTGCCGCGAAAGAGGCCGTCAATGTCGAATCCCCCCACCCGCACGCGACGAATCCGGTTCTGCACGAACCAGTCACGCAGCTCGCGAATGTGCTCTTTCTCCTGCGGCGACTTCAATGCCGTTACGTTCGCCGTTCTCGCACGCGCCATGGCCCCGCCTCCTCGTCGATTTCCGAAAACTCCCTTCCCCGTGCTACCCCGCCCTACATGCCCAGCCAGACCGTCTTGACCTCGGTGTACATTTCAAGGGCGTGTCGCCCCATTTCACGACCGAAGCCCGATTGCTTCATGCCGCCGAAGGGCGAGGCGCTGTCGAAGCCGTTCCACATATTGACCCAGACATTGCCGGCCCTGATGCCGCGCGCCATGCGTATGGCCCGTTGTACGTCACGCGTCCACACAGCGGCCACGAGGCCGTACATGGTGTCGTTGGCCAGACACACGGCCTCTTCTTCGTCGCGAAAGGGTATGACGGCCAGAACCGGACCGAAGATCTCGTCACGTGCGATGGTCATATCATTGCGCACGTCGGAAAAGACGGTCGGGCGGTAGAACATTCCCCCCGCCAGTTCGCCGTCGACTCGCTCGCCGCCGCACACCAGCGTGGCTCCCTCGGCAACGCCCTTTTCCACATAAAACTCGACCTTATCGCGCTGCGCCCCGTTGATGAGCGCCCCCATTTCGGTTTCTTCGTCGAGAGGATCGCCGACCCGCAGGTTGCG
>JAWLBW010000247.1:0-7177 GCA_041687475.1 bacterium
CCTTCGCGTCAAGGCGGGGTTCGATCCGACGGCGCCCGACCTGCACCTGGGTCACACCGTACTGCTGCAGAAGTTGCGGCAGTTTCAGCTGCTCGGCCACCAGGTTATCTTTCTCATCGGCGATTTCACGGCCCTTATCGGCGATCCGACGGGCAAGAACGAAACGCGCCCACCCCTGTCGCCCGAAGCCATTCTGAAAAACGCCGAAACCTACAAGGAGCAGGTGTTCAAGATTCTCGACCCCGAGAAGACCGAGGTGCGCTTCAACAGCGAGTGGATGGGGAAGATGACGGCCGCCGACATGATTCGGCTGGCCGCCCGCTACACCGTCGCCCGCATTCTCGAGCGAGACGACTTTGCCAAGCGGTATAAGGAACAGCGTCCCATTGCCGTGCACGAATTCCTGTATCCCCTCGTGCAGGGTTGGGATTCGGTTGCCCTGAAGGCCGACGTCGAGGTGGGGGGCACCGACCAGAAGTTCAACCTGCTGGTGGGCCGCGAGCTGCAGAAGGAAGAAAAGCAGCGCGCCCAGTGCGTCATTACCGTTCCGCTGCTCGAGGGGCTCGACGGCGTGAACAAGATGAGCAAGAGTCTGGGTAATTACATCGGTATTACCGAGCCCGCCAACGACATCTTCGGCAAGGTCATGAGCATTTCCGACGAGCTCATGATCCGGTACTACGAGCTGGTGAGCGATGTCGATACCGAGCGTTTCGAAGCCATCAAGCGCGGCGAGGTGCACCCCAAGGAAGCCAAGGAAGCCCTGGCCGTCGAGCTCGTGACCCGCTTTCATGGCGAAGAGGCCGGAAAGGATGCGCTCGAGAACTTCCGCAGTGTCTTCAGCCGGGGCGAAACCCCCGAAGAAGTACCCGAGGTTACCGTGGCGCGCTCGGTCGAGCCGGTGTGGCTGCCCAAGCTGCTGCAGGAACAGGGGCTTGTCAAAAGCACCAGCGAAGGCCGGCGCCTGATTCAACAGGGCGGCTTGTCCATCGATGGTGAGAAAGTGGCCGAAGAGACGCACGACTTCATCGGTGTTTCCGAAGCGCTGTTGAAGGCCGGCAAGCGCAAGTTCCTGCGCGTACGGTTCAGCTGATGCGTTTTGTTGAAGCCTGGCTTGCCGCGCTTGAAGCTGCCGGCGACCGCACCGTGCTTTCGGGCAGTCGACGCACGTACACCGGAGTCGAGGCCGCCGATACCACGCGCCGCTGGGGTGCGGCCTTCGTGGCGCACAGACTGCGCGCGGGCGACGTGGTGGCCTTTCACGGCGAACCCGACGAAGAGTGGCCGCTGCTGCAGCTTGCCGTCATGCGGGCCGGGGGCGTGGTTGCCCTCATTCCCCGTACCGACGATGCGCAGACGCTGTGCCGGCTGATCGGTTTCACCGGCGCCCGCTACGTGCTCAGCGCCGAAGAGCACGATGCCGAAATGGCCGCCGCCTGCATTGAAGCGCGTCCGCATATCGTGCAGGTACTCATTCCGCGCGGAAAGATTCGCAATCCGAAGATTGCCCGGCTCGATCTCATGTTGCAGAGCGGCGATCTGCTGCTGCAGGATGCCCCCCACGAATTCGCCCGACGCGAGGTCGAGCGCACGGCCGACGACCTGGCTGCCGCCGTTTTCTCGGCCGGCACCATGTCGCTGGCACGTTCGTTCCGGGTAAGCCACAGCCGCCTTTTCGACCAGGTCGAGGCCGTGTCGAAAGCACTCGGGAAGGGGCCCGCGCTCTACGCACGCGGCCGTATGGACCTCATCGACCACATGGTACTCATGTGGGCCGCTCTGCTGGCCGGCCGTGAGCTTGTCGTCGCGGCCGAACCGCCCACCGACCGCCCGTGGGAGTGGGTTGTCACGGCCGACGAGCTGGCCGACAGGCTTTTCAGCCGTGCCTGGCCGGTTACCGGACCCGGCCCCCTGCCGCGCGGCCCCCGCCGCTGGCTCTTCGGGCGCGACCTCACCCACCGCCTGCGGCAGGCGTATCCCCATCTCAAGGGCGTGCATACCGGTTTTTCGGTGCCCGTTTCCCAGCTGAACGAGCAGCTCAGGCGGGCAAAGGTGCGGCTGACCTGGGGGTACGGTCTGGCCGAAGCCTACGGTTTCTGCACCTGGGAAGAGGCCGGGCGTGGTTACGGTACCGTGTTGCCGAGCGCCCACCTGGCCATGCATTCGAGCGCCCTTGTCTTCGACTGGACGAATCCGGCAACCGGCTGGTGGCAGGCCACCGGCGATTGGGCCCGCACCGTGGGCCCGTGGATTCATGAGCTCGAGCCCCACGGCGCCGAACGGGGCGAAGTGCCCGCCCTCATGGCGGCCCGTCGCGTCGAGCGTGAGATTGCCGACCACCCCTTCATTGCCGCCGCTTTCGTGAGCGGCCCCGAGCCACTCAGCAACCTGGCGCTTCTTACCCTGCGCCGCGAGGTCGTGCTGGCCTGGGCGCGCGAAAACGGCCTGGTCGACCTTGCCTGGGAAGAGCTGCTGGCCCGCGACGAGCTGCGCGAACCCATTCTTGCACGGGCGCGCGCCATCGGGCACCGCGCGGGCATGATGTTGCAGCCCCACATTCTGGCCGGTGGCTTTACCGAAGCCTCGGGCGAGCGCACGGCACGGGGCGAGTTTCGCCGGGCGCTTGTCATGCGTCGGGCCACGCAATACCTGGACAAGCCGCGTCCGCAGGAATAGAATCGGGAGAAAACCATGGCCATTCGCATCAACCGTGTCTACACCCGCTCCGGCGACGCCGGTGAAACCTCGCTGGTAGGCGGCAAGCGTATTCCCAAAGACAGCCTGCGCATCGAGGCGTACGGCACGATTGACGAGCTGAATGCGGCCGTGGGGCTTGCCCGTGCCTTCAACCTGCAGCAGGCCAGTCGCGAGGTCGTAGAACGCATGGAAGCCGAACTGCAGGTCGTGCAGCAATCGCTCTTCGATCTGGGCAGCGAGCTGGCCTGCGATCCCGAAGAACTCATCGAAGGCATGCCCCGCGTCGAGGCCGAAAACATCGAACACCTCGAAGCCTGCATGGACGAGTTCACACCCGAGCTGCCGCAGCTCAAATCGTTCATCCTTCCTGGCGGCGGCCCCGTGCACGCCCAACTGCACGTCTGTCGCACCGTGTGTCGTCGTACGGAAAGGCTCGTGCTGCATCTGAGCCGCGAAGAAAAAGTGCGCCCCGAGGCTTTGCAGTATCTCAATCGGCTGTCCGATTTCTTTTTCGTGGTCGGCCGCTGGGTAGGCATGCAGTACGGCGAGCCTGAGTTTCTCTGGCAGAGCGGCCTCAAGAAAGGGCCCAGCAAGGCGGCGCGCAAGGCTGCTGCCGAGGCTGCTTCCAAGGGGAAGTGATGCCTGCCTGTTCCCACGGGTACCGATGACCGAACGCCCCATCACCTGCTGGGTTATCGGCGGAGGCTGCTACGGTTCGGGCTACGTGCGGCAATTCCGAAAGGCCCGTGCAAGGGGAAAAATGCCCCTCTCGCGTTGGGTCGTGCTCGATCGCGACCCCGATTGCCGTGCGGCGGGCGAGCGCCGCCCCGAAGATTCCCTCGAGATACGTGCAGGCGAATGGCGTTTACTGCTGGCTGAGATCGTGCGTGGCGAACTGCAGCCCGGCGACCTCGTCATTCCTTCGCCCTTCCAGGGCATGTTGTTTGCCGACTGGCTTGCCGACGAAGCGGCCGCGGCCGGCCACCGTGTAGAGCCCGAGCCGATTGGGCCCGTTGAGAGCGGTCTGCGCTTCGAGCAGGCGGGAGACGGGGCGCATGTGCGCTATGTCAGCTTCGCGGGGTGGACATGTCCCGTTCACTGCATCGAACCCGCCCGATGCCCGGCTACCCGAGGGCCCAAGGATTGGGACCTTCGCGAAACGATGGCCGCCTGGTCCGGCGCGCATGATTACAAGCTGCTTTCCTTTACCTGCCTGCACTGGCTGTACGGCGTGGGGGCGATACCCGCGACAGAGTTGCTTGCAGCCCGTGAACACGTACGCAGCGGCAAACCCGGCCGCTATCTCGTGGCCAGCACGTCGACCTGCCACGGCGCACTCAGCACGTGGCGGCTCACGCCTGGTGATGAGATATCCTCAATCCTTTATCCGTAATCCTCAATCAGAAGAGAGTTGAGTATTCCCCGGTTTCTTATGGGTGATTGCGGATTGAGAATCAGGGAATCGCTACTGAGCGCCTACGCTCAGTAGCGGTTGCGCAGGCCGCGCAGCACGTGAAAGACGGTGCGGTCGTCGGCGTCGGGTGCGATGTGGCCGCCGCGGGCAAGGTTGGCCCGCAGCTCGCGTGAGTCGAGCCGGAAGAACGGGTTCCACCTTTTCTCGCCGCCGATGGTCGAGCAATGCGGCCGCCCTGCTTCCGCGTCTTCGCGAAACTTCTCGCGGGCCTCGGCAATGGCCCCGTTGTCGGGCTCCCATTCGGCGGCGAAGCCGAGGTTCTTTTCCGCATAGTTGTGCCCGGGGTAGACGATCAGGTCGTCGTCGAGGGCGCGCAGTCGCATCAGGCTGTCGAAGAGATCGTCGACATTGCCGCCGAACTTGGGGTTGCCGCACCCGGCCGTGAAAAGGGTGTCGCCGGTAAACAGATTTCCGCCCCCGCGCAGGCAGACATGGCCCGGCCGGTGACCAGGCGTGCGCAGCACTTCGTACGTGGTGCCGGCTATGTCGACCGTGTTGCCGATGGGGGTAGAGAAGGGTACTTCTTCCTGGGGATGGGCATATATCGTGGCGTTGCATCGCTCACGCACGGTATCGTTGCCGCCCACGTGATCCCAGTGGCCGTGGGTGTTGATGACGCCCGTAACCTTCCACCCCAGTTCGTCGAGGGCCTTGAGGACGCTTGAAGCATCGAAGGGGTCGATGAGAAACCCTTCCCTGAGTTCGTCGTCGCCCACGGCGTAGAAGGTGTTGTCGATTCCGGCCTGGAACTGGTGTACGACGTGCATGGGTGAGGTCTCGCTGCTTCGGTTCCGGCGATGGGAACGTTATCGCTTTCGCCGGATGATATCGGTAAGCTTGGGGCGCTTGAGTCTGATGGCCACCACGTGCCAGGCAAAGGCAAAGAAGCCCGATACGAGGCTGAGCGCGAAGGCAATGACGGCCACGATGGTGCCCGGGGGGCCCACCGTTGCGCCCCCCAGTGCGGCGAAGCCCCCGAGCAGAAGGGCTGCCGTGACCATGCCCAGGAACAGGGTAATGGCCAGCGAACGCAGCGCCGCCTGAATATTGCGAATGTCGCTGCCCGACACCACCACGTTCACGCGCCCCTTTTCGAGGTCCATCATGAGCTGCGACATCTGCAGCGGCAGGTCCTGCAGCAGCCCCACGACCTCGTAGGCCTTCTTCGCCAGTTCGGGCCGGATGTTCTCGAAGTTCATGCGTTGCGAGAAGTACTGCTTCGCATGGGGCTTGATGGCCTCGAGCAAATCGATTTCGGGGTACAGGGCGCGCACCACGCCTTCGACGTTCATCAGGGCTTTGGCCAGGCTCGCCAGTTCGGGCGGATGCTTGATGCCGTGCTTCGAGCCCCGATCCATGAAATCGGTCAGCAGGTCGCCCGCCGAAACATTACCCCACTCGCCGGTGAAGTACTTGTCGAGAATGCCCTGAATGTCCTGCTTGAGATCGGCGAGGTTGACGCGCTGATCGGCAATGCCCAGCTTGTAAACCACCCTGGCCGCGCTGGCCGCGTCCTTGACCGAGGCGGCCAGAATGAGCTGGAACATCGACTCGGTAATGAACTTGGGCAACGTGCCGGCCAACCCCACGTCCAGGAAGATGATTTCGCAGTCTTCGTTGACGAAGATATTGCCGGGGTGGGGGTCGCCGTGAAAGAATCCGTCGATGAGAATCATCTGCACGCCGGCTTCGACGAAGCGGTCGCAAATGAGCTTGCGCTGTTCGGCCGGCCACGAATACGTCTCGGAAATCTTGACGGCGTCGATGAATCCCATGGTGAGAACCCGACGTCCCGAAAGTCCGTCGATGATCTCGGGAAAATGCACGTGGCTCTTATCCCTGAAATTCGACGCGAACTGCCTGGCGTTGCGGGCTTCGCGGGTGAAATCGACCTCCATCTGCATGGCCTTGTCGAAGTCGTGCACGATTTCGGTGGGTGTATAGCCGACGTCGAGGTCGATGAAGGTCTCAATCATGCGGGCGATGGTGTACATCAGGCTGACATCGGAACGAATGGTATCGTCGATGCCGGGGCGCTGCACCTTGACGGCCACCTTGCGACCGTCGCGGGTCCAGGCCTGATGTACCTGCCCGATCGAGGCCGAGGCCAGAGGTTCGGGGTCGAAGCGGTCGTACAGGTCTTCGACGCTGCGGCCGAACTCGTTTTCGACCTGCTGGCGTACCGCGTCCCATCCGACCGGCTGCACACGGTCCTGCAGTGTCTGCAGGGCCTTGATGTAGGCGGGCGGCAGCACATCGGGCCGCGTGCTCAGAATCTGGCCGAACTTGATGTAGGTGGGGCCCAGCTCCTGAATGGCCTGCAGCAGTCGCTGGGCCGAGGCTTCGGGGTCGCGCGAGGCTTCGACCTTCGCTTTGCCCGGAACGAATCGACCGAGGTTGATGCGTTCGAAGAACTCGCCGAAACCGTGGCGGGTAAAGATGGCTACGATTTCTCTGAGGCGACCGATGTCGCTGATGGTGTCGGCTATGATGGCCATGTCAACCGGGCCTCCGCGTATCCTTGATGTAATCGGCGGTCATGGCCGCCCGGGCCATGATGGTGTACGAGGGGTCGACCCCCAGGCTTGTCGGAAAGACGCTGCTGTCGCCGACAAACAGGTTTCTGACCTCGTGCGTTTCGCCATTCAGGTCTACCACGCTCGTCTTCGGATCGCTACCCATACGTGCCGTGCCCATCGGATGCGGCCCCGCCAGCGCCAGGTCGTTCGGGCGCACGCGCCAGTCGGCCAGACGGCGAACATCGTTTTCGTTGCGCAGGCGAATGGGCCGATGGGTGGGAAAGAGCACTTCCTTCGCGCCCGCTTCGAGCATGATGAGGGCGCTTTTGATCATGAAGTCGCGTATCTTGAGCAGGTCGACACCGTTGCTGCTGTAGGTATAGAGCGCATTTCCGTCGCCGTCGAGTTCGATGTGGCCGGGGTTCTCGTCGTCAATGACCGAGTACTGGCTGATGAGGCGATTGTACTGCCGCATGAAATCGCCCAT
>JAWLBW010000248.1:0-7140 GCA_041687475.1 bacterium
CATCGCGCACGGCTTCGCTCAGCACGTCTTGAATGGCATCGGCCAACCGTTCGTAATCGGCGTCGGACAGCGCAGCCATCTGCGTTTCGGGGTGCAGGCCCATTTGAAAAAGAATTTCATCGGAAAACTCGTTACCGATGCCTGCCACCAGCTCCTGCTTCATGAGCACAGCCTTGAGGTTGGTGCGCCTTCCCCCATAAAGCTCGCGAAGAATACGCCCGTTAAGCGGCTGACGCAGGGCATCGCGCCCCAGGTGCTTTTCGGCGACGTACCGGTCGACGTCGCGGGTAAAGGAAACCCTGCCCATCTTACGCACATCATCCCACGCCAGGTGGCTGCCGTCTTCGAAGTCGAGGCGCAGGTGGGTGTGGGTAGGCTCATCTTCGACTCTGCTGTAGTGCTTGAGGTTGCCGGTCATGCCGAAGTGCAGCACCAGCCAACCCCCGCCTTCGACGCCGACGAACAGGTGCTTGCCGTGCCGCGCGGTGGCTTCGATGCTGCGCCCGCGCAGAGCCTCGCGCAATTCGTCGGGCGTGACCCCGGTCAGCAGGCGGGGCGCATCGGTATCGACCCCGGCGATGCGTCTGTGCAGGGTATTCGCTTCGAGATAGCGACGAAAGACTTCTACGTCGGGTAATTCAGGCACGGCTCTCCTGCTGCGAAATACGTGTTTCGTGCACTGACCTGGTCAAGGCTGGTAACCCGCGATGAGTTTTCCGATGACGAAGGCCGCAGAACCCGCGGCGCCGCCGATGAGCACCATTTCACCTGCCGAACGCCAGATGTTCCTTCCCGTATAGCGCGAACGCGAGCCGCCGACAACAGCGAGGCCCAGCACCGTCGTGGCCAGCGACGCTTCGAAGCGGTTATTGCCCTGCATGATTGGGAGAAAGTAGGGAATAAGCGGAAACAAGCCGGCTGTCACAAAAGCAAGAAACGTGGCCGCACCATGCCTCCAGGGCTGCTCGCGGCGGATCGAACCTCTGGTGCGCTCGATGTCCGACTTCATGCCGAGATAATTGCTGGCCGCCATCGAGAAACCATCGGCTGCCAGATTGGCGAACCCGAGAATGATGATGATGCCGCTCTCGAGACCGGCCCCGGTTACGCTGCTTACAACGGCGAAGGTCGTGATGATGCCGTCATTGGCGCCGTAAATGAGGTCGCGCAGGTAGTGACCGACCCCTTCCCATTCGGGGCTCCGTTCCGACATCCCCCGTTACCGCGAAACGGTTCCGAAAATGTAGTCCCAGAGCGGCGAGCTCACGCCGTAGCCGACGTTTTCATCCTTGTAATGATGGCGTATGTGGTATTTCTTCAATTTGAGCCAGACACCCCTGCGCATGGGGAAGTGGTGGGTGGCGTAGTGCACCATGTCGTAGAACAGGTAACCGGCCAGCAGGCCGGCAAACGCCGGGGGCGCGTAGGCGCCGAACAGAAAAGTCCACCCATACCAGAACACGACGGCCAGGGGCACGCTCAGGCCGGGGGGCATGACCAGTCGGGAGCCGTCATTGGGGTAATCGTGGTGCACGCCGTGAATGGTGAAATGCAGGCGCCGGCCCCACGAGGTGTTGGGCTGCCAGTGAAAGATGAAGCGGTGCATGACGTATTCGGTGAAAGTCCACAGAAACACGCCCAGTGCGAACAGCCCCGCGGCAGGAGCCACGCCGATGTCGCGGCGCCAGGTGAGCCACAGCATGAACCCGATCAGCGGTACATAAAGAATCAGGGGAACCGACGGATGCACGTGCGTAAACTTCTCGAGGAAGTCGCTCTTGAACATGCGCACGCTTTCGCTCTGGTTGGAAACATAGCGCTTGTCGCGGGCCTGATTCTGCACACGCATCGGAACCTACTCCGGGATGAGAGAAGAGGGCGCGCCCCATCGACGCAATTCCCTGCCCCCAGCATAGGTCCGTTCGGGCCGGCTCGGAACGGAAAGGGCTGACCCGGCGGCTTCCATGGTTGACTTCGCCTGTCTACGTCGGAAAAGACCCAGGCAGGAAAAAAAGACCCCTCCACCCTGGGGGTGGAAGGGCCTTCTTCAGGAGCAAACCTTTTGTCTGTCAGAGCGACGTCATGAGCATGCTGTAGGCCCAGTACGGCATTTCCGGGGCCGCTGCGGCGCCGGGGCGAACCGTGGGGTACAGGCCTTCGGTGAAGAAGACGCCGACGCCGTTCTGCCAGGAAACATGCTTGTTGATCTTCCACGTCGAGATGACGTCGAGCTCGTTCCCGAACGCGCCTTCGTTGCCGGGACCGGCCAGAAAGCGGTGGAAGGTGACCGTATTGGCGGTCGGCCCCACGGTGGCCGAGGCGTTCACGAAGGCGTCACGAAGACCGCGACCACCCGTGTGGGCGGGCAGCGCGAGAAAGACGTCCATGTAACCGTAGAACTTGTGGTTTGTGGCAAACAGGGTATCGAAAGTGCCGTAGTTTTCGGTATTGCCCGAAATGGCCGTGTAGCCGACGCTCAGGCCCGGCTTGACGGGCAGCGACGAGAAGTTGTAGCCCAGCTCGCCGGCATACAGGTAGGCTTCGGTGTCGGTACCGGCCGCATTCGTATCCTGGTAGTAACCTTCGAGAAGGAAGGAAGCGTCGCCGATGATGCGGCCGGCGGTGTGCAGGCCGACGGTCCGACGATAGCGGCGGGCATCGCGATTCCAGTCGTACACGCCCAGCGCCGCCACGGTGCGACCTGCATTGCTGTACGAGAGCACGGCCGAGGCCACACCGCCCTCACGGTTACCGGTATCTGCCGGCGCATCGGCGGGGGGCAGCGCGTTTCCCTGGTCATCGACGCGCGGCGCGGCATTGGCCAGCGGGGCGAGAAACGCATCCCAGTGCACCTTTTCGATGTCGCCGCCCACGCGCACGGCATCGAAGCTGCGCGCCGGCTGCGCCCAGTCGAGCGAGCCGATGATGCGGTGGTTCAGATAAGCGATTTCCTGGCGGCCCACGCGAAGCTTGAATTCGGGCGCGGCGGTGTACTGCGCAAAGCCCTGGTGCAGATCGACGCGGTTACCCTGCGCGGCCGTGTTCACCTCCGACCCCCAGGTACGCACGTCCTGCGGCTGCACGAACACCAGCCAATCGCCGTATTCGGCCGTCAGGTCGAGGCGGGCGCGGTGGGTCACGAAGACAAGGGTATTGGCCGTAAAGCGATGGTCGACTTCGAGTCGGGGCCGATAGCTTGCGTGCGCAGCGGTCTTCAGCTCGGTTTCCTGCGCCGAGGCATGGGGGGGAAGAAGAAACGCGGCGCCGACCAGGGCGCCGGCGGCGAATCGAAACAGGCTTGGTTTCTGCGGCATGAGCAACTCCATCGTGCAAGGGTGCGCCGGGGGAACTTCCTCCCCTGTTTATAGAGGCTACCCCAGAAACCACCGTTTGACTATGACATTGGTCAGCCGGCCGTGGGCCGGCGTGTGGCAAGGCAGCTGTGAGAAGGGAGCGTGCGAAACGTCTTTCGACGCCTGCGAAAGAGCGTGCAAAAAGACACCCCACGACCCGTAACCGTGTTCTTTCAATCACTTACAGCCTGGCACGGCGACGGATGCTTCGTGTCTCATAATATGAGACACGAAGCTGCAGAGGGGGCATCCGATGAGTACGCCACAAAATCAGACGCCGTTTCGAACCTGGTAAATCGTATCTCGTTCGACCGGTTCGAGGCCCGCTCCCAGAATGGCCGCACGCAGTTCGTCGGGCGAGTGATATTCGCCGTGGGTGCCGCCGGCCGAGCGGGTAATGCTTTCCTCATACAGCGTTCCCCCGATGTCGTTGGCGCCCATGTGCAGGGTGGCGGCCGCCGCCTCGAGGCCCAGCTTCGGCCAGGACGTCTGAATGTTGGGAATCACGTCGTCAAGGGAAAGCCGACTGACGGCAACCATGCGTTCGACGTCGGCGACCGACGTCTCGTCGCGCACCCATCCCATACGCTGCAGGGCCGTGCCGCCCGGCATGAAGGGCATGGGCACGAACTCGGTAAAGCCCCCGGTCTCCTCCTGAATCCGTCGAATGACTCCAAGATGCCGCGCCCGATCGCGCATCGACTCGACGTGGCCGAACATCATGCAGGCCGAGGTGCGTATGCCGAGACGGTGGGCGGTTTTGACCACCTGCTCCCACTGTGCCGAGGTCAGGCGACGCGGCGCGACCTTGCGCCGCACTTCATCGACAAGTATTTCAGAAGCCGTTCCCGGCATCGAGTCGAGTCCGGCGCCCTTGAGCACTTCGAGAACTTCCTGCAGCGGCCTTTCCTCACGCTCGGCGAGCGACCAGACTTCCTGGGGGCTGAAGGCGTGCACGTGCACGTCCTTGCGCCACGACTTGATGAGCTCGATTAACAGTACGTAGTAGGCCAGCGAGAGATCGGGGTTGATGCCGCCCTGAATGCATACCTCCGAGATTTCGGGCGTATCGACGAGCCGGTGTACCGCGCTCAGGGGCGAGACGACGAACGTTCCCCCCTGGGCAGGCGTGCGGTAAAAGGCGCAGAAATGACAGCGCACTTCACAGATGTTGGTGAAGTTCAGGTTGCGGTTGACGATGTAGCTGACCCTCCGGCCGTGGCGCTTGCGGGCAAGGGCTCCACCGACCTCGCCGATGGCATCGTGCAGCGATGGCCCGGCCGACAACAGGGTCTCAAGGTCGGCCTCGGAAAGTTCGCCGGGCGAGCGGGTCAGCAGTTTCTCGGTTTCCTTCTCGACGCTCATGTTCGGCTCCTCTCGTCGTCTACCGGGTGGCCGGGCCTCAGTGCTGTAACCTGAGGAACAGGTCGCTCAACGCGTCGACCAGCATGTCGGGGCGCGGCAGAATCTGGTAATTACGATGGCCGAGCATCGCGGGCAGGTAGTCCTTGCCCGAACTCTCGATGGCCAGCGCGTGAACGATAATGCCCTTCTGCCCCGCTTCGCGAACGGCCTGCTTGACATCGGCAATACCGTATCGACCTTCATAGCGATCGTAGTCGCTTGCCTTGCCGTCGGTCAGCAGCAGCAGGCATTTTCGGCGGGCGCGACGCTTGTCCAGCAGAGCCGTGCCATGACGAAGCGCCGGCCCGATGCGTGTGTATCCCTCGGGCTCGAGTGCGCCGAGCCGGGTGCGCGCCTTGCGCCAGGGTTCGCCCGCCCGCTTGATGACCGTGTAGCGGCAGGCGTGGCGGGTATTCGATGAAAAGCCGGCGATGCCGATGTCGTCGGCCAGGTCGCCCAGCGATTCACAGAAAAGCGCAACCGACTCGCGGGCCACGTCCAGCACGCGATAGTCGTTCACGTAAGAATCGGTCGATAGACTCAGGTCCATGAGAATTTCGATGGCCGTATCGGGTGCTTCACGCACCGGTCGCACGTAAAGACGCTCCGAAGGCGTGTGCCCGGCCCGCATGGTCGTGTAGGCGTCGACGACGGCATCGAGATCGATTTCGGGTCCGTCGGTCTGACGGGGACGGGCGCGGTACTCGTTTTCGAGGCGACGCCACCGCTCTTCCATGCGTCGCAGGGTCCGGCGATGTCGCTGCAGGGCTTCTTCAGCCCACTGGGGCTGATCGGCGCGGGCCTCGCGCGGGTATACCCTGCACCACTCCTTCCGGTAGGCTCGCTTGCGCCCATCCCACTCATCGTAGGGAATGCCCACGCCGTCTTCCTCGGCGTCGGCGGCGTCGGCGGCCATGTTTTCGAGCATCAGGTCGGCCTTGAAGATCGACTCGGTGCGCTCACGGGTGCGAATGACCTCGCGAAGGTTGAGATCACGCATGGCCTCTTCATGGGCCTCGATTTCATCGCTTCCGTCCATGGCCTTCATCGAGCCGTTGAACTCTTCGAGGGCCTCGACCTTTTCAATCTGGGGTGCGAAGGCCTTCTTCTTCCACGCCTCTTCATCGACCTGAATGACGTTGACGTTTTCGCGGGCGGGGGCCTTGATTTCGGTGCCTGTCGGCGTGGTGCCGATTTCGCCGTCGCCGGCTTTCTTCTTCTCACCCGTGTCGAGCGGTCGCTCGTACAGCCGGCCCCACAGAAGGAGTTCGGTTGTGTGCTTTTTCGGTATGCTCTCGCGGCGTACCTGCCGTGAAACATACGCAACCGCCTGCGCAAGAGGCATTCCGGTTCCCAGTTCGGCATCGCCCCGAATACGCTCGGCAAGGCGGGTCACCAGAAAGCGATGTACCGGATGCAGGCCGACGGCGCCCGCCTGCTCCTTTCCTGCGTCGAGATGTACGGCCGCCACCCGTCGGGCAAGGCCGGCCAGCGAGGGAAACTCTTCGACGGAACGAAGCAACGATCGGTATCCGGTAACTGCCTCGACAAGCAACCGCTCGGCCGGATCGCCTGGCACGGGCACAAGCTCGACCGACGCCATCTGCACGATACGCAGCAGGTAAACCCTGAAGTTTTCGACACGCTCGTCGAAGAGGTCGATGCTGGTGGGAAGCAGAAAGAAATTGCCCTGCCTTCCCCCCACGGTTTCGGCTTCGCGGAACTCGATGGGAAGCCCGGTCAAAGCGCGGGCGAACACAAGCAGGCGGCCCTTCTCGGCGTCGAGGTGCACCGCTTCGGGCGAAGGGCCTTCTTCCTTGCCGAACACCTTGCGGTAGCCGTAGCGCAGCGCATTGAAAACGCCCAGCTCCCAATCGAGATCGAAATTCATGGTTTCCCCCCGGAAAAGACACCCGCTTGTAAATCCTTGACCACCGGCCGCCCGCACCCGGTTGCGCAGGGAAGGGGAGAGACCACCGAATCCGGTACGGCCGGCGTCAAGGGGGGAGTCAAATTCAGCCGTCGAGATGCAGATCGACCAGATCCTGCAAGGCGGCTATGGTTTCGGCATCATCGGTCATCGGTTGTACGATGCCCGCGTTCGCGGCCAGACGTGGCGCAAGGCCGGACTGCATGAGCACGGCGGTATCGACCAGCAGACGCGTCGAGACCGACTCGGCCAGGCCCAGCTCGCGCAGGTTGCGTATTTTCGCTGCCAGCTTGACCAGCTGCCCGGCCTGCTTTTCGGCGATGCCCGATTCGGCCCTGATAATCTCCTGTTCGAGAGAAGCATCGGGGTAGTCGAAGGCCAGGCCCACGAAGCGCTGCCGCGTCGAGGGTTTCAGCTCCTTCAGGCTGCGCTGATAGCCCGGGTTGAAGGACA
>JAWLBW010000249.1:0-7081 GCA_041687475.1 bacterium
GCTGCTGGCCGCGGGGGCCTGGGCGCTCCAGGTCAAGGACCTGTTGACGGCGGTGGTCGGTCTTACCGTGTTCAGCCTGATTTCGGCCGCCCTGTACATCTCGATGGGCGCGGTCGACGTGGGCTTTACCGAAGCGGTCGTGGGCGCCGGCGTAACCGGCATTCTTTTCATTGCGGCCATCTTTCAAACCACACGAAAGAGCATCGATTGAAAGCGCTTCGATTTCTCATACTGTTCGCCGTCGGCGGCGTGCTGCTCTGGGGCGTGACGCAACTGCCGCCGCGGGGCGACGCCGACCACCCCATTCACCGCGCCCGCACCGGGGCGGGCGATACGGTGGCGTCGACCTATTACATCGAAAACGCCTATAAGGATGCCGAAACGCCCAACATGGTCACCGTCGTGCTGGCCGACTATCGCGGGTACGATACGCTGGGCGAAACGGTGGTCGTTTTCACGGCTGGTCTTGCATGCTATCTGATTCTTCGCAGGCGGCGAATATGATCGTGAAGTCGAGCAGTCCTATCGTGTCGCTGGGGGCACGTACGCTGTCGCCGGTTATTCAGCTGTACGCGTTCTATGTCATCGCCCACGGACACTACAGCCCGGGCGGCGGTTTCCAGGGTGGCGCGCTGCTGGCGGCCAGCATCATTCTCGTGCGTCTGTCGTCGGGGCAGCGCATCGGCGACATGCAGTTCAACAAGGCGCTGGGTACGCCGTTGAGCAGCGTGGGCGCTCTGATTTATGCCGGCACGGGCATCGTGGCGCTTCTGCTGGGCGGTAATTTTCTGCAGTATGCCGAGATTCCGCTGCTGGGCGGCGACCCGGTGATGCGGCGAAACATGGGCATTCTGCTGGTCGAGCTGGGGGTTGCGCTGGCCGTTACGGTTACCTTCGTCTCCATTTACGACGATTTGACGGAGCCCGACGATGATTGAGCTGTTTCAACAGTACTACGCCTATTGGTTCATCGTGCTGGCCATGTTGTTGGGTCTGTACGGCATTCTCTTCAAGCGCAACCTGGTCAAGCAGCTCATCGGGCTCAACATGTTTCAGGTGGCGGTCATTCTCTTTTACGTGGCCACCGCGGTGAAACCCGACGGCGACGTGCCGGTGATCGACCCCGAAGTCGGGGCCGTGGCGGCCGCCTACATGAACCCGCTGCTGCACACGCTCATGCTTACGGCCATCGTGGTCAGCGTGGGCACCATGGGGGTCGCGTTCGCGCTCATCATCACCATCTACCGTCGCTACGGCACGCTTGATGAAGTCGAACTGTTGGAGCGCATGAAGTGACTGAACATATCGTCGTTCTCATTCCGCTTACGTTTCTGCTTGCCGCCTTGCTGGCGCCGCTGTTCGGGGCCTGGCGCGATCGCGCGGCCTATTGGGTGGTGCTTGCCGCTACGTTCGTGGTGGCTTGCCTGTCGTTGTACGGACTCTGGCATGTGGCCATCGAAGGCGCCGTTCGGTACACCATGGGTGGGTGGCCGTCGAGCGTGGGCATCGAGTATGTGCTTGACCCGCTCTCGGCTTTCTTCTGCGCGGTCATCTCGGTCATCGCGTTTGTGGTGCTGGTGCACGCGCGCAAGGTTACGCCGCGCGAGCTTCCGGGTAAGGAAATTCCGTACTACAGCGTGGTCGGGCTGCTGCTGGCCGGTTTGTCGGGCATCGTCGTAACCGGCGACATCTTCAACCTGTTCGTGTTTCTCGAAATCTCGTCGATGTCGAGCTACGCGCTGGTGGCCATGGGCGACAAGCGCGCGCCGGTCGCCGCCTTCCGTTATCTGATACTGGGCACGGTCGGCGCCTCGTTCTACCTGATCGGCGTGGCGTTTCTTCTCTTCGAAACCGGCACGTTGAACATGGCCGACATGGGCCGGGCGCTGCCGCTCATGCTCGACGACCCGAACGTGATTCTGGGCCTGGCCCTGATTCTGCTGGGGCTGGGCATCAAGATGGCGCTCTTTCCCCTGCACGGTTGGCTGCCCGACGCCTACACGTACACGGCTTCGCCCAGCTCGGCGCTCATCGCGCCCATGGGTACCAAGATTGCCGCTTACGGCGTGATTCGCATCGCCTTCTTCGTCTTTTCGGCCGACTACGTGAGCCGACAATTGCCGTATGCCGATCTGATTGCCTGGCTTTCGGCCGCGGGCATCATCTTCGGCTCGATCATGGCCATTGCCCAGAAAGAGCTCAAGCGTCTGCTGGCCTACAGCAGCGTGGCGCAGATCGGCTATATCGGCCTGGGCATCGGGCTGGCGAACCCGCTCGGGCTCATCGGCGCCCTGCTGCACGTGCTGAACCACGCGCTCATGAAGTCGCTGCTCTTTCTCGTGGCCGCCAACCTGCGCGCGAAAGTAGGGCACTCCGACATTACCAAGCTCGACGCGTCGCTGCGCAAGAAAATGCCGTGGTCGATGTTCGGGTTCACCATCGGCGCGCTGTCGATGATCGGCATTCCCCCCACGGCGGGCTTTTTCAGCACGTGGTACCTGGCGCTCGGCGCCATCGACAAGGGCGCGTGGGTTTTCGTGGCCGTGCTGGTCGTGAGCAGCCTGTTGAACGCGGTGTACTTCTTCCGCGTCATTGAAAAGATTTACCTGCGCAGCCCCGACGCCGTCGACAAGGTAGAAGAAGACGAACAGGCGCCCCGGCGGTTGCTGGGCACGGCCGAGGTGGGCTGGTCCATGCTGGCCCCCGTGCTCGTGCTGGCCGTCGCCATTTTCGTGGCCGGTTTTCTGAACGCGTGGATTGTCGAGACTTTCCTCCGGGGCATGGTTCCCCTGTGAGAAAGGCGGCGGCGTACGGCTTGAAGGTAAGAACACGGAAGCTTCACTGAGATGACAACCTATACGACCATCGTTCCCCTGCTCGCGGTGCTGGTTTCGCTCGCGGCGGTGCCGCTCATTCTCTTGAGCGATCGGAAGCCGAACCTGCGCGAATTCTGGACCATCGCGGCGGGCGTCGTCAAGTTCGCGCTGGTGATTTCGCTGGTGCCGCAGGTGGCGGCGGGCAACCAGCCGACCTTTTCGCTGCTCGACATTTCGCCGGGCCTCGAGCTGGCGCTGCGCGTCGACCCGCTCGGCCTGGTGTTCGGCCTCATTGCCTCGGGCCTGTGGATCTTCACGAGCTTCTACACCATCGGCTACATGCGCGGAAACAACGAGAAGAAGCAGACACGCTTCTTCGCCAGTTTCGCCGTGTGCCTCTCGGCCACCATCGGCATTGCCTTCTCGGCCAACCTGCTCACGTTTCTCATCTTCTTCGAAATTCTGACGATTGCGACCTACCCGCTCGTCATTCACAAGGAATCGAAGGAGGCCATCGCGGGCGGACGCAAGTACCTGGTCTACACGCTCACGGCCGGTAACCTGCTCATCGCCGCCACCGCGTGGACGTACAGCCTGGCCGGCGGGCTCGACTTCGTGCCGGGCGGTCTGCTGACCGGCGTGACCATGTCGCCGACCTCGGCGGCCATTCTGTTTCTGCTCTTTCTCGGCGGCGTCGGCGTAAAGGCCGGCATCATGCCCATACACAGCTGGCTGCCCACCGCCATGGTGGCGCCCACCCCGGTAAGCGCGTTGCTGCACGCGGTGGCCGTGGTCAAGTCGGGTGTGTTCGGCGTCATTCGCGTGGTCGGGTTCATTTTCGGCCCCCAGACCATGGCGAACTTCGGCCTGAACGAGATTCTCATCGTCGTGGCGGGCACCACGATTCTGCTGGCGTCGCTGCTCGCGCTCTCGCACACGAACCTCAAGCGGCGTCTCGCGTACAGCACGGTCAGCCAGCTTTCGTACATCGTGCTCGGGGCGGCCCTGCTCACGCCCGCCGGCTTTACGGGTTCGGTCTTTCACATCGTGAGCCACGCCACGCTCAAGATCACGCTGTTCTTCTGCGCGGGCGCCATTTACGTGCATATGCACAAGGAAGACATTCGCGAGCTCAACGGTATCGGCACCCAGATGCCGTGGACGATGGGCGCCTTTACCGTGGCGGCCATGGGGTTGGCCGGCGTTCCCCCGCTCGACGGCTTTCTGAGCAAGTTCTACCTGGGTCTCGGTACCCTCGAAGGGGGCCACACCGCGGCGCTTATCGTGCTGTTGACCAGCGGCGTGTTGAACATCGCCTACTTCTTCCCCATCATCTACCGCGCTTTCTTCCGCCCCTACGAGGGCAAGAAGGAATACGGCGAGGCCACGCCCTTCATGGTGGTGCCGCTCGTGAGCACGGCCACGTTGTCGTTGCTCTTCGGCATTTACCCGAACCTCTTTTTCGGCTTCTACGACCTCGCGGTTACGGTAAGCCGCAGCATCATGGGTATTTGAGGAGCGGGCATGGAAAAGAACGCACCGACCCCGCAGGGGGAAAAGAAGATGAAGCAGACGTGGATCGCGCTCGGCCTCGTCACGGCGATTGCCCTGGCCGCGCAGCTGCTCGACCCCCACGAACCGCATTACCCGTGGGATTTTGTCGGTTTCTACGTGCTGTTCGGCCTGGTCGGCTGCATCGTACTCATCGTGGTCGCAAAAACATGGGGAAAACTCATCGAACGGCCGACCGACTACTATGGGGGCGATGATCGCTCGATGTAAGGGCAGTCGCCCTTCCACCCGAAGGTTTTCGAAGGAACCGAGGCTTTGCCGAATCTGAATCTCGAAGCTCGCTGACTGAATCATGTTGAACGTCATACCACCCGCCTTTATCCTGCTGGCCGGCACGCTGTTGCTGGCCGTGCTGCCGCAACGGGCGCGAGCCTTCGCCTTTCCGGTGTTTCCGGCGCTTGCGCTGGCGCAGCTGCTGCAACTACCCGACGGCGTGCTGCTGACCATGCCCTACGCCGGTTGGGAATTGGTGCTGCTCGACGCCGATCGACTCAGCCGGGTGTTCGGCACCATTTTCGCCCTGATCGCTTTTCTGGGGGGAATCTACGGCTTTCACCTGAAGGATCGCGGCCAGCAGGTCGCGGCCATGCTCTACGCCTCGGGCGTGCTGGGCGTGGTTTTCGCCGGCGACTGGTTTACCCTGCTCGTGTTCTGGGAAATCATGGGCGTCGGCTCGCTGGTGCTCATCTGGTCGCGCCGTACGGCAGCGGCGGGCGGCGCCGGCATGCGCTACATGCTCGTGCACTTTACGGGCGGAAGCCTGCTGCTCGCAGGCATTCTCGGCAAGTTGGCGGCCACGGGCGACCTTTCGATAGGTCTCCTATCCGTGGACGAATGGTACCACTGGCTCATGATGCTGGGCGTGGCGCTGAACGCGGCCGTGCCCCCGCTGCACCCCTGGCTGCCCGACGCCTACCCGCGCGGCACCGTCACGGGGTCGGTGTTCATGAGCGCCTTTACCACGAAAACCGCGCTGTACGTGCTCGCGCGCGCCTTCGCCGGTTGGGACGTGCTGTATTACGGCGGCATCGTCATGGCCCTGTGGGGCGTGACCTACGCCATTCTCGCCAACGACATTCGCCGCATTCTCAGCTATCACATCGTGAGCCAGGTCGGTTACATGGTCACGGCGGTGGGCATCGGCACCGAGTTCGCGCTGAACGGCGCCACGGCCCACGCCTTCAGCCACATTCTGTACAAGGCGTTGCTGTTCATGGGCACCGGCGCCGTGCTGCAGGCCACCGGCCGCTCGAAGATGACCGAGCTGGGCGGCCTGTTGCCGCAGCTCAAGTGGGTCTTCGTGCTCTACATGGTGGCCGCGTTTTCGATTTCGGGCGCGCCGCTTACCAATGGTTTCATCAGCAAGTCCATGGTCATTGCGGCCGCCGGCGAGGCCCATCACTATGCCGCCGTGCTGTTGTTGCTGCTGGCCAGCGTCGGTACCTTCCTGAGCGTCGGCCTGAAGTTGCCGGCGGGCACCTGGTTCGGGGCGAAACCCGCCGATATTACCGTGCAGCCGCTGCCGCGCAATATGTACGTGGGCATGGGCATTACCGCCTTTCTCTGCATTCTGTACGGCGTCTGGCCGACGCTGCTGTACAACCAGCTGCCGACGCCGGTCGACTATGCGCCGTATTCCATCGCCCATCTGGTTGAAATCGCGAATATTCTCGTGCTCACGTTCGTGGCCTATTGGATCTTCCGCAAGAAGCTGGCCCCGCACGATGCGGTGGCGCTCGATGTCGACTTCCTCTACCGCAAGCCCGCCCCGCTGGTGCGCACGGTCACGGTAATGGGCACGAACCGCGTGTTCGCCGGTTTCGAGAGGGCGACATTGTGGATGGCGTCGGCGCTGGCCGGGCTTGCCCGCAACCCCGCCCCGGCGTTGCAATCGCTGCTCATCGGGCGCAAGTCGGCCAACCGCAGAGAGTACAATGCCGACGACGCCCGCCCCCGCCTGCAGTACGTCATGGGGCTGGTGTTGCTGGTGTTCGTGCTTGGGGCGTATCTGGGATTACGATGAGTTACGCGTCTCACCCCCAGCAGCGTAGCATGAGCTTCCGTGCCCCCTGAGAGGGGGCCGCGAGTCGCTCACGTTGTTCACGGCTTCCCCGTGCCACCCGAGCAGCCCCCGTTCAGGGTGCAAGTGCACCAAGCGGGTCCACGGCCGGGGGTAGTAAGTGAGGCCCCCTTTCAGGGGGCACGTGCACCAAGCGGGTCCACGGCCGGGGGTAGTAAGTGAGGCCCCCTTTCAGGGGGCACGTGCACCAAGCGGGTTCACGGCCGGGGGTAGCCCCAAGTGAGGCCCCCTTTCAGGGGGCAAGTGCAATAAGTGGGCTCACGGCCGGGGGTTCCCACCGACGTCCGACGTCCGCCGTCCGCCGACCACCATGCAGCCGTGCTGCACGGGGCTCGCACCTCAATGCTGCACGAGCACGGCTACCGGGCAGGTCGCGAGCTGGAGAATCGTCTCGACCTGGGGGCCGAAGTACGCGCGCCGCGTACCCGGTCGCAATTGGGCGCTCATGACGATCAGATCGTAGCCGCGTTCCTGCGCGAGCTGCACGATGGCCTCGCCCGAGCGTCGGGCACGGAAGGTAAGCTCTTCCAGCGCCGAGCCGGTCTGCGAGCCCTGCGTTTCGTCGCCGCCGGGGGCAATGTAGGCGTACAGCGGGTACAGCTGATTGGGCGGC
>JAWLBW010000250.1:0-7030 GCA_041687475.1 bacterium
ACCAGAGTAGGAATCGACATTTATGTTCGGAGCCAATTCAAGCGCCAGTTCGATCGGATCACGGCTGAACTGGGCAGCCAGGCCGCCGATAACCCGGACACCACCGTACCCGTGGGTTCCGCAGTAATCGGAACCATAGCGCCAGCCCCAGGTGTAGCAGTAGCCCGCCCAGGCGCCGGCCTCCAAGCCTGCCCCGACATAGGGAAAGAGCACGAAATCGGGGTTCTGGGTGTTGATGGTGCCGCGCAGCTCGTGCACGAAATCGAGGTGGGCCGAAAAGCCGGAACCGAACCAGCCGTACAGACCGACGCCGGCCTGCAGCGCATTGCGGTCGTCGAGGTAAAGCTTTCCGGTCAGGCCCGAAGGGCTGCCGAGCTCGATACCGACGCCCACGCGGTTTTTCGTCTGGTCGAAGGCTTCGGCTCTTCCTGCAGCGACCAGCAGGGCAACCGCAAAAAGCAGCGTTGAAACGAAAGGTCTGAAAGCCATGGGTAAAACTCCGAATACAATCGATATAGCAGAACAGGGTCGTCGCTACATTGTGCTGGGCTCTACCTCGTCGGCGCAAGCCTGACCGCGGGCCCGCCGGCCGACGGGTGTCTTTTCGCAGCATGCAGGCTTTGTGTTGTGCAGATGCGTTTGCTACAGTATCAGCTTCACAGTCAGGACGGGTATGGACACAGCGCGCATAGTGAAGACCCTCGATAAGGTCGTTGAATTTCTCGTATACCTCATCGTGGCCGTGGTGCCGGCGGTTTATTACAACAACCCCATTGCCACGGAATACTTCTTTTCGAAGGCCTTCTTTTTCGATTTCCTGCTTTATCTCGCCTTCGCGCTTTTCTTTCTGCGCGGGCTGCTTGCGCGCGACCTGCGCATCAGGTGGGGGCTGACTTTTCCGGCCGTCGCGGTGTTCGCCCTGGTCATGGTTACCAGCCTTATCGGCGCCACCAATGTGTGGAAGGGGTGGGAAACCGTTCTGCGCGTGGGCGCGGCGGTGCCTTTTCTCTTTCTCATGTACCAGGTGGTGGGCACCCGTGAAGGCGTGAAGCGCTTCATCGCCATCGCCGCCATGGTGAACATCGGAATCACGGTGTATGGCTTCCTGCAGTACTACGAGGTCTTTCCGCTGCCGAAGGATCAGTACGGCACCCCCGATCCCAGCACGACCATCGGCCTGACGAACTTCGTCATGGAGTACCTGTCGCCGTTCATGTTCGTGCTTCCGGCCATGATCATCGTCGAGAAGCGGCGGTTCTGGCGGGCGGTTTACCTGGCCTCGACCATCTGCGTTTACTACTATTTCGCCATTTCCCAGAACCTTGCCGCCATTGTCGGCTGGGGTTCGGCCCTGCCCCTGCTGGCGCTTCTTCTGATTGCGCAGTACCGGCGCGGCTCCTTCCGCTTTTCGCGCACGGTTACGGCCGCCTTTACCGCCATCGCCATTGCCGCGACGATCGGCGTCGTCACGAGCCCGCTGGGCCAGAGCGCGTTCAAGCGGGTTCAGGGCGTGCTTACCGGTAATGTCGACAGCGCCATCAAGTTCCGCATGGAAACGTGGAAGGAATCGCTGGTGGTCTTTGCCGGCAATCCGGTGCGCGGCGTGGGGCTTTCGAATCTCGAGGTCGTGTTTCCGCTGTACCAGTCGCCCTACCTGCAGCGCATGACGCTGACCAACAACACCCGGGTCGTGCGCGCCCATAACGAGTACATTCAGGTGCTCGTCGATCTGGGAATGCTCGGCGGTATCGCCTTCGTCTGGTTTCTCGTCAGCCTGGTGCGTCTCGGATGGCGGGCTTACAGGAGCGCGGTCGAGTGGGACGACTTGCTGCTGATTTCGGGGCTGCTTCTCGGTACCTTTTCGTATCTGGTCATGGCGTTCTTCGCCTTTCCCCTTGAAGTTCCCAGTTCGGCGCTCAGCATTTTCCTGGTCATCGGCCTGTTCGAGGTCATGACGCGCCGGGTGCTGCGCCCCGGTGAAGACAGAAGCTGGCTCGTTCCGCCGAAGGCGCTGATGCCCGTCGGCGGCATTGCGGTCTTCGCGTCGGTGGTCATGTGGGTCTATTCGAGCACGTGGATGTGGAACGTGCTCAAGGCCGAGGTGTACTTCAAGGAGTCGCGGGTCATGAAGGATCTGCGCTACTACGCCGAAGCCAAGTCGCTGCTCGATCGGGCCATTGATCGCTACCCGACCAACGAGGCCTACTACTACGACCGCTCGGTCTTCGCCCTGCGCGAAAACAACATTCCCGTGGCCCTGCAGGATCTGAACGTCACCGCCAGTCTGGTGCCGTACTACGGCATGGGCCGCAAGCAGATGGGCATGCTGTACGCCCGCATGGGCGATTGGGACCGGGCAACCGAAGAGCTGAAGCTCGCCTATCGCATTTATCGCAACTATCCGCAGGAGTACGTGCCCCTCATCGTGAGCGCGCAGATCGGCGCCGGCCGTGCCCGCGAGGCTGTCGAGACGTTTGAGGAAACCTTGTCGCGCGGCTTCGACGACACGCCCGAGGTCTTCCTTGCAGGCGGCCAGGCTTATCTGGGTTCGAAGAATCACGAAAAGGCGGTCGAACATCTCGAGAAGGCGCTTGAACTGCGGCCCGGCTATGGCGACGCCAAAGTCTACCTCGGCATTGCCCACCAGGAAGCCGGTAACTACGAAGAAGCCGTACGCGTCCTGGAAGACGCGCGTCGCACCGATCGTGAGTCGCAGCATGCCCTGACGCGCGATCTTTCGCTGGTAAAATCGCTGGTCGGCCTCAAGCGAATCGACGAAGCCAAGGCCGTGCTTACCTCGACCATCGCGTCCAACCCCGCGGCCAGAACGCGCGCCCGCAACGACGCCGAGCTGTCGTCGGTGCCCGAGTTCGCCCCGATTCTTGCCCGATGAGCCGGCGCGCCCTCATGCTATGCCCCTACTGGCCCCCGCAGGGCGGGCCGGGGGTGCAACGTGCCGTCAAGTTCGCAAGGTATCTGCCCGGCGTGGGGTATACCCCCCTCGTGGTAACCCGTTCGGGACGCGCCCATGAAGACGATTCGCTGGCGGGCGACGTACGAACGGTAGCGGTTCGCGACGCCTGGCACATACCCTTCCAACAGCTGGGGAAAACGGCGGCCGGCTCAGGCAACGGCGGGGCCCGTCGTTTCGCGCGCCTGAAAAGCGTGCGCGATTGGCTGCAGGTGCCCGACCATGCCATATCGTGGGTGCCCTTTGCCACGGCCACGGCCCTTCGGTGGACGCGCAGTGAGCCCGCCGACGTGCTCTACACCACGTCGCCCTACCATTCGACGCACCTGGCGGGCTACCTGCTCAAGAAGGCTCTGGGCATTCCCTGGGTGGCCGACTTTCGCGATCCGTGGAGCAGCGACTTGTTCACCAACTACCCCACGGCCGCGCACCGACGGGCCAACGAAAGCCTCGAACGCCGGGTCGTTGAAAACGCCGATACAGTGGTGGTGGTATCGCAGGGTATGCGCCGCGATCTTCTGCGTCGTTTTCCCCATTTGAAAACCCCGGTCGAAGTCATTTACAACGGTTACGACGACGACGATCTTGCCGGAACGCTCGGGCCGCCGGCCGGCCCGCCCTACGTCATTCGGCACATGGGCACGCTGTATCCCGACCGGCGGCCCGACGTCTTTCTCGAGGGCTACGCACGCTTTCTGGCGAAGAACCCCCGACGCGCCGATCGCTTCCGGGTCGAGTTCTACGGCAACCTGCACGCCGATGTCGAGGCGCGCATTCAGGAATTGCGGGCGCGCCTGTCGCTCGACACCGTTGCCTTTCACCCCTATGTGTCCCACGACGAAGCCCTGCGGCTCGTACGTACCAGCCACGCCCTGCTGCTCATTCCGGGCCCGGGTGAGTCGACGGTTACCGGAAAGATTTTCGAGTACCTGGCGGCACGGCGTCCGCTTCTGGCCGCGGCCCCACGCCCCTCGGGCATCGACGAGGTTTTTGCCGTGACCGGCGAAAACCCGCTGCGGGTCGACGAAACCGCCGACCAGGTCGCCGCCGCGTTGGAACGGCTCGAACGCCATCTCGTCGACGGTACCGTCGATGAATTGCTTCCGGCGGCCGCGAAGGTACGCGAATTCAGCCGCTCGGCGGCAGCCCGCCAACTGGCCGACATCTTCAAAAGAATTGCACGCTCGGCGGCCGACCGCTAGAATGTTTCGATTCTGCCCCTGAGCTCTCCATCGTGCGTATTCAGAAGAAACTCAAATTCCTGCTTGTCTTCTTTGACGTCGTCGCCATCGGCATCGGCTGGCTCGGCGCCTACGTCATTCGCGATCTGCTCAGTGGGCCCCTCGAGAGCCCGCTGAACCCCTTCGAAATCTACCTCTTCGTCACGCCCCTCATCATCGGTCTCTGGCTTACCACAAACGCATCGTTCGGGCTCTATTCGAAGCGGCGCGGCATTACCCGCCTCGAAGAGCTGAACCTGCTCATCAAGTCATCGTGGATCGGCCTGCTCGTTACGGCAGCGCTTGCCTTTCTGTTCAAGGAACTCGATCTGGCGCGCGCCGTGGTGCTGACGGCCGCCCCCCTGAGTCTGCTTACGCTGACGATGGGACGCACCCTCTTTCGCATGCTCGAAACCCGCATGCGGGAAAGTGGTCAGGGCGACGTACGCACCCTGATTGTCGGCGCCGGCATCGTAGGCGCGCGGGCCATGCAGAAAATTCAGGATCATCCCGAAATCGGATATCAGATCGTAGGCTTCGTCGACGACGATCCGGCCAAGGCCGATTTCTCGATCGGCAAGGCGCAGGTCATCGGTACCCGGGCCGATTTCCGACAGCTGGTGAAAGAGAATGAGGTCGAGGAAGTCATCATTGCCATTCCGTCGATGCCTCACAAGGACATCCTGGCCCTGGTCATGGAGGTCGAAGATCTCGATGTACGCTTCCGCATCATCAGCGATCTGTTCGGCGTACTGGCCCACGAGACGAAGATCGATCTCATCGAAGACGTACCCATCTTCGACCTGAAGAGCGGCCAGGCCGAGACCCACTACTACGAATCGCTCAAGCGCGCCGTCGACCTCACGCTCACCATCGCGGCCCTGCCGCTGCTTTTCGTTCTGCACCTCTTCGTTGCATTGGCGATTAAACTCGATTCGCCCGGCCCGGTCATGTTCACCCAGGAACGGGTGGGCCGCTTCCGCAAGAACTTCACGATGTACAAGTACCGCACGATGTACATCGACAGCCCGAAATACGCGGTCGCGCCGAAAGGCGACGACGACCCCCGTATCACAAAGGTGGGCCGGTTCCTGCGCAAGACGAGCCTCGACGAGCTGCCCAACCTGCTGAACGTCTTGACCGGCGACATGAGCCTCGTGGGGCCACGTCCCGAAATGCCGTTCATCGTAGACACGTATGAAGAGTGGCAGCTGAAGCGGCTCGACGTAAGGCCCGGCGTGACCGGGCTCTGGCAGATTCTGGGACGTAAGGACCTGCCGCTGCACGAAAATCTCGAGTACGACTTCTACTACATCAAGAACAAGTCGCTGTCGCTCGACATTACCATTCTCTTCCGCACCGTCAGCGCCGTTCTTACCCGAAAGGGCGCCTACTGACACCGGTCGCAACGCACGGGAAATCCGTTCACGCAGCGGTTCACGCTTGGGCTGCGCCGGCTCGACGTCTATGCTGGAAGCAGACGTTCGTTTCGAGCCGACCGTGTATCGCAAGGCAATATCATCCACCCAGCCAAGACCGCGGGCCACGCGTATCTACGTCTGTCGCGGCGGCGATTGCGTCGCGCCGACAGTGGCAACCGGTTTTCACGACGCCATAAGCCGAATGCTTGCCGGCAGCGAGCCCGGCCGTTTACCCGCCGAAGCCCGCATCATTCTCACCGGTTGTCTGGGCAGGTGTCGAAGGGGGCCGGTCTGCGCCCTGCAACCGGGGGGCGACGTGTTCGATTCCATGACGGAAACGCGCCTGCGCGAAATTCTGAAACAACGGCACAGAGGTTGACGGCGGCCACGTGGGTCGCCCCCCCCCGCGGCGGTGCGGTTCCGCGACTCGGACGCGGCAAGGCTTCGTTGCTGGAAGAGCCTTCGCCGGGCATGCGCATGCACCCCGGCCCACGAAGTGGTAAAATCAGTCAACGACTCTCTCTCTCCCCCCACCCCCTTCGTTTGCCATGACCATCCGGGTTTCTGCGTTGTTTCTTCTCGTGCTTGCCGCGAGCGCCTGCGGTCCCTCGTTCCGCACCCTGTACGAACAGCGGCTTCTCGCCGCGCACGACCCCGGTGTGCAGGCGGCAGCCGAGGTAACCGAACCGACTTCCCTGCGCGCCACGTGGATGGGCACCGCCGGCATTTACCTGACCGACGGCGAGACCGGCCTGCTCATCGATCCCTTTCTTTCCCGCTACGGTTTGCTGCGCGTCGGCCTGGGCATGGACATCGCGCCCGATACCGAGCTCATCGACACGTGGATGGCGCGCCTCAAGGCGACCGACGTGACGCACGTCATGGTTTCGCACTCGCATTACGACCATTCGATGGACGCCCCGATATTCGCGGAAAGGACAGGAGCCACGCTGGTGGGCTCACGCAGCACCCTTTACATCGGCGAGGGCCTTGGTCTGCCTTCGTCGCAGATGCATGAAATCGCCGACCGCTCGACTTTCGAAGCCGGCCTGTTTCGCATTACCTTTCTCGAAAGCGTGCATGGCCCTGCCCTCTTCGGCCGCATTCCCTATCCGGGCACGGTCGAAGAGCCGCTGGTGCCCCCGACGTCGGCCAAGGCCTACAAGCTGGGGGCCGCCTACTCGATCGTCATCGAGCATCCGCTGGGAACGATCGTGCATCACGCCAGCGCCGGCACGGTGCCGGGCATGTTCGACGACGTACGCGCCGACATGGTCATGCTGGGCATTGCCGGCCGTGCCGGCACCGAATCGTATGTAAACGAAGTGGTTGAAGCCGTCGGCGCCCGCCGGTTGCTGCTCATGCACTTCGATGATTTCTTCGTACCCATCGACGAGCCGCTCGAAGAGCTGTGGTTC
>JAWLBW010000251.1:0-6963 GCA_041687475.1 bacterium
GTAACGAGTCCCCCGCCCACGAAGGGTTCGGTCAGCAGCTGCTTGTAGCCGAAGCTTTCCCAGGCGCCCGAACGGTTCGCCGGATCGCTCATGCGCAGGAGCAGCAGTCCTGTGGCCGTAACGCCCATCGACTGCCCGAAATCGGCAATGCCGCGTTGAAACCAGTAGTCGGGCATGACGCGGGGGGCGAGAAACAGAAGCGCGCAGACGTTCCACGCAATACCCACGAAGGCGAGCAGTAGAAACGGCGCCAGGTTTTCGCCCAGCACACCCAGGGAAAGGGTGGCCAGGGCCGATACGATGATGAAGTCGAGCGCCGCACCGGAAATGCGGTTCATCAGTCGGCGATCGACCGAGTGTCCGTGACCGGTGGCGTCGAGGGTGGCCTGAACGAGCACGCCGCCCAGCATGGCCAGCGGAAACAGCGGCACGTAGGGCATGATGGTGGGTCCGCCCAGCCGGGCCCACGTCCACCCCTCGACGAGCAACAGACCCTGATGCAGCAGCCAGCCGACGGCAATGGCCAGGCCCACCATGCCGAACTGCATCGACAGGGGGTCGGTGGTCTGCAGCTCTTCGTCTGCGCGGGAGGGCGCTTCGAAGGCCTGGTCTTCGCGCTCGCTCAACTCGTCGTGGGCGGCCTGGCGGGTCTTTCCGGCCACCTCGACCAGGCCGCGCCGGGCGCCCCAGTTGATGAGAATGGTGCCCACGATGACGCCGCTGACCACGCCGACGGTGGCCAGCCCGTAGGCCAGATCGGGGCCGTCGGCGAAGCCGAGTTCACGCATGGTCGCGGCCATGCCGGCCGCGGTGCCGTGACCGCCCTCGAAGGCGATTTCAATGAGCGCGCCCGCCATGGGGCTCATGCCGAACAGCGGCGCCAGCACCACGATGGCCAGGGTAAGCCCGACCGTATACTGGCCCCACGCGAGCATCTGCCCGAAGACCACCTGGGGACCCGCCTTGCGCCAGATTTCACGGGGTTTCGGAATGCGTTCGCCGAGGAAGAGGGCGGCAAAGACCACGTTGATCAGAATGCCGGGCAACGTGCGCCACGTATCGCCCACCCACTGGGGAAACACACCACCGGCCAGCGGGGCATCGGGCCCGCCGAGGCTCGCGGCCAGCGAGCCGAGTACCTGGGCGCTCAGCAGCAGGCCCAGAAAGCCGGCCACGATGGAGCTTGGAATGAACAAACGGCGGAACAGGCCGATGCGCTCGCGAAGAATTCTTCCGACGAGCAGCAACAGGCCTATGACTACGAGCGCGACGAACGCCTGCTTCAGTGAAACCACGTGGCAATTTCTCCCTTGTGCAAGGGCTCATGCTAGCCGATTTTCAGGTCGGATGCACTTCGCGGGGCAGGCGTGAGGCAGCCGTGCGGTGGTACCATGAAGGTTCACCTGTTGAAGGACTGTTTCGGAGAGACCGCATGGATAAAGGACGCGCCAGGTTGCAGGAACTCGAGTCCAACGCCGATCTGCTTCGGCTGCAGACGCCTGACTCCGGCCGCAGCTGGGTACACCACAATCCCGGTCGCCGCCGTGTCGAGCTGTCGTACTTCTGGCACCCCATCGACAAGCGGCTGCACGGTGTGGCCTACCACGGCCCCGAGTCCGAGGGCCCTCCCGGATGCGCGCACGGCGGCAGCATCGCCTCCATCATGGACGACGCCATGGGCACGAGCGCCTGGGCGGCCGGCTACCGCGTCGTCGCGCTCAACCTGAACGTGAATTTCCGCAAGTTCATTCCCCTCGAGACTTCGACCTTCATCGAGTGTTGGATCGAGCGTGAAGAAGGCCGCAAGGTCTATACCCGCGGCCGGTTGACGTCGGCCGAGGGCGAACTGCACGCCGAGGCCGAAGGGCTCTTCCTGCAGATCGACTTCACCAAGCTGCTCGAGAAGCAGCCCAAGGGACCGGTCGCCTGACTCAGGCGCGCCGCTCTCTTTCCAGCTGCTCCGGAGCCAGCACCCCCTCGACCGGCGGTTCACGTTCGGGTTGGTAGGCCTTTTCAAGCAGCCGTTCGGTGTTCGGATCGATTTCCGGGAACATGGCGCCCGAGCGCTGTCGGTGGTCGTGGTCGTGTTTTCCGTGCATGAACCTTTCCTCTCCTGGGTAGAACCTGAATCCATTCTCGGGAACGGCGGGGTTTCGTGCAGCCCCGGGCGGTTGGCGGGGCACGGTGTCGAACCGGTGCTGACGCCACGGCCGGCAACCCCGTCGGAACACAAGTAGCCGCCGCCCGCTCGAACGGGGGCGACCCTCAGCCGTGCGCCATACACGATGTATACTGGAAATCGACGGCAAGCGTGTTGTTTTCCTCGATGACGGCCGCAGGTGACACAGGGTGTGTTTGCGCTGGGGAAGGGTGTCCATGGGAAACCACCGAGGCCGGGGGAGGGATGCATGCGAAACATACCGGGCAGATATGCGAGAAAGATTTCAGGATGGCGAAAGGTAGCCTCGTCGACCTGGGCGCGACCGAATGACCCCGTCATTCACGGCTTTATCGAACTCGACATGGAAGCGGCGTACGACTACACGCGTCGCCTTTCGCGGGCCACGGGCCGCCGGGTGACCGTAACCCACCTGTTGGTGAAAGTCCTTGCCGATGCCTTGCGTCGGCATCCCGAGTGTAACGGCATGATTCGCTGGGGAAAGGTATATCTGCGCGACCATGTCGATCTTTCGGTACTTGTCGAAGTCGACCCCGCCGAGCGAACGCACGATCAGGGTGCCGATCTGACGGCGGCGCTCATTCGTGACGCCGACCGGAAGTCGATGCTCGAGATAGCTGAAGAGTTGTCGGGGGGCGTTCGCAGCATACGCAGGCACCATGACCCGTTTCTGGGCGTGACCAAGAAAGTCTTCAAGCTGCTTCCGCCCGGCATTCTGCGCTGGGGGCTGAACGTGGTTGCCCTGCTGCAGTACCAGTTCAATATTGATCTGAGCTTCACGCGCTTCATACCGCGCGATCCTTTCGGCAGCGCCATGATTACCAGCGTGTCCATGTTCGGCATCGATGAGGCCATTGCCCCGATACCCCCTTTCATCTGGATTTCGATGCTTCTGTCGGTCGGCGCCATGCGCGAAAAGCCAGTGGCGGTCGACGGCCGTGTCGAGATTCGCAAGCGATTGACGGTGGGCGCCGCCATCGACCACCGGGTCATCGATGGGTACCAGGGGGGTGTCTTGCTGAACGAGGTTCGCCGCATTCTCGAAAATCCCGAAGCCACCTTCGGGCCCGTCGAAAAATTCGAGGTTCCCGCGGCCCGACCGACGGTCGACGAGATGCCGCAGGAAATTACGCGTCCTCACTGAGAAGCGCGTCGGGGCCCGGTTGCCCGGATAGGCCCGGGCGCTGTATAGTGTGGCATGGCTGCCGACGGCGCGGGGCGCCGCTTTCTCATCGTTGCGATTCCCTTTCTGCTGCTGGCGTTTCTGGCCGGTGCGACGTTGGGGTATGTGGTTCGCGCCACCCCAGAGCGGGCGCTCAAGGCGCTGAGCGAGCGGTTCTCGGCCCGGTATGCCCGCGAAGTCAAACTCTTTTTCGAGCTGAACGGCATTACCCCCCATTCGCGCTTTGTCGTGGCCGAACTCGACCAGACGGTCTCGGGTTCGTACGAAAGCCGCAAGGCCATCTTCGGCGTCGATCTCGGTACCACGTCGCTCGAGTATCGCGTGCCGGTGCGTTTTTTCTACGCCGTCGACTTCTCGGGCGAGCGTCCCATTTCGTTCGTCACCGACTCGTCGTCCCGCCTGCTGACGGTGTCGTTTCCGCCCGTCGACCTCATGGCGGCCGAGCCCGACATCGGGCGGCTTGAAAGGAAGCTCACGGTGGGCTGGGGGCGCCTCGAGCGCTTCTCGGGAGCCGATGTGCAGCAGGCCTTCACCGCCAACGTCATGCACGATATACGGGCACACGCCGACGATGCGCGTGTGCGTGAGGTGGTGCGCGAAACGGCGCGTCGTCAGCTCGCCGACTTCGTGCGCGCCTATCTGGCCCATGAGGGATTGACCGACGGTGTCGTCGAAGGGGTGGTCGTTCGTTTCCTCGACGAGCCCGAGGGAAAAGACCTGCCGGTTTTCGGCATCGACACGACGGAAGGCGAGAGTCGCCCGTCGATGAACGTTCACTGACGGGCACGTTCCCTGGTTGACTTTCCCCCCGGGGCTTGGTATTACTAAGCCTGCATGCTGGAGCAGTCTTCTTCCGAGAGCCCGGTTCTCATCGTCTGTGACGAACCCTTGTTTCGCGACTACGTTTCGTCGGTGCTTTCGGGCATTGTCGGCGTGCGTACCGCCGATAACGGCAAGGCGGCCTGGAATCTCGTTCTCGAAGGTCTTACGCCTTCGCAGATATGGCTCGAGTGGATGACGCTCGACCGCGAGCTTTTTCTCGGTCGTCTCCGTGAAACGGAAGCCCTCGCTCCGGTTCCCCTCGTGATCCTCATCGCTTTCATGGGGCAGGCCCGCATTCCCCATGCCTCGGCCGTCATTGAGCGGCCCTTTACGCCCGAGCAGCTGCGCGAAGTGGCCACGCGCTTCGTGCGCTGAAGTCTTCCTGCGTCCGGAATTGCACGCCGTTCAAAGATACGGCGCGAACAGGCGCACAATGCCGTTGCGCAGGCGAACCGCAACGGGCCAGCCGTTGACCTCGGCCAGGGTGAGCTGGCGAGCGTGGGCGATCTTTTCTTCAACCAGCTTGTCGAGCGCCGTGGTCAGGCTGCGATCGTAGCATTCCACATTGAATTCGAAGTTCAGACGCAGGCTGCGCGCGTCCCAGTTGCCCGAGCCGATCAGGCACCACTGGTCGTCGACCAGCAACAGTTTAGAGTGGTCGAAGGGGGCGGGCGTCATGTAGATGTTGCAGCCGTGCTCGAGCAGTTGCCACAGCGAGGCGTCGGAGGCCCATTTCACCATGACCAGGTTGTTGGCTTCGGGCAGCACGATATCGACTTTCACGCCCCGCATGGCGGCGAGGTTCAGGGTGCTGATGAGCGTGTCGTCGGGCAGGAAGTAGGGGGTGACGATACGAATACGTCGCCGGGCGCAGGCCACCGCGCCAAGCAGAACCCAGCGCAGCTTTTCGAAATCTTCGTCGGGACCGTCCATGATGCCGCGGGCGACCGTGCCCCCTGCGTCTTCGAGGCGGGGAAACCAGTCGGCGCCTGCCAGCACTTCCTTGGTCGCATAGCTCCAGTCTTCGGTAAAGGCCTGCTGAAGGTGACCGACGACGGGGCCGCGCAGGCGGAAATGAAGGTCGGCTACCGGATGCCCCGAGCCGGCCGATAGTACGTGGCCGATGCGAATGTTGAGCCCACCGGTGAATCCGATACTGCCGTCGACGACCATGACCTTGCGATGATTGCGCAGGTTGACGTAGGGAAACCGCCAGGGCAGCACGGTAGGCAGAAACCGGGCTACCATGACCCCGCGGCTCGCCAGCTTGCGGGCAACGCTCGGGAATGAATAGCGGGCGCCCACATCGTCGATGAGAACACGTACCTTCACGCCCCGGGCGGTGGCGTCGGCAAGCGCGTCGACGAATTTGCCGCCGGCAGCGTCGTTATCGAAAATGTAGGTGCAGAGCGAAACACTGTGACGGGCTTCGGCAATGGCCTCGAGCATGGCCGGGTAGGCTTCGTCGCCGTTGCGCAGAGGCTCGACCCGGTTCCCACCCGTCAAGGGCTTTCTGGCAAGGGTGTCGACCAGACGGGCGAGTTCGCCCAGGTCGCCGTTGTAGGGCTCGAGTGCGTTGCCGACGGCCACGATCTCGCGAATGGGCGTGGCCGGAACGAACCCCTTCATGCTCTGGCTGAAGCGCGCCTTCGCCCGTCGGTTGATGCGGTTGATGCCCAGAACGATATAGGCCAGGGCGCCCACGAGTGGGGCAATGACGATGAGACCCACCCACCCCACGGCCGCGCGCACGTCACGCTTGTTGAGAATCGCGTGGGCGGCGGTAAGCAAGGTCAGCAGTAAGGTCAGCGCGGCCGCAACCTGGGGCCAGAACTGTTGCAGAGAAGTGAGCATGAACCTTGGACAAGCGGCGTTTCTCCCATATCATCGCAGACTTTTCAACCGTGCGTAACTCATTCTGCAGAACAAAAACCCGGCTGAGTCGTCGCGTCGGGCTTTCTGGATAAGCTGGGGGACGGTCGAACCCGTGAGTCGCAGGCCGCTCACTATACGCTTTATTCTGCAGGCAATCGCCAGGCGTGGGTACGTATCGCCTGCAATTCAGAATGTCGCTTGTGGCGCAGCCGTTTGTATGGTACTTGTGGTGGTTTATACCTGGGGGGCCAAGCGATGAGCGAAACCATATTGGGAATCGATCTGGGTACGACTTCATCCTGCGTCAGTGTTTACGACGGCAAGCGCGTGACCGTGCTTGCCGATGACAAAGGTTATCGGATTACGCCGAGCTGCGTGGGCGTGACCGAAGATAAGCGCCTGCTGGTCGGGCACCCGGCCAGGCAGCAGGCGGTAACAAACCCGCGGGGTACGATTTCGGCGTTCAAACGCCTGATGGGGCAGACCTGGGAGTCGCAGGCCATTCAGACGCTGCGGCAACGGGTACCCTACGGCATCGTACGCGGGGTTCAGGGGCAGGCGTCGGTCAACCTTAACGAACGCACGCTTACCCCGATTGAACTGTCGGCGAACCTTTTGCGTACGCTGCGTGAAGCCGCCGCGGTGCAGTCGGGCAGCGCCGTTCGCAAAGCGGTCATTACCGTGCCGGCCCACTTCAATGAAGTGCAGCGACAGGCAACCATTCTGGCGACGCGCATGGCCGGGCTCGAGCCGCTGCGCCTGCTGAACGAACCGACGGCGGCGGCGCTGGCCTACGGCACGTCGTTGCGTGGGGCCGGCCGTCGCATCGTTGCCGTGTACGACCTCGGAGGAGGCACGTTCGATGTTACCCTTCTTGCCGTCGAGGGCGACGTTTACGAAGTGC
>JAWLBW010000252.1:0-6886 GCA_041687475.1 bacterium
CGTACACATCGTATACGACACGAACGATACCGAAGGCGCCCGCCTTGACCACGGCCACCGCATGCAACAACGCGCTTACCGGCGCCGGGGCCACCATGACAATCGGCAACCATCCGTGCAGCGGAACCAGCGACGCCTTCACCCCAAGCCCTGCGACCAACAGGAAGAAAACGATGCGCAGCGAGGTCGGGCTCACGTCCATGCCCGCCAGGGCGCCGGTCTCGATGAAGCGCACGGGGCCGACAAGCGCGTTCAACCAGACGGCCCCCGCCATCAACATCGCGCCCCCGCCCAACGTGTAGAACAGATAGACCCGCCCCGCCCGAATCGACTCGGCCGTACCGCGATGCACGACAAGGGGATAGGTCGCCAACGTCAGCGCTTCGTAGAAAAAGACGAAGGTCACCAGATTACCCGCGAAGGCAATACCCGTCGTTGCGCTCACGCACAGACTGAAGAATCCGAAAAAGCGGGCCTGGTTCGGGCTGCCATGCAGGTAGCCGACCGCATAGATCGTGGTAACGAACCACAACAGCGCCGACAGCGTGGCAAACAGCATGGCCAGCGCCGTCGCATGAAAGTGCAGTTCGAAACCCAGCGTCACCGGCAGACGTATGTCGTAGACGACCCCCTCGTAAATACCGAAGAGAAGTACACCCACCAATAAGATTTTCAAACCGGCGCCAAGCAGATTCAGCGACGTGCGCAGCGTATGGCGTTCCTCGGGCAGCAGAAAGATGATGATGCCCGGAATAAACGAGGTCAGCACGACCCAGATCGGCAGCCACGGCGAGGTTATCACGGCGCACCTCGCGTCTCGAGGACACGCCCGATCTCGAGCAGGTCAAGCGGCCAGGCCGCCACCACACCGAGCAGGAGGGAAACCCCCGCCAACGCCAGTGCCGACCACTGCAGAACCCCGGGCATCTTCTTTTCGACATGCCCCACGACCCGGAAGGCGCCCCCCAGGGGACGAAAAACATAAGTCGCGGCCAGCAGCCCCCCGCCCAACAGGGCAGCCGCGTAAAGCCACTGCTGCGAGTGAAAAGCCGCCCGCAGAAGCAACCACTTGGCCACGAACCCGCCACTGGGCGGAAGCCCCATTAACGTAACCCCGCCCACGGCAAAGGCGAAGGCCGCCACCGGATAGCGAACGCCCCACCCGTCCAGCCCGTCGAGCCGATCGTGCCCCAGCTCGTGCAGCACGCTGCCCGCGGCCAGGAACATGCCGGCCTTGGCGCAGGCATGGGCGGCCACCAGCATGCCCATGCCGCTATACGCATCGACGGCCACGAACGGCTGCGTGTGAAAGGCCAGGGGAAAGAAGATCATCAGATACCCGAGCTGCGCCACCGTCGAGTAGGCGATGACAATCTTCAGGCGCTCGGCGCGAAAGGCACGCCAGCCGCCCCAGAGTACCGACGCGATACCGGCCAGGCCCAGTGCCGTCAGCGCCGGCGAGGCGGCCACCGGCTGAAAGAGGTCGGCCCACAAGCGTACCAGCAGAAAGAAGGATGCCTTGACCACGAGCGCCGAAAGCACGGCGCTGACCGGCCCCGCCGCACCGGCATGGGCGGGCGGCAGCCAGAAATGCAAGGGAAACACGGCCGTCTTGAGCAGCAGCCCCACCGACATCAGCGCCAGTACCGACCACAAGAGCGGACCGGCTTCGCCGGCCGCGCGCAGGGCCCCCGGTTCGAGGGCCCCGTACCCGGCATACAAGAGGGCCACGCCGAGCAGGTACGCCAACGACCCCAGCATGGTCACGAACAGGTACTGCAGGGCCGCCGCCCGTGCCGTCAACGAAACCAGGGCCACCGCCGAAAGCCCGACCACCTCGAGGGTCACGTACAGGTTGAACAGATCGTTCGACAGGTACAGGGCGTGCAGGCCGGCCCAGAGCAGGAACCACAGCGACCAGAAAGCCGAACGTCGCCGCTCGGGAAGCCGGTAGGCAAGCGCGTGCACGCCCGCGATGACGAAAACGACCGCCGTCACCCCCATGAACAGCGCCGACAGACCGTCAAGCCGCAGACCGATGCCTAACGGCACGGCCCAGTCGCCCACGACATAGGCGCCGCTCGCGCCCGCATACAATTGCCACACGGGCACCCAGGCGGCGGCGCCGCAGGCGGCGAGCAGCAGCAGAATCACCCCGGTAGGCACCGAAGCGAAGCAGGCGACCGCCGCCGCGAGCGGCACACCGATCGACCATGCCAGCGACTGCATCATGGCGCCTCTTCACCCCGCTTTTCGGCCTGCATGCGGCGCCACAGATTCACCCCCAGCCCCGTGGCGCTCACCGCCACCACGATACCGGTCAGCACGAAGGCGTGCGGCACCGGATCGACCGGCTCGGGCGCCGGGCGCCACGCCGAAGCGATGAAGACCATGAACACGCCGGTGCCCATGATGTTCAGACTGAGCAGGCGCCGCAGAAAATGCCGTTGCACGACCAGCGCATACAGCCCCAGTGAAAAGAGAACGATTCCGGTTATGCCGTACAAAACCGCGGTCGTCATATGTCACCACGATGTACGGCCATGAAAAGGCCCGCCAGAATCCACCCGATGGAAACCGTGGCTCCAGCCTCGATCAGCAGAATGACGGTCTTGGCCCATTCGCCGCGGTAATACAGCAGGGCGTCGCCCGCGAACAGCGGCTGCAGACCAAGAACCAGAAAGACGGCCAGCCCCACGACCGGCCCCGTACCCGGCGCCCGTAACTCGGGCAAGGCCCCCGCCAATGCCAGCACCACGCCCGCGGCCCCCAGCAACGCGCCGGCCTGAAACGCCCCACCCGGTGCGTGAGAACCGACCCAGAGCACGTATCCGCCGGCGACGATGAGCACGGGCACCAGAAAATGCGAAAAGGACTTCAGCATACGCCCGGCCGGCGCCGTCTCGAACGGTCGCGGCAGCGCCGACGCCCGCACGCCCAGTAATGCGATGACCAGTACGGCGATTTCGAGCAAGGTGTCGTAGGCCCTGAAATTCAGCAACACGGCGGTCGTGGGGTGCGAAACGCCGCTTTCGTCGAGGTTCCGCAGCGCGAGGGGCCCCACACCTGTGCGGTCGGCGCTCATTACCGTCACCGCCTGCTGCACAAGTACCGCCGCCACCGCAAGAGTCAGTGCCGCAGCCGCGAATCGAACGCCCGCCGATGTTCCCGCATTTTTCGTCACCCTTTCTCCCTTGCATCGTCTTCACGAGCGGCACCGAGTGCGTTCAGGAGAAACGCACCCGTGATGCCGGCGCCGATGGCCGCTTCGGCAAGCGCGATGTCGGGCGCCCGCAACCGCGCCCAGGCCAACGCGATGAGCAGCCCGAAGGCAATGAACAGCACCACCGACTGAAAGAGCACGGGCGCCGTAAGCAGTCGCCAGGCCGTCAACACGATCGATACGGCGAGCACGAAGTCGAAAATCGCAGCCATATCAACGACTCTCCCAGGGTTTGGCGCCCGATCGCCAGGCCGAACGGGCAATCAGGTGACACGCCGTGGTGCTGGCTACAAGCACGGCCAGCCAGATCAGCACAAGCTTGAGCGCCTGCAGCACCGAGCCGCTCTGCAGACAAAGCCCCACGGTCACCAACCCGAGCCCCGCGTTGTCGGCCTTCGTCAGCGCATGCAGCCGCGAATACACATCGGGAAAGCGCAGCAGCCCGACGGTACCCGCCAGGAAGAAGGCAATGCCCACACCGATGAAGATCATCGACAGAATGTTCACTCGCCCTCCTCGCCGGCGGCATACCGACGAACGAAGGCAATGGCGGCAACGGCCGCGAGCAGCGCGAAAACGAGCGCCACGTCAATGAATGCCGGCTCGCCCGATGCGAAGGCCTGAAGCAGCAGCAGCGCCGTGGCCGTGGTACCGAACAGCTGTGCCGTAAGCATGCGGTCGGCAGCCGTGGGGCCGCGAAAAACCCGAATCATGCCCGCCGCCAACGACAAGAGAAGCAGCAGTGATGTTCCCTCGAGAAACGCCGTCATCGCACCTCTCCCTGCGCCTGGCCCCAGACCCTGGCCACCCGCCGCTCGAGAACAGCCACGTCGTCGAGAATCGGCCTGCGATCGTCAATGGTGTGAATGCGCAAACGACCGTCTTCCAGCTCGACGCTGAGCGTTCCGGGCAAGAGCGAGATGACCCCCATGAGAAAGGTCAGCGCCCTGCCCCGCACGCCTACCGCATATTCGCAGAAGCCGGGGTGAATGGCGTCAGACCGGGGTGAGAGCGCCCGCCGTGCAATGTCGAAACTGCCCACCAGCGAACGGCGCAGGAAATAGGGAAGAAAACCCAGCAAGGCCAACGGCCGCATGCCTTCGCCCGGCGGCGACAGGCGCAGGCTTACCGCAACGGCCGCCCCCACGCTGACTACGGCCACCCACGACACCCCTTCCGGCCCGGCAAGCACCAGCCAGAACAGCGCAAGAAGCAAAGCCCGCAGGGCGCCCGAACGCACATACCGCATATCCGACTTTCTACCGGTCACACCTACCTCAGCCCACTGCCAATCCAGCCTATTCTAGCACGAAGGCCCCACCCTTCAGAGACGGTTCCCCCAGAGATTTCGCCCCATTGCCGTCATTTTTTCGATGCCCTCGCCGACCGGGGTACCTCATTGTAAATGGATTCACGCTTTGTAATCGGCCGCCCGGCATGCTCTAATATGACCGAGGTACCCGATGAAGAGCCCCACAGTGTTCACGCAAGACAAAGTCGACCGCATTCCCCTCGAATTCCGCTACTTCGACCATATCGAGAAACCGGCCGTTCAACGCGCGCGCAACCTGTGCCGCAAGGTTCTGCGTTTCGATCCCCTGCTTCCCCCCGAGGTGGTGCGCACCTGGGCGCACACCTACTACGACGCCGATCCGGTCGCCGAAGCCTTCGTCGAAGAGGTGTACATCAAGCGCGGGCAGGCCGCCGGACGCGCCATGGTCGACCAGGCGCTCGAACATGGGGTCGACTCCGTCAAGGACGCACCCGAATCGTTGAAACGCCTCTTTGCCGAGTTCGAGAAGGACCCCGAGTGGCTCGATTGGGACCTGATCGAACTGGGGGCGAAGACCTTCCGCCGCTGGGGGCCGCACCTTTACAGCTTCGCCGGCTCCATCACCCTCGAAGGCTACCTCGAAAATTCGGTGGCCAAGCCGCTGGCCTTTACCGGCGCCTACACGGGCGATTCGGCCAACAACCGCTTCCTCGAAACGGCGGCCTTCTGGATCGACGTATCGACGCCCGGCGCCCTACGTCCGGGGGGAATCGGGCGGAAAACGGCCCTGCGCGTGCGGCTCATGCATGTTTTCGTGCGGAAGCGGCTGCTCAGCCACCCCGAGTGGAACCTCGACGCCTGGGGCGTACCCATCAGTCAGGGCGACGCGTTGCTGACCCTCATGGGCGGAAGCGTTGCCCCCGGGCTCGGCCTCATGGCCATCGGCTATCGTCCGCGCATCAAGGAAATCGAAGCCACCCTGCACTTCTGGCGCTACGTCGGCCACATCATGGGCGTGCAGCCCCGCTGGTATCCCCAGACCGTGGGCGACGGCGTGCGCCTGCTCGTGACCAACTTCCTCAAGGGCGTCAAGAAATCGGGCGACGACGGCAAGAACCTGGCCCACTCCTACGTACGCTCGTACGGACCCCAGAAGGGCGACAAAGGCCTCAAAGCCATGTGGAAGCGGCTCGACTACCGCCTCGAACTCGGTTACACCGCCCTGTTTCTGCCTCCGTGGACGTACATGTTCCGCTACAAGCTGCCCGAACCCTGGCTCTGGCGCCTGTTTCCCCTCGTCCAGTTCCCCTTCATCTTCACGGCCGAAACCATACGCCGACACTCGACCAAGGTGGAAGGGTGGATGGACCGGTTTGCCCGGAAACGCTCGGAGCGCTGGCTCGCCCGACGACTCGGCAAGCGAAAGGCCGAATACCGGGCGGTCGAGGAGTTTACGCGGTAGGCACGGTTGGTCGTCGAGGGAGAGAGCGTGTGATGGGAAGAGGGGGAGAAGCCACATCGAGTCGGTGAGGGCGGAGAGGCGTGCAGGCCGGTTGCACGCTTCCGAAATTACACTGAGACGCCAAGGCGCCGAGAAGCTCTACTCGCATGCACTGGATGCGGCTGCACCCCGACATCTCTTTTTATCTGCGGACGGAGGGTGGGCACGGTACGCAATCGTGATGTCGGGTGCGCCTCGTGGAAACCGGGCAACGAGCACCGAAGGTGCGAGCCTCGCGGATAACCGGCCCCCCGTCGTTCCGAGCGGAGGCGGCCGGAGGCCGTCGCAGCGAGGAACCTCCCGGCATGCACGGTCTGCCGGAGAGCACCGGCCAGCCGGCTAGCATTACATTGCAACCGTAATGCAATTCAACACGCGCACCCGTGCAGCACGGGAGGTCCCTCCTACGCTTCGCTCGTCGGGATGACGGGTTGCAAGGGAATCATCGGCGGGGGCATCGCCCCCTGCGCCCCCAAAGCGAGAATCGAGCACCGCAGGTGCGAGCCTCGCGGATAATCATGCACCGCTCTCATTCCACCCGCAGCGAAGCGCAGGGTGGAACCTGCAGCCCTGCAGAAACCGTCCGACCGTGCTGCACGCCTTGACCATCGGCCATCGACCATTGGCCATTTCGTGCAACCGTGCTGCACCTCGCGTTGTCCTTATGCGGACGACTGACGGCGGACGTCCGACGACCACCATGCAGCCGTGCAGCGCGTCGTTTGAGCATTGCGGGCTTCGACGGCGCTCAGCCCGAACGGTTGAAACCGTCCATCCGTCCCGCACGCCTTGACCATTGGTTTCATCGGCCATTGGCCATTGCGGGCTTCGACGGCGCTCAGCCCGAACGGTTGAAACCGTCCATCCGTCCCGCACGCCTTGACCATTG
>JAWLBW010000253.1:0-6879 GCA_041687475.1 bacterium
AGCACGTCGTGAACGCGGCCCGCGAGTTCGTTTTTCGCCACGTGATAGAGGGCGCCGTGCAGCTGCAGGTGCTCGCGGCCGGTCAGGGCCTTGTCGAGTGAGACTTCCTGCGCCACGTAACCGATGGCGGCCCTGGCGTTCCGGGGTTGCTCGAGCGTATCGTGTCCGAAGCAGCGAATGTGGCCTTCGTCCTGCCGCATCAGGGTCGTCAGGCAGCGCATGAGGGTGCTCTTGCCCGCGCCGTTGGGGCCGAGAAGTCCGCATACCACGCCGGGGCGTACCCCGAAGGTGACGCCGGAAAGGGCTTCGACATTGCCGTAACGCTTGCGAACGTCGGCAATTTCAAGGGCCCAGGTGTCGGCGGCTGTCGTCGATGTGGGTGCCAGGGTTGTCATGGGAATGCGGGGTAATCCAACAGTGTAGCCGAATCTGGCGCCGACTCCCAATACCGGGGAACGATTCGGCAGATCGGCCGTTGCCGAATACCCGTGGTCGCGCGGGTGTTGAGGGGGGCGATACTTCGGGCCTCGCCTGGCCACGGACGAGGAGCGGCGCAGGGAAAAACGGGGGAAAGCGTCTACTATTCAGGCGTCAGCGACTGCCGACAGACTTCGACGCCTGTGTCGTCCTTGATGGTGGCTGTGAGTTCGCCGGTCTCCTGAATTTCTACCAGCCCATAGGCATACCGATCGATATCGAGACATACAGGCGAGATCACCTCGCCGATTCGATCGACGAGCATGTCTGTGATTTCGGTGCCCAGCAGGTTGATCAGCTCGGCCTGCAGGGTGGGGGCCGCAATGGGGCCGGCGATGAACTCGGTGGCGACCGGCGGGCCGGCAGGCATGGTGCCCGCCGATGGCGCGTGTAGCGCGAGGACGCCGTTGGCGTGCAGGTCGCCCGTCAACACGACGACATTGTTTACCGAGGCAAAGAGTTCGAGAAGCTCTGCCCGCTCGACGGCCCACGCCTCCCAGCGGTCGTAGGGCTGAATGTAGAGCTGTGAAAGCGCGACCTCGTTGATGACGATCTTCCACACGGCGGCCGAGTTTTGCAGCGCTTCGCGGAACAGGGTTTTCTGCCGCTCGCCGAGTATGCTTCTTCCGGGGGCTTCGATGGTTTCGAGGCAACCCGAGGGCGGTTCGGCCGGTAGACCGAATTCGCTGCGACTTTCGGGGGGAAGGGTGGGAGCCAGGTCGCTCCGGCAGGCTGCATCGGCCTTTTCAGTGCGGAAACTGCGTTCGTCGAGGAGGAAGAATTCGGCCAGCGCGCCCCACCGGAACGTGCGATAGAAACCGCTTCCGTCCTGCCAGGGCCCTATCGGCATGTACTCTTGAAAGGCCTCCCTTCCGGCCGCGAAGAGATCGTCGTCGACTTCGTCGCGGGCGTAGTCGTTGGATACCTCGTGGTCGTCCCAGAGGGCCCAGGTGGGGCCGGCGGCCATGAGGTTACGGAGGGCGACGTATCCCCTCGTTTCCCGGTACTTGGCCCGCATGCCGGGCAGGTCGGTTGCGATGGGGGGCGTCGTGTCCATGTATACGGTGTCGCCCAGATAAAACCAGAAGTGCGGGTCGTCGGCACGCAGTGCGTCGAGGGCTTCGAAGCCGTTGATGGGGGGGCTGAACGAACCGTCTGTATCGCTGACCCAGCCGAATCGTACTGCGGCGCTCTGCGAGGGAGCGGGGGCGGTTCGGAAAGTGCCGATTTCGCTCGTGCGCTCACCCGCTCGATAGCGGTAGTAGTAGCGGGTGTCGGCAGACAGATCTTCGAAACGGGTCTGCACCGTGAAGTCGTTGGCCGGTGTGGCCGCGAGGGTGCGGGTGCGAAGAACGGTGTCGAACGAACGGTCGCTTGCCAGTTCGGCTTCGACATCGGTGGCGCGGTCGACCCGCGTCCACGTGAAGGCGACCGTGTCGGTGACGTCGCCGCTGGCCACGCCGAGCGTGAAGCGAGCCTGATTGTTCTCGTCGTCGCCGCAACCTGCCGGGGCGGGGCCGAGAAGGGCCAGCATCATCAGATACGAAGCGGGCCCGAGCTTCCGGGTCGATGCATTTCGGCCGGGTCTTCCCATGGCAACCTCCCTCCGACACGGCAGTCGGCTATGGGCCGATCATAGCCCGGACCAAGGCAGGGGGGAAGTGGGGGCCGACGTGACGGCAGGGAAAACCGAAGGATCTTTCAGCGACGCACGAGTGGCCTGCCCGTTACTCGGGAACGGCGACGCCCCAGATGATGTCGCTCAGGAAGCGGGGCCAGCTGCGATCGCGTACTTCTTCAAGCCTTTCCAGACGAAAGCCGGCGTCTTCGATGAGACGGCGCGAATCTTGATTCAGGCGGCACCCGCCCGCGCAGCGGCGCCAGAGTGGATTGAGCCTGTCCTGCAACCGGGCCACCTTCTTGTCGGCGTGACGGACGTGTTCGATGAAGAGGAGACGGCCGTCGGGCTTCACGAGTCGTCGCAGCTCGCGCAGGGCATGTTCGGGGTGGGGTACGGTGCAGAGCACGAGTTGCACGCTGACCGTGTCGAACGAAGCGTCGGGAAAGGGCAGGTTGCCGGCATCGCCGTCTACGCCCTCGACGCGGAAGGGGTAGTCGCCCGTGCGGGCCCGCTGCTGCAGCTTGCGCCTGGCCGTCTCATTGGGTTCGACACCGACGACTTCGGTTACATCGCCCGAATAGAAATCGAGGCTCGGACCCGAACCGATTCCCACTTCGAGCACGCGCCCCCTGGCTTCGCGAAGCACGTCGGCCCGCATTTTCCGCGCGAAGCGGGTGCAGATGTCGGTGGCGACGGGAAGAACGGTGCGGTCCCAGACGGCGGCAATGGGGTTCGGCATGACGAACGCTCGGCAGGTAAGGGTTTATCGGACAGGGTACCAGAGAGGCAATCTTCCCCAAAAATGAAAAGCACCCCGCAGGGTGCTTCTTGAACGAGTCGAATCTTCAGTCGAGCAGTTTCTCGGCAAGGGCCAGCGCTTCGGGAAGCCTGGCAGGATCGCTTCCACCCGCCTGGGCCAGCTCGGGCTTGCCGCCGCCGCCGCCGCCCACGACGCCGGCGATTTCCTTGACCAGCTTGCCGGCCTGGAAACGAGTGGTCAGGTCGGGCGTGACCGATACGAGCAGAAACACTTTGTCTTCGGCACGGGCGCCGAGCACGATGACGCCCGAGGCCATGCGTTGCTTGAGCTGATCATAGGTCTCGCGCAGTTCCTTCGGATTGCGGGCGTCGACTTCGGCTGCGAGCAGCTTCACCCCGTTGACGTCGCGGGCCTGCGACATGAGATCGGTCGAGGCGCCGCCGGCAAGCTTCTGCTTGAGACGCTGGATTTCCTTTTCCAGATCCTTGATGTTTTCCTGCTGCTTCTGAATGCGGGCGGGCAGCTCTTCGGGTGCGCTCTTGAGCAGCGAGGCCGCTTCGGCCAGCCGGTTTTCACGTTCGCGCAGCCAGTTAAGGGCGTTGGCGCCCGTGGCGCCTTCGATACGCCGTACGCCCGCGGCCACCCCGCCTTCGCTCGTGATGAGGAAGAGGCCGATGTCGCCGGTGCGGCCTACGTGGGTGCCGCCGCAGAGTTCGCGGCTGAACGAGGGAACCGATACGACGCGTACCTCGTCTTCGTACTTTTCGCCGAACAGGGCCATGGCGCCGGTCTTGACCGCTTCCTGGTACGAGAGAATCTCGGTTTCAACCTTGATGTTGCGCAGAATCTGCTCGTTTACCTTGTCTTCGATGGCCTTGCGCTCTTCGGCCGTCAGGGCGGCGAAGTGGGTGAAGTCGAAGCGCAGGCGGTCGGGCCCGACCAGCGAGCCGGCCTGCTTGACGTGATCGCCGAGAACATCGCGCAGCGCGGCGTGCAGCAGGTGCGTGGCCGTGTGGTTGCGTCGCGTGGCGTCGCGCAGTTCGGCGTCGACCCGCAGGTGGGCGAGGGCGCCTTCGCGCAGCGTTCCGCCTTCGACGGTGCCGTGGTGAAGCACGAAATCGCCCAGCGGCTTCTTGGTGTCGGCGATGCGTACCCGCACGTCGCCGACTTCGAGCAGGCCGGTATCGCCGACCTGGCCGCCGCTTTCGCCGTAGAAGGGCGTGACGTCGAGCACCAGATCGACCTCGGTGCCGGCGGGCGCTTCGTGCATGACGCGGTCGCCGACGATGATCTTCTGAATGACGCCTTCAAGGGTCGTCGTCTCGTAACCCGCGAAGCGGGTGGGGCCCACTTCGTTGCGTACTTCGGAAACGATGCCGCGAATGCCTTCGTCGCCCGAACCCTTCCAGGCTTCGCGGGCGCGGCTGCGTTGTTCTTCCATGTAGGCTTCGAAGCCGCTCTCGTCGACGGCCAGGCCGCGCTCTTCGGCCATGATGCGGGTCAGGTCGACCGGAAAGCCGAAGGTGTCGTAAAGCTTGAAGAGCACTTCGCCGCCGATGGTGCGTTCACCTTTCTTTTCCAGGTTCTGCGCCGCGTCTTCGAAGACGGCCATGCCCTTGTCGAGGGTTTCGTTGAACCGGTCTTCTTCGGCCTTGATGACCCGGGCGATGAAGTTGGCGTTGTCGACCAGCTCGGGATACGCACCGCACATGTGGTCGATGACCTGGGCGCTTACCTTGTAGAGGAAGGGGTCGTTGATGCCGAGCTTGCGACCGTAGCGGGCGGCGCGGCGCATGATTCGGCGCAGCACGTAGCCGCGGCCTTCGTTCGAAGGCAGTACGCCGTCGCCGATGAGAAAGGTGGTGGCGCGGGCGTGGTCGGCAATGACGCGCAGCGCGCTGTTGGTCTCTTCGTTCTCGCCGTAGGTTACGCCGCCCAACTCGGCCGCGAACTCGATAAGCGGCATGAACAGGTCGGTGTCGTAGTTCTGGCGCTTACCCTGCACCACGGCGGCGAGTCGTTCGAGGCCCATGCCGGTGTCGATGCTGGGTTTCGGAAGCGGCGTGAGCGGACCGCCGGGCTCGGCGCGATTGAACTGCATGAACACGAGATTCCAGATCTCGAGCCAGCGATCGCATTCGCATTCGAGGCCCAGACAGGCGCCGCCGCGGCGTTCGTCTTCGCAGACGACGTCGTTGCCCTGGAAAAAGTGGATTTCGGAGCAGGGACCGCACGGGCCCGTATCGCCCATGGACCAGAAGTTGTCTTTCATACCCAGGCGATGAATCTTTTCAGGGGGAAGACCTGCGAGCTTCTGCCACAGCTCGAAGGCTTCTTCGTCGGCCGGAACGCCTTCTTCGCCCTTGAAGACGGTAACCTGCAGGCGATCGACCGGCAATTTCAGCTCATCGATGAGGAACCGCCAGGCCAACCGAATGGCGTCTTCCTTGAAATAGTCGCCGAACGAGAAGTTGCCGAGCATCTCGAAGAAGGTATGGTGCCGGGCCGTATGGCCGACGTTTTCCAGATCGTTGTGCTTGCCCCCGGCGCGCACGCATTTCTGCGAGGTCGTGGCCCGCGTATAATCGCGTTTTTCCTCGCCGACGAAGACGCGCTTGAACTGGTTCATGCCGGCGTTCGTGAACAGCAGCGTCGGATCCTGATGCGGAACCAGCGAGCTGCTGGAAACGATGCGGTGGCCGTTGGATTCGAAAAATTCGAGAAAGCGAGTGCGAAGCTGATTGCCCGTCATGATTTTGCTCATAAACCTATTATTCTAGCACTCCCGGGCGAAAGGGCACGCATGTTGGCGCCCGTGCCCCCGGTTTGTCGAAAAGGAATAGCCGATCGGGGTCAGGCGAGCTCGATGCGCGTGACGCTGTCGCCGCCCTCTTCGTCGGTTCCCGGACGAAAGCTCAGGCCCGAGGGATGTTCGCGCAGGAAGGCGCGTACACCGTTACGAAGGGCGCCGCTGCCGATGCCGTGCAGCACGGTCAGCGTGCCCGACTGGCGGGCGCGAAAGGCGCCATCGAGCCAGACATCGATGCGGTTCAGGGCGTCGTCGAGTCGCTCGCCGCGTACGTCGAGCTTCTCGGGTACGCTGGGGGCCGGCGGGGGCCGCCTGACGGCCGTCGGCTGCTTCGGGGCGGCCGCGGCCTGCGCCGGCGCGAGATCGTCGACGGCGACGGTTACCTGCATGCCGCCCATCTGCAGCGCGACGCTGCCGCGTTCGGGCGGGCGCACGACCACGCCGTTACGCTTGAAGCGGCGGCTGTATACCTCGAGGCCCGGCTGCAGGGTGGCCGGGTCGATTTTGCCCGGCACTTCCATTTCCGACAGCGTGCGCTCGATACTTTCACGGGTCTTGCCCAATTCGATGCGGCGCTTGCGACCGGTTTCCCTTTTCTTCTTGACCGCCCGTTCGGCCTCGCGGGCCGCCTCGCGGGCCCGGTCGAGCTGCGACAGCGTGCTCTCGGCCGCCCTTCGCACCAAGTCCTTGCGCTCCTTCTGCAGCAGCGACAGTTCGGCTTCGAGGCGATCGCGCAGCATGCGTTGCTGCCGACTATCCTTCTCGGCCTGCCTGCGTTCTTCGGTCAGCTGTTTGCGCAGGGTGTCGATTTCGGCCAACGCCTGCTCGGCGCGGGTGATTTCGCCTTCGCGATACAGCCGGGCTTTGTCGAGCACGCGCCCGGCGAAGCCCATGCGTTCGGCCGTTTCAAAGGCGTAAGAAGGACCGGCTTCGCCGTAGACGATGGTGTAGGCGGGCTTGCCGAGCTCGTAAGCGGTGCGCGCCGCGGTAAAACGTTCGTCGACCGCGGGCAGGGCCTTCAGGCTGCCGTAGTGGGTGGTGACCCAGACCGGCGTGCCCCGGGTTACCAGATCTTCGAGCCAGGCGCGCGCCATGGGGGCGCCGTCGGCCGGGTCGGTACCCTTCAGCAATTCGTCGACCAGCAGAAGCACCTGCGGTCCGGCCACCTTGTCGAGCTCGACGAGACGGCGCAGGTGGCCGCTGAAGGTCGAG
>JAWLBW010000254.1:0-6866 GCA_041687475.1 bacterium
GGCCCACCCGGCTGGCAAACCCTTGGCCGTGGCATGGAACGATTACTTGAGGCAGAGCATACAATGCTCGCCATGAAAGATGTGATCAATTGTTAGATTGTGGATTTGCGTAGCAGTCCGGTCAAAATCGAGTAAGGTCGCTGAAGCCGACGGGTGGGACTATTCGACGGCGTCTTCCGAGTCGAAATCGGGTCCGGGGTGGGGCAGGTGTTGCAGCTCGTACCGTACGATCAGCCGGCCGGCGGCATTGCGCTCGACGTATTCGACCAACGCCCGCAACTGCAGCCCCTTCGTAACCAGGTAAGCCGCAAAGTCGGTGGGGCCGACACGGTGGGCCAGATCCTTGAGGGTGGTTTCGGCCGAGTCGTCACCGAACTGCAAGCCACAAGCGGCACGTCCGGGACGCAGCCAGGCACGCACCGCCGCCTCGAGCTGGCCCCGGCTCCATACCGACCCCAGCCCTCCCACGGAAACCAGAATCTGAAGAAGTTCGCCGTACCGCCAGGTACTGTCGAGAATGTCTTCGGCGTGCATGACTTCGCGAACAATGTCGCTTCGCATGCGTCCCAGAATCAGAAGCCAGGCGCCGGCCAGCAGGGTAAGCACGGCAAAGACCGTCAGACTGAGCCCGTCACGGGGAAGTATCCAGTACGGAAGCGGAACAACGTCACCGAGACTCAGGCTTACAATCAGGCTGACGCCTCCGACCACGGAGGCGATCATGCGATACCGTCGCAGGTTTTCGGTGTGCCGGCCGACGAGTCCCTCGGCATTCAGGCGTTCGTCATCGTCGTCGATGTAGGCGCCCTCGGGCCGCAAGGTTCCCCGCTCGCCCGCATCGGCAGCCGGCTGCAGCGACGCATCGCTTTCTTCGGCCAGTCTGTCTTCAATGCAGAGCAGTGCCGTATTGCGGGCGGCCAGCAGGCGGGCAAAGTGCGCATCTGCCTCGTCGCCGGGGGGAATTCGCTCGACCAGGTCGCGAAAGCGCGCCCGTACTTCGTCGGCCGTGTCGGCCCGTTCGAGGCCGAGCATGTCAAGGGCTTCTCGTTCCGTCATTTCAGCTTCATTTTACCGTATCGCCGGTACGATTGGACACAAGGTTGCCCCGGCTCTCGCCGCAGGAGAGGGTGTCGACCCGCTAAGCACGAGGCGAAGCCCGCTTCCCCCGCAAAAAAAAGGCGGATACCCGTGAGGATACCCGCCCCTTGAATCGAAACGGTCAGCTCTTACTTCTTCAGCGCCGCATGGGCAGCCGCAAGGCGAGCCACCGGTACGCGGAAGGGCGAGCAGCTGACGTAGTCGAGGCCGATATCTTCGAAGAGTTCGATCGATGCCGGGTCGCCCCCGTGCTCGCCGCAGACGCCGACTTTCAGGTTCGGCTTGGTGCTGCGGCCGCGCTCGAAACCGATGCGCACGAGCTGGCCGACGCCGTCACGGTCGATGCTCTGGAACGGATCGCCAGGAATGATCTTCTTTTCTTCGTAGTCGCCCAGGAAGTTCACCGCGTCGTCGCGGCTCATGCCCAGGGTCGTCTGCGTGAGATCGTTCGTGCCGAACGAGAAGAAGTCGGCCTGACGGGCAATCTGATCGGCCGTGAGCGCGGCGCGCGGCAGCTCGATCATGGTGCCGATGGTGTAGTCGACCTTGACGCCCTTCTCCTTCATGACCTCATCGGCAACACGAACGGTAAGCTCGCGCAGGAAGGCAAGCTCGGTTTCGAAGCCGACGATGGGGTGCATGATTTCGGGCTGCACCTTGACCTTGTCCTTCTTCAAATCGCAGGCGGCTTCCATCAGGGCGCGCACCTGCATTTCGTAGATTTCAGGATAGGTAATGGCCAGACGGCAGCCGCGATGACCGAGCATCGGGTTGGCTTCGTGCAGGCCCTGTGCCTTGGTTTTCAGGTGCTCGACCGACATGCCGCTCTTCTTCGAAACCGCTTCGTAATCCTTTTCGGTTACGGGCAGGAATTCGTGCAGCGGCGGGTCGAGCAGACGCACGGTAACGGGCAGGCCTTCCATGGCCTTGAGAATGCCCTTGAAGTCGTCGCGCTGGAAGGCGAGCAGCGCCTCGAGGGCCTTGCGACGGCCTGCTTCGTCGTCGGAGAGAATCATCTCACGAACGTAGTCGATGCGATCGCCCTCGAAGAACATGTGCTCGGTGCGGCAGAGGCCGATACCCTCGGCCCCGAAATTGCGCGCGACGGTGCTGTCGTGGGGCGTGTCGGCGTTCGTGCGCACCTTGAGCCGGCGGAACTTGTCGGACCAGGTCATGAGCTGGCGGAAGTCGCCCGAAATCTGGGGTTCGATGGTCGGCACCTGTCCCTGGTACACCTCGCCGGTCGAGCCGTTGATGGTGATCCAGTCGCCTTCCTTGAACTCCTTGCCGTTGACCGAGGCGGTCTTCTTCGCGTCGTTGACCTTGAGATCCTTGGCGCCCACCACACAGCACTTACCCATGCCGCGGGCGACCACGGCCGCGTGGCTGGTCATGCCGCCTTCGCTGGTCAGAATGCCCTGGGCGGCGTGGAAGCCGCCGATGTCTTCGGGGCTCGTCTGCCGGCGCACCAGCAGCACGGTCTCGCCGCGCTTGGCCCACGATTCGGCGTCGACTGCGTTGAAGACGATGCGGCCCACGGCGGCGCCGGGGCTCGCCGGCAGCCCCTTGAAAACGGCCTTGGCCTTGGCGCTGGGATCGAGCTGGGGGTGCAGCAGCTGGTCGAGCTGCGACGGCTGCACGCGCAGCACCGCTTCTTCGGGCTTGATGAGCCGTTCCTTGACCATGTCGACCGCGATCTTGATGGCGGCCTGGGCGGTACGCTTGCCGTTGCGCGTCTGCAGGAGCCACAGCTTGTGCTGCTCGATGGTGAACTCGATGTCCTGCATGTCGCGGTAGTGCTTTTCAAGCGTCTTGTAAACCTTGACCAGCTCCTTGTAAACCTTGGGCATGGTCTCTTCAAGGCTGGGCAGATCGCCCTCATTGCTGCGCTGCTTGTTGATCGGGCGCGGCGTACGAATGCCGGCCACCACGTCTTCGCCCTGAGCGTTCGGCAGGTATTCGCCGTAGAAATGCTTTTCGCCGGTACCCGGATCGCGGGTGAAGGCAACGCCGGTGGCGCAGTCGTCGCCCATATTGCCGAACACCATGGCCTGCACGTTCACGGCCGTGCCCCAGCTGGCCGGAATGTTGTTGAGCTTGCGGTAAATGATGGCGCGCTCGTTCATCCAGCTCTTGAACACGGCGCCCACGGCGCCCCACAGCTGTTCCTGGGGATCTTCGGGAAACGGCTCGCCCGTGACTTCGAGCACCCTGTTCTTGTACAGCGGAATGAGCGACTGCCACTCTTCGGCCGTGACCTCGGTGTCGAAGTGGTAACCGCGGCTGTGCTTGAGATCGTCAAGCGCCGGCTCGAAGTGCTCTTCCATCTTCATGCCCAGCACGACATTGCTGTACATCTGGATGAAGCGGCGGTAGGCGTCGTAGGCAAAACGCGGGTCGTTGGTGCGATCGATGAGGCCCTGCACGGTGGTGTCGTTGAGCCCCAGGTTCAGCACCGTGTCCATCATGCCAGGCATCGAGGCGCGGGCGCCCGAGCGAACCGAAACCAGCAGCGGGTTCTTCGGGTCGCCGAACTTCTTGCCCATGATCTTCTCAACCTTCTTCAGGTTGTCGGCGACCTGCTTCTCGAGCGCAGACGGGTACATGTGGCCGTGGTCGTAGTAATACGTGCAGACCTCGGTCGTGATCGTGAAGCCCGGCGGAACGGGAATGTTCAGCCGCGTCATCTCGGCCAGATTGGCGCCCTTGCCGCCCAGCAGATTCTTCATTTCTGCCTTGCCGTCGGCCTTGCCGTCGCCGAAGAAGTACACGAACTTCGCGCCGCGCGCGCTCGAGCCGACCGACTTCTTCGCGGCCGACTTCACGGCCTTGGCGGCCTTGGCACCCTTCTTGACGGCCGCCCCTGCGGTTTTGCCGCTCTTGGCCTTCTTCGCCGCGGTCGACTTCTTCGCGGTGGCCTTCCTGGTGGCGGCAACCGTGGTCGTGGTGGCCTTCTTCGCCTTCGAGGCGCCCGCCTTCACGGTCGCGGCGACCTTGGCGGCGCCCTTCTTACCGGTCGTCGCAGCCTTCGACGCGGCGGCCGGCGCCTTCTTCACAGCCGCGGAAGTCCGGGTGGCCGTCGTACGTGATGCCTTGGTTGAAACTTTCTTCTTGGGCACGACTCACTCCCTGAATGGTCAATAACCAGAGTCCATTATAATACGTTACACGCCTGCCTGCGCCGCCGACCCGCCGAGCTTCGTGAAGTCGGCAAAGGAGTCGAACAGACCGCGCAGTCGGGCGAGCAGAGCCAGGCGATTTGCCTTGACCTGCGCATCTTCAGCTACGACGAGCACATCGTTGAAGAAGCCGTCGACCGGCTCCTGGAGTCCGCTCACCACGCGCAGTGCGTCTTCATAGCGCTTTTCGGCAAGATAGCGCCCGACCTGCTCCGACAGCGCCTCGATGCGGCCGAAGAGTGAACGCTCGGCGTCTTCCTGAAAAAGGTGCGAATTCACCTCGCCCGCCTCGGCCGTTCCGAGCTCCTTCGCCAGGATATTGGCGGTGCGCTTGAATGCTGCGGCCAGCGAAGCGAAGGCCGGCTGCCCGCGAAACCCGTGAAGCGCTTCGATACGGGCACGTGCGTCGACGACATCGTCGAAGCCGCGAGCGAGCACTGCGTCGACTTCATCGGGCGCCATGCCCTGCGTCCGAAGCAGGTTTTCGTAGCGACCGCGCAGGAAGTGCAGCACGTCGCCGCGAACTTCTTCCCGATCGCGGGTGAGTTTGCTCTGGAGAAGCGCAAGCGCCTCGTCGACCATGCCGGCAAGGCCGAGCGGGTACTTCTTGTCGAGCAGAATGTTCAGAATGCCCAGGGCGGCCCTGCGCAGCGCGTACGGGTCGGCCGTGCCCGAGGGAATCAGCCCCACGCCGAAACAGCCGACAATGGTATCGAGTTTGTCGGCCATTGCGACCAACGCGCCGATATCGCCGGTCGGAAGCGCATCGTCGGCGCCGCGCGGCAGATAATGCTCAAAGACGGCCTTCGCCACCTCGGGCTTTTCACCCTGACGCTCGGCATACTCGGCCCCGATGACGCCCTGCAATTCGGGAAACTCGCCCACCATGCCGGTGGTCAGGTCGGCCTTGGCCAGATGCGCGGCGCGCTTCAGGTCGGCCTCGTCTACCACATGGGCGCGGTCGTTCAACATGACCGCCAGCGCCGTAAACCGTTCGACCTTCTCGTGAATCGTGCCGAGCTTCGCCTGAAAGACGACCTTCTTCAGATCGTCGAGCCGCTCGATGAGTGGACGTTTCACGTCTTCGCGCACGAAGAACATGGCGTCGGACAACCGGGCGGCCAGCACGCGCTGGTTACCCGCGACCACCCCGGCTTCGTCCTTGACGATCATATTGCTGACCGTGATGAAGTTGGGCAGCAGCGAACCATCGGGCTTCAGGAGCGAAAAATAGCGCTGGTGGTCCTTCATCGAAGTGATGATGACTTCGCGTGGAATCTCGAGAAAACGCTCTTCAATCGTACCGGCAAGCGGAACCGGCCATTCGACCAGGTTCACCACCTCGTCGAGCAGGTCTTCGTCAAGCAGGAGCTCGCCGCCCTTCTCCGCCGCCGCCTTGCGCAGCCCTTCCAGGGTACGCTCACGACGCTCGGCGGGGTTGACGAGCACGTGGGCCTTGCGAAGCCCTTCCACATAGTCTTCGATGCCCTTGACCGCAAAGGGTTCGGGGGCGAGAAAGCGATGCCCGCGGGTTTCATTGCCGCTGCGAATGCCGGTGAACGTAACGTCGACCACCCGGCCGTCGAACAGCGCGACCATCCAGTGAACCGGACGGCCGAAGCTCTCATCCTGGTTTCCCCAGCGCATCGACTTGGGAAACGGCACGGCCCTGATGAGCTCCTGCAGAATACGGGGAAGCTGGTCGGCCGTCTTCTCGGCCTCGAGTTTTTTCTCGATGCCGACGTATTCGCCCTTTTCGGTAACCACCTTGACGAGGGCCGACACCTCGACGCCCTGCTTAGCGGCAAAGCCCGTGGCGGCCCGGGTGGCTTTGCCTTCGGCGTCGAACGCGGCCTTCCACGCGGGGCCGGTAATGCGCTCTTCCGAAACCTGTTGTTCGGCAGCCAGGTTACGCACGATAAGCGTCAGGCGGCGCGGGGTCGACCAGGCTTCGAGACCTTCGTGGGGAATGCGGGCGTGTTTCAGACGTTCGGCCGCGGCACGCGCCAGACCCTGGGTAGCCTGGGCAAGCGCATCGGCGGGAAGTTCCTCGCAACCGATTTCGAAAATCAACTCAGGCATGGGCACCCTCGCGCTTCAGAAGGGGAAAGCCGAGCTTCTCGCGCTGGGCCACATAACCTTCGGCGCATCGTTTGGCCAGGGCCCGCACGCGTCCGATATAGCGCTGACGCTCGGTTACCGAAATGGCCCGACGCGCATCGAGCAGGTTGAACGAATGCGAGCACTTCAGGCAGAATTCGTACGCCGGCAGCACCAACCCCGCGTCGAGAATGCGATTGCATTCGCCCTCGAAGGTGTCGAACAGCTGAAAGAGCATGGCCGTATCGGCGACTTCGAAGTTATAGGTCGAGGCCTCGACTTCGTTTTGATGAAAGATCTGGCCGTAGCTCACATCTTCCGTGAACTTCAGGTCGTACACCGAGTCGACGCCCTGCAGGTACATGGCGATGCGCTCGATGCCGTAGGTAATTTCAACCGCCACCGGCTTGAGGTCGATGCCGCCGGCCTGCTGAAAGTAGGTAAACTGGGTAATTTCCATGCCGTCGAGCCAGACTTCCCAACCCAGCC
>JAWLBW010000255.1:0-6846 GCA_041687475.1 bacterium
GCAGAAGTCCCCTGCCCCGCAGCTTGTAAAGGTAAACCAGGCGATCGGCCGAATCGCGATAGCCGGCTTCGCCGCGCAACGTCTCGCGATACCCTTCAATGGCTTCGTCAAGCGCCTTCAGGTCTTCGTGGGCGCGGGCGCGCACATACAGCAGGTCGACCTGCCCCGGCTTGATTTCGAGGGCCTTGGCCGCAAAGGAAAGCGCCTCGGTGGGCTGCCCTTCGGCGTGAAGGCGACGCGCCAGTTCGGCATAGGCGCGGCCCAGCAGCTCACGCACGGTTGCGTTGCCGGGGTTGCGCAGCTGCTCGCGTTCGAGCAGATCCTTGGCGCCCCATGGCTCATTGTCTTCGAGCATCTGCCGTGCGACCGAAACGTCGCTGGGCGGGTTTGCGTGTCCGGTTCCGGCGGTGGTCAGGGTGAGCAGCACCAGGGTACTGCAGGCAAGCCGTCGCGTAATCATCGCCACCTTCTTTGCAGCAAGGAGAAAGGAAGGGTATTCGGCCGGGCCGACACCTTTCCGGCGCCGACTTCGACAAGGGCTCATTCTACCCGAGACCGCTCAGCACGGGCAACTATTGCAGCCCGGAATGGAAAGAGATCCCAGATCGCAGATCCCAGATCCCAGATTGAGTCCTCGGAGATCGGACGGTTGGATTCAGGAAGAGGGTTGCACGGATGGAAAATCGCGAAAGGGATGTGGGGGCTCGATAAGCGAGGAAGAGCCAATGCAGTTGAGACCGGTAAGCCTTACGACCGCCTTTGCGATCTGCGATCTGGGATCTGCGATCAAAAATGGTTGACGTGCCCCAATGCCTTTGGTATCCTGAACTTTTGTTGCGACTTAGCGCGGGAATAACTCAGCTGGTAGAGTGCAACCTTGCCAAGGTTGATGTCGCGGGTTCGAATCCCGTTTCCCGCTCCAATTTCGAACGAAGCCGGTCGCAGGGCCGGCTTTCGCTTTCAACCTTCGGGTACCAGGTCGAAGGAACCAGCATCGCTTCCGAGCGGGAATAACTCAGCTGGTAGAGTGCAACCTTGCCAAGGTTGATGTCGCGGGTTCGAATCCCGTTTCCCGCTCCAATTTCGAAGAGCCGACTCCTCAGGGGGTCGGCTTTTTTCATTTACGTTGCCGGCCCCGCCGACGAGAGCCTCGCTCCCCTTTCCGGAACGCGCCGGGCGTGATATCTCGGGAGGATGATAGTACGCGAGGTTCTTCGTATACTTGAGGAAGATGGTTGGTATCTGGTCGCGATGCGTGACAGTCATCGCCAATTCAAGCATCCGACTAAGCTCGGGAGAGTTACGTTACCGGGCAAACCCAACGATGACCTTGCACCCGGTACGCTCAACAGTGTTTTCAAGCAGGCAAAGCTGAAGAGGTGAGGCAATGATGCAGTTCGCTATCGTTATTGAAAAGGCCGGCGCGAACTATTCGGCTTACGCTCCGGACCTGCCTGGTTGCGTCGCCACCGGCGACTCGCTCGAAGAAGTCGAAAGCGCCATGCTGGAAGCAATTCGCTTTCACCTTGACGGCCTGCGCCAGGACGGCCTGCCCATACCCCGCCCTGCCAGCCGCGTGAAGTACGTCGAAGTGGCGGCCTGAGAGCGATGCCAGTTCCCAGACGGCATGCCCCGGGCGGCACCCGTAAATGCATGAAAACTCCCCCTTGGCACACATAAATCGGCTCCAGACCTGACTCTCCATGCCCCCGGCTTGTGGATTAAGGATTGGGGGATTGTGGATTTTGCCGATCCGGGATCTGGCGATCATCAACGTAGCCCGCACCGTACGGTCTTCGTTTCCGTCACGATGATGTCGAGGGGCACGTCCCAGGGGTCGTGGGGTATTTCGTCGACGAGCTGGAAGTCGTAGCCTACCCCCACCGTGAGCGGTCGCCGTGCCGCGTCGGCCAGCGTGCGGTCGTAATAGGCGGCGCCCATGCCGATGCGGTAGCCCCGCTCGTCGAAGCCCACGCCGGGCACGATGAGCAGGTCGATTTTTTCGAGAGGCACGTGGACGGCCGTTTCGTCGGGTTGGGTCACGCCGCGCGGGCCGGCAATCAGGCACGCTTCTTCAAAGGCCCCGAACTCCAGGGCGCCGTGTTCGAGCATGCGCGGCACGCAGACCGTGCGCGATTCGCCGCAGAGGTCGCGAATGAGCTCGCTCAGGTCGACTTCGTTGAGAATGGCCAGGTAGGCGCCGATGCACGCGGCTCGCTCGAACTCGGGCAAGGTGCGAAGGCGCGCGGTGACGGCGGCCGAACGGGTGCGCACGCTTTCGGGGACCAGGTTGCGCCGTTCCTGCATGAGTACGGCCCGCAGGTCGTCTTTCGGCAGTGGTGCGACCGTCAATCAGGCTCCGCTGAGAAGAAAGGAAAACAGGCCCCCGCATGTGCCGCCTGAGATATGACCGTCTCGAACTGACAGGTCAGGTGGGTGCCGTGTTACGGCCGTCTGCCTTCCCTCCTCGCAAGGGGGCGTGACATAGGTCGCAAGGGACAGCTCCCGTGAGGGTAGCTACGGTTCGGAGGATTTTTACCTCAATAGCGAACACGGCAGGGGCCGGAGTTCATACTAGCACAGGCGGCTTTTTTCCGCCGGTAGAACCGCTCTGCTCGGCGTCGGTTTCCGTACCGTCATCCGAGGTCGACTCAGAGCTCTTTTTCTCGCTGCGCGGCATCGGCTTGGAAAAGAGGTCGGGCGGTGTTTCGTGCAGTGTGGTGCCGGCCTCGAGTTGTTCGACCAGGGCCAGCGTGCGTTCGGTGGCTTCTTCGCGAAAGTGCTCGAGCTCGCGACGGGTTGCCAGCAGCTCGCGATTGAGGTCGAGCGCGGCCAACAGGGCCAGTCGTAGGGTGTCGATGGCCCCTGCCCCGGCCCGAATCGATTCGAACCGCTCGGCCAGTGTGCGCGCCACGCGTTGCACGTCTTCGGGCGACTGGTCGGTGCGAATGGGCAGCTTCTGCCCCAGCAGATCGACGATGACGGTCTTCTTTTCAGCCACCGAGTTCCTTTACGAGTCTGTCGATGCGTTCGAGCAGTGCATGCTTGAGCAGCTGCGTCTGCTCGCGCTCGTCATGCAATCGGGCAACCGCGGCCGTCAGTTCTTCGACCTGGCGTGAAAGCCGACGATTCTCGGCCACCAGATCCTGGTGAATATGAAGGAGACCCTCGACTTTGGCCTCGAGCAGGTCGAATTCGGCAATCTTCATGGTACGGATTGTCATGTTAGCAGGTACCCGCGACCTGTCAAGCGGAACGTGAAGTGTCGACGGTAAGTCAGGGATATCATTAGCGGACGGTCGTACGGGGCGTGATACGTGATGCGTTTCGTGCTGCACGGTTGCACGGTGGTGAGAAGTGATAGGTGAGAGGTTTCGTGCTGCACGAATGCACGGTAGTGGCCTGTGGCCAGTGGCCGGTGGCCGGTGACTTGCTGCACGGAGAGCATCTTCCTTCACGGTCGGACACTGCGGCAAGTGCATGACCAGAACAAGTATAGGGCATCCAGGGGGAAGCGCAGCAACCGTCGGTTTCGAGCACCACCCCTCTGCGCCTTTGCGTCTCCGTGTATCCCCTGCCGGCGGTGCCGGTCGCGCCTCTGCGTTCCCTGCGATCTCCTGTAAAACGCTCTTCAGGAACAAATGGGCGCGAAGCGCGACCGATTACCGGTAAAGCGATGCCCGGCTGGCCACGCCCATTCGGTTCACGCCGTTGTCGCGGGCGGCGACGAAAGTTCCCCATTGCACGGGGGCGTTCATCACGAGCGGCTGGGTATCGAGCGCGGCGGCATTCTCCCATCGATCGCCCAGATACACGTCGCCGGGGTCGAGGTTGGCGTACAACCGTCCCCCTTCTGCCAGCAGATCGAACCAGCCGGCAAGGCAGGCCTGCTTGTCGTCGAGAAAGTGCAGCACGTGCACGGCGGTAATGAGATCGAATTTCGTGCGCAGCGGCAGGCGGGCGGCGTCGGCCTGCAGAAAACGCAGGTTGTCGGGCGGCCGACGCCCGTCGTGAAAACCGGCGAAGAGGTCGAGCGCCACGATCTGCACGTCGGGCCGCAGGCGGGCGGCCTCGCGCACGGCTACCCCGGTACCGCAGCCGATATCGAGCCACCTGCCGCCCATGGGGAGCACATCGAGCACGTCGACGCCCAGTTCACCGGCGTAGGAGTTTTCGCCGTGCAACCGCCGAAACCGATTCATGCAACCGGAAGCAATTTGAGTCATGTCCTTGTTCGCCGGGTCAGGAGTTGCCGATACTGCGGCAATTTCGTCGGGACCGCCGTCTTCCCCTTTGGGATCTACGATCTGCGATCTGGGATCGCTTTAGCGCTTCGCGCTAAAGTACCAGCCCGTCAATGACTTTCCGCAATTGATTCAGGTTGCGCACTTCTTCGGCGGTGTCGCACCAACGCTGGTAGCGCGGCATCTCGCTGTCGCCCACGCCCCACGAACGCTTCCCCTCGGGGTTGAGCCAGATGAGCCGCTTGGCTTTGTGGGCGATGTCGCGCAGCACCCAGTCTTCGGCCGGGTTGTAGTTGTTACGCCCGTCGCCGAGAATGATGACCGTCGTGCGCTTGTTGACCGAGTGCAGGTAGTCTTTGTGAAACTTGACGAAGGCCCGCCCGAAGTTCGAGTTCTGCCAGACGTTGATGACTTCGCCGTTGAAGGCGCGCTCCAAGGCTTCGCCCGGCTCCTTGGCTTCGCGGAAGAGGTCGGTGGTCTCGCCCAGATCGCTCACGAAGACGAACGAGCGCACCCGCGAGAACAGCTCCTGCACGCTGTACACGAAGCGCAGCATGAACGAGCTGGCCTGGCGCACCGAGTCGCTTACGTCGCACATGACGATGAGCTCGGGCTTTTCCTTCTTGCGCCGGCGGAACTCGACGTTGAACGGCACGCCGCCGAAGGCGATGTTCTTGCGAATGGTGGCCTGTACGTTCAGGGTGCCGTGGCGCTTGGCCCGCTTGCGCCGCATGCTCACGCGGCTCTTGAGCTTTTCGGCCAGTTGGCGTACGACCTCTTCCATGCGCTTCAGTTCCTGGGGATTAACCGTGAAGAAGCTCTTGTCGAGCAGGCTCTTCTCCTGAAACTGCTTGCGGAAGTCGAAGTTGTTCTTGTCGAACTCGCGCCGTACGTAGTCCTTGATGAGCTCTTGAAAGGCGCGCATGCGCTCTTCACCGGCCTGGCCCAGCACATCGGCAAGCTGCCGGTATCCGGCGCCGCGCAGCCGCGCCGACATCTGCTGAAACTCGTGTTTGAGCTTGTACCAGTCAAGCTGCTCGCCGATTTTGTACGAGTAAAACCCTTCCTGAAACGGGCTGCCGATGCCGCCCGCGCCGGCCTGGTTACCGGCCTGTTGCAGCATCTGCGCCAGCTTGCCCGAATCGTTGCGCAAGAGCGCATCGGCCAGCTCCGACGGCTGCATGTCGAGCTGCTCCATGGGGTCCTGCAGGGCGTCCCACAGCTCCTGTTCATCGACTTCGCCCGGAGTTTGTTCAAGGCGATCGCGAATGTTGCCCGACATGCCCACGAAATACAGATCGAACAGGCTGTTGAAGGTCTGGAAATCGTCGGGGTTCTTGATGAGGGTGGCCTGCAGGGTGGCGCGAAAGGCGTCGCGGTTCTCGATTCCCATGAGGCGCAGCGCCTCGAAGGCATCGAGCGCTTCGCTCATGCCCACGCGTATCTCGTTCTTACGCAGCAGCTCGAGAAAGTCGACAATCCGTTGATCCACCAGCCCCCTCCTCTGCTCAGTTCACCGTGCCGTCGCCCGAGGTCGAACCGCCGACCGAAGACGACGAGGCATAGAACGGCTTGTCGCGAAGGTTCTCGCGGGCCTTCTGAATGTCGCCTTCAAACTTGAGAATGACGTTCAGGGTGCTTTCAACAAGCGCCGGTTCCAGATTTTCGGCGTTGAGCAAGGTCAGGCTCTTGACCCAGTCGATGGTTTCGCTGATGCTGGGCAGCTTCTTCAGGTCCAGGTCGCGAATGCGCTGCACGAGCGCCACCACGTCGCGGGCCATCTGGGCGCTGGCTTCCGGCGCCTTGAGACGCACGATGTCGAGCTCGCGCTGCGTTTCGGGAAAGTCGATGAACAGGTGCAGGCAGCGTCGCTTCAGGGCGTCGCTCATTTCGCGCAGGTTGTTCGAGGTGAGAAAGACGAGCGGCTGGTGTTTCGCCTTCAACGTGCCCAGCTCGGGCACGGTAACCTGAAAGTCGCTGAGGGCTTCGAGCAGAAACGCCTCGAACTCGGGATCGCTCTTGTCGATTTCGTCGACCAGCAACACGATGGGTTCGTCGCTGGTTACCATGCGCATGAGCGGCCGCGGCAGAATGAAGCGCTGCGAGAAGAAGACGCTTTCTTCCTTGCCGATGAGATCGACGGCCTCGCTCAGGGTTTCGGCGCCGGCCGTGACGGCTCCGATTTTGTCCTTGAGAATCTGCGTGTAGAGAAGCTGTTTGCCGTATTCCCACTCGTACAGGGCCTTCGACTCGTCAAGCCCTTCGTAGCACTGCAGGCGAACGAGCTCATGGCCCAGCGCGGCGGCCGTGGCCTTGGCCAGCTCGGTCTTGCCCACGCCCGCGGGGCCTTCGATGAGCACCGGTTTTCCCAGCTTCGAAGCGAGAAAGACCACTGTCGCAATGTTGGTATCGGCAATGTAGTTACGGTCGCGCAGCTGCGACTTGATGTCATCGATGGAATCGAACAAAACGCCTCTCCGGAAGTGGAACGGTCGGAACGGGCGGCAAAGCCCTTCTTACAGGATACCGGATTGGTACCGTTTCAGGCCACGGCAATGCCGTGGCTCCTACCGGAAATCCTTTCATCCGGTAAGGATCCGGC
>JAWLBW010000256.1:0-6809 GCA_041687475.1 bacterium
CATCGGCGCCCAGCGTTACGAATGCGAGGTTACGGCCGACACGTTCGCCTTCGGCGTGGCCTCGGCCCGCACCTTCGGTTTCCTGCACGAGCTCGAGGCCCTGCAGGCCGCCGGTCTCGGTCTTGGCGGCAGCCTCGACAACGCCGTCGTGCTCGACGGCGAGAAGGTCGTGAACGCCGAAGGGCTGCGCTACCCCGACGAGTTCGTACGTCACAAGACGCTCGACCTCATCGGCGATATGGCGCTGGTCGGCCTGCCCATCATCGGCCGCATTACCTCGCACAAGAGCGGGCACGCGCTCAACGCGCAGCTTACGCAGTACCTGGTCAACAACTCGCACGCCTGGGAGCCCTTCGTTCCGGCCGTGCCCGACCGGGTCTTTGCCGCAGCCAACTGAAGCCCGTGCATGGGTAGTCTCGACGAGCGGAGGGGAAACCTTCCGCTTTCTTTTTTGGGGAATTTGAGGATCCCAGATCCCAGATCCCAGATCCCAGATCCCAGATCCCAGATCGCAGATCGCAAACCGGAACCGGATTGTACGTTGCCGCGTTCCGAGTTCCGCGTTCCGCGTTCCGATGGTAGACTATGTTGTTTCCGCCCGCTCTCCTGCCGAAGCCTTCGGGGGAAGGGGGCGACCCTGGCGCCGGGCCCGATTTTCGGCCGACCATGTATTCCTATCCCCTGAACGAGAGGTTTCTCCATGGCAGATGCAGTCATCGTTTCAACCGCGCGTACCGGAATCGGTAAGGCCTTTCGCGGCGGCTTCAATAAGACCCACGGCGCCACGTTGGCCGGTCACGTGATTCGGGCAGCCGTCGAGCGCGCGGGCGTCGACCCCGCCGAGGTCGAAGACGTGATTCTCGGCTGCGGATTGCCCGAGGGCGCCACCGGGCACAATGTGGCCCGCAATGCCGCCATTCGCGCAGGGTTGCCGGTTGCGACTGCGGGCACCACGGTAAACCGATTCTGTTCGTCGGGGCTGCAGGCCATTTCGATGGCGGCCCAGCGTGTGCTGGTCGACCGGGTGCCCGTCATGGTGGCCGGCGGTGTCGAGTCCATCAGCCTGGTGCAGAACAACATGAATCTCAACCACTTCACCGAAGATTGGTTGATGGAGCACAAGCCCGAGTTGTGGATGCCCATGCTGCAGACGGCTGAAATCGTCGCCCAGCGCTACAACGTGAGCCGTGAGGCGCAGGACGAGTACGCCTTCCAGAGCCAGCAGCGTACGGCGGCAGCCCAGGCGGCCGGAAGTTTCGACGACGAGATCGTGGCCATGACCACCCGCGCCGAGGTCAAGGACAGGGCAACGGGCGAAGTGTCGATGCAGGAAGTCACGGTAGCGAAGGACGAGGGCAATCGTCCGGAGACGACGCTCGAGGGTCTCTCTTCGCTTCCGTCGGTAACGGGCGGGTCGATTACGGCCGGTAACTCGAGTCAGCTTTCCGACGGCGCGTCGGCCTGCGTGGTCATGGATGCAAAGCTGGCCGCGCAGCGCGGTCTTCAGCCCCTCGGTATTTACCGCGGGCTGGTGGTCTCGGGCTGTGAACCCGATGAAATGGGCATTGGGCCGGTGTTTGCCGTGCCCAAGCTGCTCGAACGCAACGGCCTCAAGGTCGACGACATCGGCCTGTGGGAATTGAACGAAGCCTTCGCCGTGCAGACCCTGTACTGCCGCGACAAGCTGGGCATCGACCCCGAGCGCTTCAACGTAAGCGGCGGCGCCATTTCCATCGGTCACCCCTACGGCATGTCGGGGGCCCGTATGGTTGGGCATGCCCTGATCGAAGGCAAGCGTCGGGGCGCGAAGTATGTCGTGGTTACGATGTGCGTCGGCGGCGGCATGGGTGCGGCCGGTCTGTTCGAGGTTGCCTGAGTACGTACCGATCTGCCGGCGATTCGGCAGAGGTAACGGTTAAGACGCGGGGCTCGGTTTTCCGGGCTCCGCGTTTTTTTTGCTGCTTGAGGCGGCGTCGTCCGTTCTTGCCGACTATTCGTCTTGGAGAGCGAATCGGCCCGATCTGCCGGTGCAGAGGCGCGGCCCGGCGGCCTCTTGTTCTTTTCTCCGGCATGTAAGTGGTGCAGGTTGAGGGAATGGGGGAAGCGGCGGGGCGATGCCGAACGGAATTTCATCATTCGCCTATGGCGAGGGGCGGTTCCTGCGAGGTCTGCGAGTACTCGAGCGACGTTCGTTCAGGGTTCGTGTGATGTTGACGGCGGTGCTCCTTGCGTTGCCGGCGCTGCTAGACCTGTTGTTCGTCGACGAGGCCGCGCGCGTGCTTTTCGTGGTGCCTGTTGTGCTCGCGGCCTGCTTTTTCGGACTTACGGGTGGTTTTGTCGCCGGCATGGCGGCGGTTTCCATATCGGCAGGGGTCGATTGGTTGCAGGCAACGAGGCCTTCGCCGGTGGGGGCGGTTATCGCTCTTTTTTCGTGGTCCTTTCTGGCCTGGGCCACCCTTTCGCTGCGCCAGTCGTTGCGGCGTTCGGCCGCGCTGGCCTCACGCGATGTCTTGACGCAGCTCGCCAACGCCTCGGCATTCCGTAGCCTGCTCGGTCGCGAAATTCGGCGCTCCGAACGCCATGCCCATCCCTTCGTGTTGGGGTATCTCGATCTCGACGACTTCAAAACCATCAATGACGCCTGGGGGCATGCCGCGGGCGATGCGGTTTTGCGGGCCGTAGGCGGGGCGTTGCGGTCGAGCATTCGCATGACCGACTTCGCCGCGCGCCTGGGCGGCGATGAATTCGCCGTGCTGTTGCCCGAGACCGGTGCCTCGGGTGCATCGCGCTTCTTCGAGCGCCTGGTTCAGGCGATTGTGCATGAGGTCGAGGTGGGGCAGGGTTTCCGGGTGGCCATGAGTGTCGGTGTGGTGGCGTTTGAACTTTCGCCCCATGATGCCGACGAAGCGTTGTCGATAGCCGACCGCTGCATGTACGCGGCAAAGGAGCGTGGCGGTGAGACGCTGGTCTTCATCAGGGTGCCCGGGGGCGACGGCACGGATCGCGACGTCTCGCAAGGCGACCCCTCTCGTAACGGGCGAGCAGGCATGACGTAGTTTGTTTTTCGGTTCATGATGGTTGGGTAGCGTCAGTCGCGTTCTGCTATTGCTGACCGGCGCGACGAGGAGCAAGAAATGGCATCGAAGGAACATCTGCGTGTCTACGTAAACCCGGCGCTTTCGGCGCAGGAGCTGATCGGGCTTCTCAGGCGGGCTCGCGACTCGCGGCGTGAACGGCAGGCCGGGTATGTGCAGCGGGTTATCGAGAACACCAGCCTGCTGTTGGCCGCTTATGCCGACGGGCGGTTGGTCGGCGTACTGCGCGCGCTTTCCGATTTTTCGGTCTGCTGCTACATCGCCGATGTGATTGTCGACCGCAATTTCTCGCGAGAGGGCGTGTTGTCGGCTCTCCTGGCAGAAGTGCGCCACGACCTCGACGACGAATGCGAGATCATTCTTCCGGCCGGGCTGCAGCCCGAGATCGCCGTTGCGGCCAATACCTGAGGTGGCTTGAATCTACCTCGCTCGAGCTGTGCGCCGCTTGGGCGCGCAGCTCCCGGGTTTCTCCGGCTCTCCTTGCCCCCCTCCGACTCCGAGCAGGCCGATGTTCGGGAACGATGCCGGTTTTCCGGGCATTTCCGGGCATCGCGTACCGCATCGGCAGACAAGTATGTTCGTCTCGACCGGGACGCGTCGATGCGGCATGCAATGTGCAGAGAATGGCATGCAGGTGGGTTCGATATCTCCGGGCCCCCTGTTCGAAGGACGTGTTGCCGGTTTAGAATCGACGTAACACAATGAGTTACCGGGCACGTTCCCGGCGGTCGGAAGAACCCAAGGAGTGACGGCATGGCAATCGGAGTGAATCTGCGTTTTTACACCAATCCGGCGATTACCGCCGGGCAGTTTGCCGACCTCTTGCGTCGTGCCGGAAGGCCCGAGGCGACCGGGCATGTCGAGCTCGAACGGTTGATCGTGAATTCCAATCTCGTTCTCGCCGCATTTTCGGGCAATCGGTTGGTGGGCCTTGTTCGCGCCTTGAGCGATTTCGCCTCGTGTTGTTATGTGGCCGACATGATCGTCGATCGCGATTATGCGGCGGCCGGCGTCGAGACGGCCTTGATGGCCCGGGTGAATCGTGAGATCGACGGCGGCGTGAAGCTCGTCAATCCCTTTTCCGAACCCCCGGTTGCGCTTCGCGCCCTTGCCTGATGAGTTGATGGTAGCCCCAGGGGCATAGTCGGGTCGCCGGGGCAAGGTTCGGCGGGGAGGCGTATACGGATGACGGGACATAAGAGCCGGGGACGTAAGTGTGCGTTTCCGGCTATTTTTCTGTCCGCATCACGGGCCATTGTTTCAGCCATCGGGTCTCTATCTTCATTCTCTTTCCTCCTACATGACCCCGGCGCTCTTCCCGAAAAGACGGTTGAGGTCGGTTAATATCTGTGTGCCCCCCGTGCGGGGAACCTGCTGCGTTTCTTCTGGGGGAAATCCATTTTCGCATTTGAATAGTGTGGATTTGTCGAGACGGACGAACGTGAGTAATTTCATGCATATAATGGTTGTGTGTACTTTTTGTTTGCGCAATTGACGACCGATCCGATAGAATTAGTGTGAGATTTGATGGTGAATATCTAGTTTTCTGGTGTGGATTATGGGTTTCCCCGCATTCGTCAACGAAAAAGTCGTACGCTGGAACGCCGCGGTTACCGTGGTGGTTATTGTGGCTGCCTGGTTTGTCAGCCCCTGGCTGCTGGTTCCGCTGGCAGCCGACTTTGCGACGCGCGTTTTTATCGGGCCCCGATTCAGCCCCCTGGCGCAGTCGGGCATTCACGTGCTGAACGCACTTCGCGTTGCTCCGAAGATGATAGCGGGAGCGCCCAAGCGGTTTGCGGCGGGAATCGGCTTCACGATGACCACGGGGGCTTTGTTGCTTCTGCTTGCCGGTGTCGATGCCGGGTGGTGGGTGGCCGGGGCCATCGGCGTGTTCGCCTGTCTCGAGGCGGCTTTTGCATTCTGTGCCGGGTGCGTGCTGTATCGTTGGCTCGGCCGCCTGGGAATCGTAAACGCCTGCCCCACCTGTGTGCAGGGCCCTGCCCGCATCGGCTGACGTATCCCGCGCCCCCCTTGAGATTTCCGGATTGAGGACGCTCCCATGATTTCGCAGAATGAGAAAAACGCCCGTATTGCCGAGCTCATTGATCGGCATGCCGAGAACATCGCCCGGTATCGCCGCGGCGAGATGACGGCCGATGAATTACGGTATCCGCGCCTTACGTTGGGACTTTATGCCCAGCTGCCCCACGTGAAGCACATGCTGCGCACCAAGACCACCGGTGGCTTTCTGAGCGCGCGGCAGCTCGAAATCATTGCCGATGTCACCGAGAAGTACGGACGCGACATCGGGCATGTGACGACGCGGCAGAACTTTCAGTTTCACTATCTGGAGCTGGAAGACTCGGTCGAAGTCATGAAAATGCTGCTCGAAGGCGACATGAACACCCGCGCTGCCTGCAGTCACGCGGTGCGAAACATGACGGCGAGTCACCTGGCGGGCATCGACCCCGAAGAGGTTTTCGACGTATCGCCGTATCCGCTGGCCGCTACCGACTACTTTCTCTTTCACCCGGCGAACACGCGATTGGCTCGCAAATTCAAGGTCGCTTTCGAGGGGGGAAAAGACGATCTGGCCAAAAACCGCATTCACGATATCGGCCTGTACGCCGTCGAGGCAGACGGTCGGCAGGGGTGGCGCGTGGTTGTGGCAGGCGGTACCGGCTCGTTTCCCGTGCCGGCTCGCACGGCATATGAATTCGTGCCCAGAGACGACCTGCTCATTGTCATGGAAGCGCTGCTGCAGCTCTTTTACGACACCGGCAACCGCAACAACATCAAAAAAGCCCGGTTCAAGTTCGTCGTCGGCAAGCTGGGAGCCGAGGAATTCGACCGGCGCGTTCAGGAGTATTACACGCGCACCGAGGCAGAGAAGGGCGCAGAACTGCGCGGGTACCTCGCCGAGTGGCTTGCGGCCAACTGGACGCCCGAGTCGGGCCCCGAGCTGGTCGACGGCGAACCGCAGAGCGCATATCCGGGATTTTCGCGTTGGCTTCGCACCAACACGGCCGAGCAGAAGCAGAAAGGGTATTACTACGCGGTGGTGAACCTGCCGTTCGGCGACGTGACCTCGGCGCAGATGCGTGTTCTGGCCGAACTCGTGCGTACCTTTGGAAACGGCACGATTCGCACGGCCATCTCCCAGAACTTCGTCATTCCGTTCGTGCCGAAAGCACGACTCGGCGCAATTTACGAAGCGCTTTACCGAATCGGGCTGGGCGAAGCCGGGGCCTTCACCATCAGCGACGTAACCAGCTGCCCGGGCGCCGATTACTGCAGCCTGGCGGTAACGAAGAGCATGAGCGTGGCCGGTCGCATTCGGCGACACCTGCTTGCGCAGGGCGATCGGAACGACGAACTTGGCAACTTCGAAATCAAGGTCTCGGGTTGTCCCAACGGTTGCGGTCAGCACCATATCGGCGATATCGGACTGACCGGCATGATGGTGAAGAAGGGCGGCGTCGAGGCGCCTCACTTCGCGCTGTACCTGGGCGGAGGCGGCCCCGACGAAGCGTTCGCCATGGGCGAGCGGCTTACCGGACGTTATCCCGAAGAGAGCGCGCCGGCCGTTGTCGAGGCGTTGCTCGGCCACTATTTCGCCAACCGCAGCGGCGAGAACGAGAGCTTCCGTTCCTTCGTGCGGCGGGTGGGCGCGCGCAATATTCAGAAAGAGGTACTCGACGCGCTGCCGGTCTG
>JAWLBW010000257.1:0-6797 GCA_041687475.1 bacterium
TGAGTCGCATACAGCACGGCCCCCGTATCGTCGCAAAGACCGAGACCGTCGGCCGCGACATCGACGGCCAGCGAGCGATAGCGTGCCTCGGCGTCGGCCTCGCCGTTCGCCGAGTCGAGTGGAAAGATCGTAAGCAGGCAGGCATCGTCAGGGCCGCATGGTATTCGACCGCCCTGCATGACATAACGCCTATCGATACCACTTGGAACGAACTCGGTCCGGGCGCTGCCCTGCGCCAATGCCTGCGAAACCATGTCGGCGGCAAGCCCCGCATCGCAAGAGCGCAAGAGCCCGTCGAGGCCGGCCGACCGGTTCGGCAACATGGCCCTGAAAAGCGGATTGGCCGACCGCACGCGAAGGGCGGCATCGACCACGCATGCAGGAACGGGAACGGCATCGAGCCAATCTTCGGCTGCCGCAAAGGATTCGTTTCCGATGGTCGTACCCAATTATTACTCCTGCGCTGAGGGCATATCAGCGTACCTGCCACCTGCCCGGCAGGCAAACCCTCTCTTGCGCAAGTAATAGCAAACTTCGCGCCAACCCGCTTACCGGTGGAAATGGGGAATCTCGCCCCAAGGCCATTTACGAAAATGAGAATCGCTTGGGCGGCGATTTGCGGAAGTGAGAACCGGGTCGGCTGTCGGCGCCCGGACGCCTACCTCGACAGGTCAAGGGGAAGTCAAGAGCGCAACATCGCGGCTGCCGGAAAGTTTCACCGAGTGCTGCCGGCGAGCCCCCGAAGCCATCAAGGGAACTCGCCGCTTCGCGGCTTCGCACGCGGGCCGGCCACACGCGCCCCCTTCCTCACACGCCGGGAACGGGCGAACAGCCTGCATCCGACATCATACAGTGAATCACTGTTCACTGAACAGGCGACAGGAGTGGCTGTCAGTGAACGTTGCCCCGATCCGACTTCCACTGACGGGCGCCGAGAAAGATGAGCCGAAGCTGCTTGACCGTGCGCAGAATGAGCTCTTCTTCCTGCTGCGTCTTTGCCTCGGGCAATTCGAGAATGTCGGCCGCCAGGTAGAAAACCGTATGCACGACAAGGTGGGCAATCATGTCGAGGTCGGCGCTCGGCATGTTCGCGAGCGGTTTGAAAAGCCGCAGGTCGCTGGCCAGTTCACCGACGAAATACCGTACTTCGCGGGCCACCGCATCACGTACGACGGGCGGTCCACCCAGGCGTTCGCGCACGATGAACGAAAACGAGCGCCGGTTCGTACGTACGTAATGCACATAGCCGCGAACCGACGAACGTATGGCTATGTCGCCTGCCCCGGCCGCCGTAATGCGCGCTTCACGCATGATCTGGCGCAGGCGGTGGCCCACCTCGTCGACCAGTGCCAGCCCCAACTCGTCGAGATTACGGAAGTGACGGTAGAACGCGGTCGGCACCACCCCCGCCTCGCGGGTTATCTCGCGCAGACTGACGCTGGAAAAGCCCCGCCCATCGGCGGTCAGGTCCATGGCCGCATCAAGAAGGGCTCTGCGCGTCAGCTGTTTTCTTTCCTCGCGAACAGACATGTCTTTTCGAATCCTGGCTATCGCAACATGGTAGCAAGTCGCAGACCGAAATCCTAACCGCTTTCGCCCCCGCTCGCCGCCATGTCACCCATCTTTGCCCGGAAAACAGGACCTTCAGTACTTTTCAGTGAACAAGTGTTGACTAAAACGGAATCTCGTGAAAGAATAGTGAACAGTTGTTCACGGAGTCTTTTATGTTACCGGTATTCGCGCCCGGCACACGCCGCTTGAAGCGCTGGATCGATCCAGACTGGGCCGACTTCTGGCTCAGCCACGTCAGCCGCACCATTCGCATCTCGCGCACCCTTGCGCGTGTCGAGAAAATTCGGCAGGAAACGGCCGACATGAAGCAATTTGTACTGCGCCCCAACGCAAACTGGCGCTCGTTTCTTCCGGGACAGTGCGTGCCGGTACGGGTGCTCATCGACGGCGTACGCCACGAACGCTATTACAGCCTGACCGGCGCGCCGGGCGAGCCTACCCTCAGCTTCGCCGTTAAACGGCAGAAGGGCGGCCGTGTTTCGACCTTCCTGCACGAGCGGGTTCGCGTCGGCGATGTGGTTGAAATCGGCGAAGCCGCCGGCGACTTCGTGCTTCCCGCGGCCCCGGCCCCCCTGCTCTTCGTGGCCGGCGGCAGCGGCATTACCCCGGTGTTCAGCCTTCTGCGGGCCGCCGTGGCGGTCGATGCCGCCGTCGATGTGACCCTGCTTTACTATGCCCGCGGTGAGGCCGATTTCGCCTTTCGCGCCGACATCGAGCGCCTTGCAGGCGACGCCCCCGGCGTACGGGCGCACTTCGTGGCCGAAACCGACGGCCCGTCGCGCCAGCTTTCGGGCCGCTTTACCGAAGCGCACCTGCGCAGGCTGGTACCCGACTACGCCAACCGACTGACCTACGTCTGCGGTCCCGCGGGCCTGATGCAGGCCGTCGAAGATCATTGGCGGCGACACGAACTGCTCGCCTCCCTTCGACAGGAGCGTTTCGGTACGCCGAAGCAGACCGGAAAGCCCGCGACCCACGCCCCCGTCAGCTTCCGGCGCAGCCAGCGTACAACCGTGCATACCGGTTCGAGCCTGCTGGAAACCGCCGAAGAGGCCGGGCTACGCCCAGCCTACGGCTGCCGCATGGGCATCTGCCGTACCTGCGTCTGCACCAAGGTCGACGGCGTGGTGCGCGATCGGGTAACCGGAGAAACCGACGAAGCCGACAACACCCGTATCAGGCTGTGCGTGAGCGAGCCGGTCGGCCCGGTCACCCTCGACATCTGAGATTGCTGCAAGCATGCAAAACGATGGAGTACCCATGGAAGCGTTAAACACCCCGGCTTCGCGAAACCGCAGGCTCACCCCGCCTGAGATCGAGGCGTTCGGGGCCGAACTCGACGCGGTGCGAACCCGCATCATGGATAGCCTGGGCCCCGACGAAGCCGACTACATTCGCAAGGTGCAGCGCTTCGTTCGTTACAGCGAGACCGGAGGAAGGGCCCTGCTTTTTCTCGGCTGGCTTCCACCCATGTGGCTGGCCGGTACCGCCTGCCTGACCGTCGGCAAGATAGTCGAGAACATGGAGCTCGGCCACAATGTCATGCACGGCCAATACGACTGGCTGAACGAGCCGGGGCTGCGGGGCGATACCTACGAGTGGGACAACGCCTGCGACGGCAATGCCTGGCGCCATTACCACAACTACATTCACCACACGTACACCAACGTCATCGGCGTCGACCGCGACGTGGGCTACGGTATTCTGCGCCTCTTTCCCGCGCAAAAGTGGAAACCCGGCCATCTCTTCCAACCTCTGCAGGCGCTTGCCCTGGCCACACTGTTCGAGTGGGGCGTCGCCCTGCACGACCTGGAGCTGGAGCAGGCCGTCGAAGGAAAAAAGAAATGGCGCGACGTGGCAAAACAGCTTCCCCCCGTCGTGCGAAAAGCCGCGCGCCAGTTGGGAAAGGACTACCTGGTCTTTCCCCTGCTGGCCGGCCCCGCCTTCCTTCCCGTACTGCTCGGAAATGCCACGGCAAACCTCGGACGCAATGTCTGGGCTTTTTCCATCATCTTCTGCGGACACTTCACCGAAAACGCCGAAACCTTCGGCGAAGAGCGGCTCGAGAATGAATCGCGCGGTGAATGGTACCTGCGGCAGCTTCAGGGCTCGAGCAATCTCTCGGGCGGAAAACTTTTTCACTTCCTGAGCGGTAACCTCAGCCACCAGATCGAACACCACCTGTACCCCGACATGCCTGCCGTACGTTATGCCGATGCGGCGAAGGAAGTGAGCGAAATCTGCAGGCGCTACGGCCAGTACTACAACACCGGCCCCTTCGGCAAGCAGTTCGCCTCGGTCGTCAAACGCATTTTCAAGTATTCCCTGCCGCAACGCGCCGAAGGTCGTCGCACACGCGGCCCCCTCGCCACCGGAGAAGTACCATGCTGAAACTCACACGCATCGAAGCCGTCAAGGATCTGGTTCAGGAAATCGTCGACAAAGGCGCCCGCTCAGTCGAAGAAATTCACCGCACCATTGCCGACCTGCCGCTATCGGCCCTCGAAGAACGCGGTCTTCTGGGTGAAAACGGCGACCAGGTTCGCGAAGCCCACCATCGCAAAATCGGCACCATTTACGAGGCCATTCGCAAGGTAAACAAGGAAGTGGGCGATTTCGCCTCGGGCATCATCGAGTCGCTCGAAGACCACGCCGACGCCGACCGCAACATTCGCGCAGGCGATGCCGACGAACAGGCGCCCGACAAGTAACCGTTTCCCTCGATGGTCAGGCAGTCGGTCGACCAGGCCGGCCGGCTGCCTGCTCTCTTCCCGGCCCGCCGCCGCCTGCCTTCTGCGTCTTTACCGGGTTACGGTGCGATACCAGGTGGGCGGCCTTGAAGTTGTGGCCGTTGAAAGCGTTGCTGCTAGAATATAGCAGCGAGCAGCACTTGAGCAGGATCCATTTCGAGCAGAACGGCGATACGCGCCGCTGGTTCAACGACGAAGGCGAAATACGCCTCAGGCACGCCGGCGGCCACGTCGCGCACATCGTCTACACCGGATACTTCGGCAACGAGTTCGTCGAGCCCATCGTCGAGATGGCCGACGGAATGGTGTCGACACTTCGCCCTGTGGTGCAATATTCAGACACCACGGCCGTACTCGGCAACTCACCGGGCATGCGCATCATCGTCACAAGGTGGACATGGGCAAACCGCCACAACTTCGCTGCCTACAACGTACTCGTCAAGCCCGGTTTCGTCGCCACCGGCCTGGCCGCGGTCAGCCTCAGGCTCGGTGGTTTCATCAACCTGTGGACCGATGGTAAAGCCTTCGAAAACTCGATGAACCGTGCCGTACGGCGACCCATCGAAACAGGACGACGCGAATCAGCGCTTTGAGAGAATGAGCGTCGACAGTCGGGCTGCGCCGGCTGACGATCGCCTAGGCAATACGCACGATGTAGAGCTCGCGAACGTTATCGCCGACCGGCACCTCGCAATCGTCGCCCGCCTGCAGGCCCAGCAATGCCCCGCCCAAGGGCGACTTCGTGGTCACTACCTGTACCCGTCCCCCTGCAAGCAACATTCCCCCGCCGCCCGGTGCTAGAAAAAGCGTCGACTCCCGCCCGTCTTCTTCGATGGTGATGAGCGCGCCCAGGCAGGCCGGGGCATCTTCGCCAAGCGAGCGTAACGGCAGGTTTCGTACATCGCTCAGGGCCGCGCGAAGCATTTCGACACGTTGCGCCTGCCCCCGTGCCAGGTAGGTCTGTTCGAGTGCGCGGGTATCCTTGTCGTTCTCGGGCTTCGCTTCCTCGTGAGTGGCACCGGCGGTAATTTCGTGGTGCACCCGTTCGAGTAAATCGAGATCGGCTTGCAGGAGCGCGATCAGTTCGTTCTTGAGACTCTGTTTTTCGGCAAGCGAAGACATGACCGAGCGATTTGGGCGAGAATAGTAACGTTACGCACGGGGTAGCGAAAGCCGGCTCGAGGCCGGAAGGGAATGGTAGCACATGTGCGCTTCTCATCGCACGGACAGCAGGCCCGGTCAGCCGAGGCCGAGCCCCTGTCTGTCGGTTTCGTCCCCGCCATGTTTCTCGACAATGAAGTGACTCTCACATTGTCGACACCATCGGCGTGTCGTAACATTACATTCAGAGAGGCAGCAAACACTTCCAGAGGTGAGTCGCCCGGGTTCCCGTCGTTTCACCGACGTGGGAAGCTCGTCTGCAACGTTGTACCCGCTCGCCAGAGCACAGCACGAGGTTCCATGAACGCTCTACCCATGTCCTTCGCGGTATGCCTTCTCGCCCTTGCGTCGCCCGCCCTTGCCTGGAATGCCGAGCCCGGTATCGGGACGGCGCCGGACGAAATGACTGCGAAGGCCGCCCCCAATGTCGAACAGAATACGCCCCTTCAGCAAGAGCTCGAAGCCCTGCGTGCCGACTACGCGCGCCTGGTAACCGCGCTGGCCGAATCGGATAAGGACTTATCAGCTAAACGCGACGGCTTCATCGACATATCGCTTGGTGGATACATCCAGGCACGCTATACCTGGAACGAAGGCGCCGACGACGGCCTCGACAGTGACGGCGAACTCCTACCCCACAGCGGTTTCAACGTGCGTCGCAGCCGGTTGAAATTCGGATTGCATGCCGGCGAGTTGGCAAGCATGACCATTCAGCCCGACTTCACGCCGGAAGAGGTCACCCTCAAAGACGCCTACATCGAAATCGAAGAGCCCTGGATAGGTGATTATCGGCTGCGCGCAGGTCTTTTCAAAGTACCCTACGGCTACGAGATCGAGCAGTCGTCAAGTGAGCGAGCGGTGCCCGAGCGCTCTCAGTTTACCCGAACTCTGTTTCCCGGCGAACGCGATCTCGGTGCCGGCATTTACGCCGAACCGGGAGTCGTACGTGCCGCCATCGGCGTTTTCAACGGCTTCGTCGACGATGACACAGCCATTAACCGCGATGTAAATACCGATAAGGATCTGATCGGCCGGGTCGGGATCGAGCTCGACGGGTTCGCCGTCGGACTGAGCGGCCGCATCGGACAGGCCTACGACGACGTCACCGCGTCGGAGTTCACCCGCAAGCTCGCAAATGTTTACCTCCTGACCGAGGCCGAGCTTCCGATCGGCGTTTCGGGCCTGAATGGTGAGTGGAACGAAGGCTGGAGTGCCCTGGAAGGCCGCCGTATACGTCTGCGCGGCGGTCATGCCCTTGTTTATCAGTATATCGGCGATCGGAACCAGCTGGTTTACCGATTTGAGGCCTTCAAC
>JAWLBW010000258.1:0-6777 GCA_041687475.1 bacterium
ACGGTTTCTGCTCTATACACCGGCGACAACCTCTTTTTCCCGAAAAGGTGACATATGCACAAGCTTCTCAAGAAGAAAGACGGCTTCACGCTCATCGAGCTGATGATTGTGGTCGTTATTATCGGTATTCTCGCCGCCATCGCCATTCCGAACTTCCTTCGCTACCAGCTGAAGTCGCGTTCGGGCGAAGCCCCCATCAACCTGAAGGGCGCCTTCACCGCTTCGGTCGCTTTCGGCGGCAAGTACAACAACTACGGCCTGGCCGACCCGTATCCCACCACGTTCGACGCCTCGGGCAAGACGATTTGGGATCGCGCCGCCGCCGACGCCCAGGGCTTCACCTCCATCGGCTTCAGCCCGCAGGGCAGCGTTCGCTTCACCTATGTCATCAACGAAGCCACCGTCGGCCGTCCGACCGGTGACGTGAGCGCTCAGACCAACACCGCCGTTACCACCTTCGACACCGATGCCACCAGCGACACCTATGGTCTGCCGACCGCCGGTATCGTTGCCAGCACCGCCGGCGCCGACGACATCATGATCGCCGCCTCGTCCGACCTCGACAACGACACGCTCTTCCAGGCCATTTCGCAGACCGACGAAGACTCGAACGTTGTTGCCTACACCTTCGACAACGCCGGTGAAATCGTCGTGTCGGGTGAATCGCTGTTCTAAGAACAAACGACCCCGTTTTCAAGGAGCAGGCACGCCTGCTCCTTTTTTTTGACCATGCTGGCAAAAATCGAACAACTGACGAAAGAGTACACGGTAGGCTTCGGTAAGAAAGTCACGGCCGTGCGCGATGTTTCCTACGGCATTCCGGCCGGTTCGCTGACCGGCATTGTCGGTCCCAACGGATCGGGCAAGAGCACCTCGCTGAAGGCCCTGCTCGGCCTCATCAAGCCGACCTCGGGCAGCGTTTCCCTGTTCGGCGCCAGGCCGCAACAGGCTTCCGTTTTTCAGCGCATCGGCTACCTGCCTGAAAACGTGGCCCTCAGCGACACGCTGAAAAGTCGTGAAATTCTCGGATATTATGCGCAGATGCACGGTATGCGGGGGGGCGCGGCCCGCGCGCGTATCGATCAGCTTCTCGAGCAGGTCGGCCTGGCCGAGCATACCCGAAAAACCGTGCGGCAGTACTCCAAGGGCATGATGCAACGCCTCGCCCTTGCGGCCGCTCTGGTGCACGACCCCGAACTCGTGATTCTCGACGAACCCATGTCGGGGCTCGACCCCATCGGCCGCCGCTTCGTAAGCGATCTCCTTGCCGAGCAGCACAGGGCCGGAAAGACCATTTGCTTTTCATCTCATATCCTTCACGACATCGAAGTTCTCTGCGACCGTCTTGTCGTTATCTATAAGGGAAAACTCGTCTTCGAAGGGGCCAAGGAAGACTTCGCCCATCGGTCGATGCAATTCAGGGTAGTCTTCGCCGCAACCACCCCTCCGGACGTGAACGGCGCCTCGGCGCTGGGTCCGAATACCTGGGAACTCGCCGGTACGTATGACGAGTGTCTTACAGAACTCGCGCACCTGCGTGCTGCGGGTTACCAGATTATCGAATTCGGTCGTAAGGGAACGCTTGAGTCATCGTTCTTCGAGCTTGTAGGTTCATGATGTGGCCACTGGCAAAATATACGTTCCTGGAAAGCATTCGTGATCGTATCTACCTCGGATTCTTTACCGGACTGGTGGTTCTGAATCTTCTCTTCCTCGCGGTGGGCTCATCGCCCTGGGGGTTGACCAATCACATTGTCGAGCGCCTCGGATGGCTTGCCGTCGACGTGATGCTGAGCCTGCTCACGGCTATTTATGCCGTGAACAACCTTAACCGCGAACGTGAGCGCAAGATTCTTTACGGCCACCTGACACTGCCCCTCGGCAGGTCTCGCTACCTTCTGGGCAAGGCGCTGGGCATAACGATGTCTCTCACGCTCCTTGCGTTCGTCGGCGCCACGGTCATCATCGTGGGCGATTGGTATCTGACCGCCGTCGAGAGCGTACCGTTTCACATGTACTGGATGGTGCCTTCGGTCATGCTCAAGTGCATGATCCTTCTCGGATACGCCATTCTGCTGACCCAGCTTTCCTCCAGCGCCCTTACGGCAACCCTTTTCACGCTCGGGCTTTATCTCATCAGCAACGGCGCCGAAGAGCTGCTCGGCCTGGCAGCCAACCTCTCGGGCCTGAGCCGAACTCTTGTCGAGGGCGTGTACTACCTGATTCCCAATCTGCAGCTCGTCGACTTCGAGCAGGCCTCCCTGTACGCCGGCGGCGTTACGCCCGAAAGGCTGGGGCTCGGGCTTGGTTACGCCGCTGCCTATGTCACTGCCACGTTGGTGCTTGCATGCTTGGTGTTTGGGCGAAAAGACTTGTAAGCCTGGTAGCGCTGACAGCCAGCGCGGCAGGCGCCGTCGCCACTGAAGGCGGGTTACGACAGAGTCGGGAAGCCGCACAGGAGCGCCTGACGCCACCCGCGCCTATACTGCGCCACTTCACCTTCGGGCACCGGCGTGGCGTAAGTGCCTTGCTCTGGGTACAGACGCTTGCATGGTACGGCGGCGAAGCCATCAAGCTCCAAGGCAAACAATTTGCAGATCCTGACAAACTACGTCACACGAAACGGCAGATCGACCTCATCATTGAGCTTGATCCTCAGTTTTCCGATCCCTATCTCTTTGCAGGCATGTTGTTTGCCTACGACGGGAAAGCCCCTCTACTGGGCATCAGCTATCTCGAAAAAGGCGTTGAACAATTTCCCGACAATTACCGCTTTGCCTTCTACGCAGGGGCGCTGTACATGCACCTGCTGCGTGACGATGCCAAGGCGAGCGACCTGTTCCTGAAAGCCAGTCGTCTGCCCGAAGCACCTGTCTACCTTGCGGGTCTGGCAAGCGACCTGAAAAGAAGAGAGTCTGGCACGGAAACTGCATTACAGACATTACAAGCGCTGCTTCGGGAAAATTTGCCCGAAGAAACTGCAGTTTTGATAAGGGCCGAAGTGACAACACTGCGGGCGGTTTACGAAACCGAGAAAGCTCTCGACGCATACAAGCGACGTTTCGGACCGCCTGCAAGTCTCGAAGATCTGGTCAAGACCGGCTACCTCAACCAACTTCCGGTAGACGCAGCGGGAGATCCGCTTCAGCTGACGGCAGAAGGTAAGATCAGGGCACGGGGGCAGGCCCGAGACTACTAGAGGGCTTCTCATGGAAAGCAAATGGCAGGACGGACAAGAGGGATTTACGCTGATAGAACTGATGATCGTTGTCGTGATCATCGGAATTCTGGCGGCCATCGCAATTCCTAATTTTCAGAGATATCAGTTGAAGACCCGCTCAAGTGAAGGGCCTATCAACCTGAAAACGATTCTCACCGCTGAGGCCGCCTTCGCCAATAAGTTCAATGGCTACGGACTCGCGGCGCCCTATCCGACGACTTTCGATTCGGCCGGGCTTTCGACCTGGGTAGTCGCAGACTCGGGCGGCTTTTCGCTCATCGGCTATCGCGCCCAGGGTAAGGTTCGCTTTACCTATACGGTAGCCCCCGTGACCGAGGGCCATCCTGATTCGGCGGGTGTGGCCGGTTATACCGTTACCGACATAACCTTCGACCTCGCCAACGGTCTTCCGGTCGACGACGATGGTTACGTGCGGGCAACCCCCGGCGTGGCCCAGATTATCGTTGCGGCCTCGGCCGATCTGGACGGAGACGGGGGCTTCCAGGCCTTCTCCATGACGGATGAAGATACGTCGGTTCGCCCCTTCACCAATGCATTGGGTGAAGTCTCGGGTGAGAGCTGGTTCTAAGGCATTGCGGGTTTAAAAACCCGGCACGGACGCCCCCGCGCGTCACTCACTTCAAGCCGAATTTATCGACCTTATACCGGAACTGCCGGAAGCTCATGCCCAGCAGCTCGGCGGCCTTGGTCTTCGAGCCTCCCGACAATTCCAGGGCGCGCAGCAGGTAGTGCTTTTCGATGGCCTCGACGAAGGCCTCGAGGTCCATGCCCGCTTCATCGAGCTGGGGTAGCCCGCCTGCCATGGCAAGTTGCCGTCCGGCTACGTGATCGGGAAGGACGTCGGCCTGAATTTCGCCCTCGGGCGTAAGCGCGACCGCGCGTTCCACGATATTCGCCAGTTCACGCACATTGCCGGGAAAACGATACTGCTGCAGGTAACGCAGAGCCTCGTCGCTGAAGCCGGGCAGACTTCGCCCCATGTCGGCGTTGTTCTTCTGCAGGAAGTGGTGGGCCAGCAGGGGAATGTCTTCGGGCCGTTCGCGCAGCGGCGGCAGGGCCAGGTGCAGCACGTTCAGCCGGAAGTACAGATCCTCGCGGAACTCACCCGTCTCGACCGCCTTGTTGAGGTCGCGATTCGTGGCCGCCACCAGGCGTACGTCAATGACCCGGTCGTTGGTGTCGCCCACCCGGCGCACCTTGCGTTCCTGCAGTACACGCAGCAACTTGACCTGCATGGACAGCGGCAGCTCGCCGATTTCGTCGAGAAAAAGCGTTCCCCCATTGGCAGCCTCGAATAGACCCTCTCGATCCGATGTGGCGCCGGTGAATGCTCCCTTCCGGTAACCGAACAGCTCACTCTCAATCAGGTTTTCAGGCAGGGCCCCGCAGTTTACCGCCACGAACGGCTTGTTCTTGCGAACGCTGTGCTCGTGCAAAGCCCGGGCAATGACTTCCTTGCCCGTGCCGCTCTCGCCGGTAATAAGGACGTTCGAGGGCGTGTCCTTGATGCGGTCGACCAGATCGAAAACCTGCTGCATGGCGCGGCTTTTTCCCACGATCTCGTGGTAGGCCTCGCGAAGACCAAGCTTGGCCTGAAGTTGCAGATTCTCGTCGCGCAACGATTTCTTTTCCAGGGCCTTGCTGACAAGCTCCTTGAACTCGTCGACGTTGAACGGCTTGGTCACGTAGTCGTACGCGCCCAGCTTCATGGCCTCGACCGCGTTTTCGGTCGTGGCATAGGCCGTCATCATGATGAACTCGGTGGTCGGCGACTGCTCCTTGACGCGCCGAAGAAGGTCGATACCCGAGTCCTGCTTGATACGCAGGTCCGATACCACCAGGTCGAAGTCGCCCAACTGCAGCGCAGCCAGCGCCTCGGTCGTAGTCGTGGCCCCGCCTACGTCATGGCCGACCTTTTTGAGCATGATCCGAATGAAGTCGACCATGCTTCGCTCATCATCAACAATCAGAATGCGACTCATACTGCCTGTACGGGAAAAAAGAGCGTAATACGGGTTTCACCTGGCTGGCTGCTGACCTCGACCTTGCCGCGGTACTCTTCCATCACCCGGTACACGATGGCGAGCCCGAGGCCCACCCCTTCGGCCTTGGTGGTGAAGAAGGGCTCGAACAGCCGTGCCAGCGCTTCAGGCGCGAAGCCTGCGCCGTTGTCGTGAAAACCGAGCCTGACACCGTCGTGCACCAGTTCACTCTCGACCCGCAGGTGGGTAGCACCCGCCTGCATCGCGTTGCGCAGCAGGTTGAAGCAGATCTGCCTGAAAGCCCCCTGGTCGACCATGATGACGCAATTGGCGTCGACGGCATTCTCGAGCACGGTCTCGGCCGGGGTCGCGGCATCCATGCGCACCCCCGAAATGACCTCTTCGAGTACTTCGGCAACCGCCACCACACGCGGCTCGTTACGAAAGGGTTTTGCGTAGAGAAGAAAGTCCTTGACCAGCTCGTCGAGGCGATCGATTTCACGCAGGGCGATGTCGAAGAGCTCCTTGTCTTCATCACCCAGATTGTCGCTCTGGCGCAGCAGCTGCATGCTGCCCGAGATGGCGCCGAGCGGGTTGCGCAGCTCATGGGCAAGGCCCGCGGCCATGGTGCCCACCGCCGCCAGCTTGGCCTGCCGCATGACCGCCGTTTCGAGCTCCTTCACCCGGGTCAGATCCTGAAAGACCACGATGTAGCCCAGACGCCTGACGTCGATGCGAATGCGCGAAACCGAATAGCCGAGGGTGCGGGGCGCACCGTCGGGGTGGGCGTAAACGGTTTCGTAACGTACGTCGCCGTCGCTGCCGGGGTCGAGTATAAGCTCGGGAAGAACGGCTGAAATGTGCCTGCCCCAGAGCTCGGCGCCGGTGCGCCCGAGAATACGGTCGGCCTGCCGGTTGACCAGCAGCACGCGTCCCCCCTCGTCGAGGGTAAGCAGGCCGCTCGCCACATTGTCGATGATGCGTTCCTGCAGGCCGCGCAGAATGGAAAGGTCGATGTTGCGGCGGTCGACTTCGGCGTCGGCCCGCCGGGCACGCTCGGCCAGGTACGAGCTGAGTATACCGACCAGGTAAAAGGCCGCGATGTTGTAGAATGCCGATACCAGCAACTCGGTGCTGGAGAGCTTCTTCAGGCGTTCCGTGTAGATTTCGGGAAGACCGTAGAAATGCTGCATCAACAGCACGCCGCCGAACACCGTCATGGTGAGGGCGGTAATGGCAATGGCCGCCGGGCGTTCATTCAGAATGGCCGAGCCGACAATGACCAGCAGATACAGAAAGAGAAAAGGACTGGTGGCGCCGCCGGTGAAAGTGGCCATGGCCGTGACCAGGCCCAGGTCGAGCAGCGGTAGAGCCGAACGAAAGGCAAGCGGCGCCCAACGTTCGCGAAAAACCGCCAGCCAGGCCAGCAACAGCGACGACGCGTATATGGGACCGACGTACAGGTAAATCGGCGTCAGCTTGAAATTGAGCGTCGACTGCATGCCGGTCATCTCGATGACCACAGCGGTGATCAGAAGAATGGTGCCGAGCAAT
>JAWLBW010000259.1:0-6740 GCA_041687475.1 bacterium
CCTGATGGCGACCTTGCCCAGATCGGGCAGGGGTACATCCTTGAGGGTGCCGTTGAATTTACCGATGGCCGTGCGTGCGGCGCCGACGATGAATACGTCCTGCATGACTTAACCCTTGGTGAATCTGAATTTTACTCGTGGCGGAAAAAGGAGTATTGTAGCAAAGCTTACCCCCACAGGGCGAACGGCAGCACGCCGGTAGACGGGTACGTTTGGCCGAGAGCCGGGGCAATTGTTACAATTTAGCTTCTCTCACCCGGCGCGAAGCTTCCGGTCCAGGTGTACATTGAGGTTTGATGAAGCTCATTCCGGCCGAGGGTCGTATCGACCCCGAAAAAATTGATTTTGAAGCGCTGAAGGTTATCCGCCGCTTACATCACTTCGGTTATGAGGCATTTCTGGTCGGAGGCGCCGTGCGCGACCTCTGGCTCGGCCGCATGCCCAAGGATTTCGACCTGGCCACCGACGCCAGCCCGCGACAGATCAAGCGAACCTTCTCGAATTCGCGGCTCATCGGCAGGCGGTTTCGCCTGGCCCATGTCTTCTTCGGTCCCAAGATATTCGAAGTGTCGACCTTTCGCGCCAACATCACGGCGCCCGACGAACAGGACATGGAAGAGCGTGACCTGCTGGTCTGGGACGACAATGTATTCGGCACCGCCGAGGAAGACGCCCTGCGGCGCGACTTTACCATCAACGGCCTTTTCTATGACCCGGATACAAGTCAGGTCATCGATTATGTCGGGGGTATCGACGATCTCGAAAAGAGACTTGTTCGCACCATCGGCGACCCCGAAATACGTTTTCGCGAAGACCCGGTTCGCATTCTGCGTGCCGTGAAGTTCGCGGCGCGTCTGGGGTTTCCCATCGAGGAAAACACCTGGCAGGCGGCCCTGCGCACGCGCGACGACATTCTACGCTGCTCGCCCGCTCGCGTGCACGAAGAGATCATGCGCCTGCTGAGCGGCGGCAGCGCCGCCGCGAGTCTGCGACTCATGTGGGACATGGGCATTCTCGACCTGTTGCTGCCCGACCTGGCCGAGTATCTTCGCCAGGCAGACGACCCCGAGACCTCGCCGGTGTGGAGTTGGCTGGCGGCTCTCGATAACTTTGATCGCGAGCGATATCCGCTTACCGGGGGGCTTGTGGTCGGCGCAGCCTACGGCGGCATCATTCTCGACCGTATCGACGATCCCGATCACGCCATCATTGACTACGGCCTGCGCGTCGATCACGTCGTCGACACCGTTGCCCAGAATCTTCGACTGCCCCGGCGCGAGTCGGCCCTGCTGAAGCAGGTGCTCATCGCGCGCCGCCGCCTGCAGCGTATCGAGGAAGGTCGCCGCCGGCGGGGTTCGCTGGCCAAGATGCGGGGCAAGGGGTATTTCGGCGCCGCCGTGGCCTTTGCAGAGATGGAACTCGCCGCCTCGGGCGCTTCGGCGGAAGACGTGCAGTCCTGGCGCGAAAAGCTGGGCATGGCGGTCGAGCCGCTGCCCGTGGGCGAGGCTTCAGGCGAGCCACGCCGTCGCAGGCGCCGCCGCCGGCGCCCCCGTCCCTCCGATTCCGGCAACGTGCCCTCCTGACGAGCCGAGTCGCCGGTCGTGGACGATATTTTCATCAACCCCGAGCCCTACGACCTTTTCGGCGAGCCGGCTCTGGCCATCGTCGCCGGCGTGTGGCTGACGGCGATTCTGCTTCTGCGCCTGCGCAGCCGTCGCGCGGCCGCAGGAGTCGCTTTCGGGGGCCTGGTGGTCGTCACGGTCGTGACTTTTCGTCCCATTATTTCCTACCTCGGGCCTGAAATCGGCGTGCTTGCGGCCCAGACAAGCCTGGTCCTTGAAGAGGGCAACGCCGACCCCCAGCGTGAACGCGACCCGGTTTTCGCATTACTGCAGACCTTTCGCAAGGGCGGCGTGACCGACGCGCTGGCCGTGGTCGACGATCCGCGGGGCGAAGGTGAACGATGGGCGCGCTATTACCTGCACCCCCACCCTGTCGTGCGTACCGATGCGCAAGAGCTCGCCGCGTTGGTGTCCGAGGCGGGTGAAGCGCGCTATGCGCTTTCACGGGGGGCTCCGGCCATGCCGGCCGACGTACGCCTTTCCGTTGAAGAGCGGCACGGCGAGTGGATGCTGCTGCGGGTGAGCCGTGATTGAGGCGATAGCCGGCGTCGTGCTTCCCTTTGCCGCCGCTGCGGCTCTCTGGCCCGCAGCCCGGCGTGCCGGCATGGCTTCGGGTATCGTCCTGGCCGTCGTCGGCGGCGCGCTGTTGACGGCGCTGGTGGGCGCCGTTCTTGCCGCGACGAGCCTGCAGACCGGCTGGGTGGCGTCGAGCATTCTCCCGCTCGCCGTCGCGCTGGGCCTTCGGGCAAGGCGGCTTCTGCCCGCGCCCGTACCCGAGGTTGCAACCGAATCGTCGGTGGGCGATCGGGCGCTGCGCATTGTCGCCGTTGCCTTTCTCGCCGTTGTGGCGGTGCCGTTTCTCTGGGCCAACCTCATTCGCCCCCCCATACTGGCCGGGGCCATTTTCGATTGGTCTGCGCCCGCCCGCTTCGAGCCTGCGGCCGGCGTCTTTCCCCATGCGCTTTCTTCGGTCTATTACCGGATGGCCGCCTCCGACCTGGGGTGGAAACTGATTCAGGTCTTTCTCGGCATGACCCTGCTGCCCGCACTGTACGGCCTGGGGGTTGCCGCCGGGTTGACGAGGGCGAAGGCGCTTCTTGCTGCCGTGGCTCCGTTGACGTCGCTTTCACTTCTGTTCTGGGCCAGCTCGGGCTACCCCGACGTGTTTTTTACCGCCTGCATCGTGCTTGCGGTAACGCTGACGCTGAAGCCGCAGGCGCGGGTGCAGGCGACGGCCTTGATTCCGTTTTCCGTGCTGGTGTGGACGGGGCCGTTCTGGGCCATGCTGGCCGCCCTGGGTATCCTTCTCGCCCGCCGTGCCGAAACGGCGATACCGGCGTGGCTGGCGGGGGGCGCCGTTGTGGTGTTCGGGGGCTGGTGGCTGGCCGGCGCCGGCATCGAGTGGAACCGGGTGCCCGCCCTGGCCGCCTATCTGGGGCGAGATCTGTTCAACCCGGCACGCTACGGGGTGCTCGGTTATGCAACGCTCGCGTCGACATTGGCGCTTGCCTCGCCGCGAAGAGCGGCAACCTGGCTCGGCGTGCCCTTGCTGTTCGCGCTGGTATGCCTGCAGACGGCCGTGCCCTCGGAACTGGCACCCGAGTTGGCCGTACGTTTCGACGGTAATCGTCTGTTGAGCGCTGGCCTCGTTCTCATGTGGGCGCTTGCCCTGGCAAACACCGACCGGCCGTCCCGAGCACAATCGCGCGAAGAGGTGCTGGCCGCCGAGCTCTCGCGGCTCTGACGAGCGCTACTCTTCTTCTTCGTCCGACCGACCTTCGGCTTCTTCGACCGCTTCGGCCAGCACGCTCAGGGCTTCGTCGAGCACGTCGGCGATGCGCCGCTTCAGCTCGCCCTTGTGTTTCGCGCCCCTTTCGAGATTGCGCTGGTACAGGGTCAGCGAAATCGACGGCGGATCGCCTTCGGCGTCGACACTTTCGAGGCGATAGGCCGACTCGAGCGTAACGTCTTCGCGCAGATCTGCGGGCGAAGGCATGGGGGCGACGCGGAAACGGCTTTCATCAAGGGTGTCGAGGGTGGCGTCGTCGTAATCGTCGACCACGGCAAGCAACATGGAGTCGACCGTGGCGGCGTCGGTGTGAAAAGGCGCCGCGAAATCCCGGTCGAGGGTGTGGGCGCGGGTCTGCCAGTCGTCGCCTTCTTCGAAGCGTCCGTGAAAGTCGGCGATGACGCTTTGCAGCCAGGCAATTTCGGCAATGGTGTCGTCGATTTCCCAGCCCCTTGCGAGAAGACGCTCGGCTTCGTCGACCTGATTGCGTTCCAGGGCCGCAAGGCCCCGAATCAGATACCCCGTGCCCCAGAGCGCATCTTTTTCGAGTACCATGGCCGCCGTTCGGTCGGCCTGGGCCCAGTCGGCGAGCTCGACCTGGCATTCGGCGGTCAGCGCCTGGGCATCGAGCCATTCCTCGGCATTCTCGGGTATGGAACGGCAGGCTTCGAGGGCATCGTCGTAACGGCCCTCGGCAAAAGCCGTTTCGGCGTCGCGGTATTCTTTCTTGGTGTCTTTCATGGTCTCTGGGTAGGCGTCTGTCATTGTAGCTTCGCGGCCATGCACGTTTCAATGAACGCATGCAAATGACTCCCGAACAACACGAGCATTGGCGCAAACGGCTGGAAGACGAAGAGCGTAACCTGCTGGCTGAACTGGGCCGTACCGACGATGAGTACCTGGGCTCGGTCGAAGCACAGCAGGAAAATCCCGACGATTCGGCCGCCCGCGCGTGGGACGAGTCTTCCAAAGATACCACATATCAGCTCGAACAGCGTCAGCGCGACCGGCTTGACGCCGTGCACGACGCGCAGCAGCGACTCGAACGCAATGAATTCGGCGTGTGCGCCAACTGCCAGGAAGACATCGACCCCCGTCGCCTTGAACTGGTGCCCTGGACGCAGCTCTGCGTGCGCTGTGAGTCCGAGGCTCACTGAGGCGGCCGTTTTCCGGTGGGCAGACGCTACGCTTCGTTTGCGGCAGACCTGCCGGACTGGTGGCGTCGGAATTCTTCGAGAAAACTCAGGGAGCGCATGTCGCGCATCTGATCGAGGTAAACCCGCCCGTCGAGGTGATCGCCTTCGTGCTGAAGAACGCGGGCGGCGAATCCTTCGGCTTCAATGGTCAAGGCCTCGCCGTCCAGGCTCAGGGCCCGGGCGCGCACGCGGTTGTGGCGCGGAACCCTTCCCCGCATGCCGGGTACGCTCAGGCACCCCTCCCAGTCTTCGACCATTTCGCCTCCGATCGGTTCAATGTGCAGGTTGAGCAGCGCCGTGAGGGGCATTTCCGGGGCGTCGGGATAGCGTGGGTTGCCCCTGACCTCCATGACCAGAATTCGCAGCGGCTGATGCACCTGCGGGGCCGCCAGGCCAACCCCCTCGTATTCGCGCATGGTGGCGATCATGTCGTCGACCAGGCGGCGGGTTTCGGGCGAGGCAATTTCTTCGGGTGTCAGATCGCGGGCGACCTGTCGAAGAACGGGGTGGCCGAGGCGTGCGACTTTCAGAATCATGATTGTTCCGGGTGGAAATCCGTTTCCCTCAGTATAGCGCGGTACCCGGCCGGTTTCCGTGGGCACTACTGCGGGGGGAAGGCGATTCCTGCCCGTTCCGTCCGTGTCCTCGTTAAAGATACAGACGGTGTCGAGCCGGCAGGAACGAAAAAAGGGGAATGCCTGGGCATTCCCCTTGGAGATTATGTACGCTTCTCGCGTGAAGCCGGTGGCTAAATCGTGCGGCATGTAAGCCGACACCGTCGTCCGACGTCCGCCGTCCGACGTCCGCTTAAGCCAGCAGCGCCGCCTCGCCGACCAGGAAGCGATCGACGGCGGCCGCCGCCTTGCGCCCTTCGGCAATGGCCCAGACCACGAGCGAGGCGCCGCGCTTGACGTCGCCGGCGGCGAACACGCCCGGCACGCTCGCCATGTAGTTCTCGTCGACCTGCACGTTGCCGCGACCATCATAGGCCACGCCGAGTTCGTTGAGCAGGCCTTCGTGAATCGGCTGGCTGAAGCCCATGGCGAGTAGCACGAGGTCGGCCTTGAGCTCGAACTCGCTGCCCGGAATTTCGACCATGCGCATGCGGCCGTTTTCGTCGGCCTCCCACTCGAGACGCACGCAGACGAGCTTCTCGACCTTGCCGTTGCTGCCGACGAGCCTCTTCGTCGAAACGGCCCAGTCGCGGGTGCCGCCTTCTTCGTGCGAGGTCGACGTGCGCAGCATCATGGGCCACAGGGGCCACGGCGTCGAAGGATGCCTGTCGTCGGGCGGCTTCGGCAGCAGCTCGAGCTGCGTTACCGAAAGGGCGCCCTGACGGTGCGAGGTACCCACGCAGTCGGCGCCGGTGTCGCCGCCGCCGATGATGACGACGTGCTTGCCCGCGGCCGAAAGGAACTGCTCGTCGGGAATGTCGTCGCCGGCGCAACGCTTGTTCTGCTGGGGCAGAAAGTGCATGGCGAAGTGCACGCCGTCGAGATCGCGCCCTTCGACCTGCAGGTCGCGGGCCTGCTGGGCGCCGCAGGCGAGCACGATGGCGTCGAAGTCGCGGCGCAGCTCCGAAACGGTAAGGTCCTGGCCGACGTTGACGCTGGTCACGAAGACGACGCCCTCTTCCTTCATGATGTCGAGGCGGCGGTCGATGACCGCCTTTTCGAGCTTGAAGTCGGGAATGCCGTACCGCAACAGGCCGCCGATGCGGTCGTCCTTCTCGTACAGGGTAACCAGGTGCCCGGCCTTGTTCAGCTGGTCGGCGGCGGCAAGCCCGGCCGGCCCCGAACCGATGACGGCCACCTTCTTACCGGTGCGCTGCTTCGGCGGCTGGGCCTTGACCCAGCCTTCTTCGTAGGCGCGGTCGATGATCGACTTCTCGATGAGCTTGATCGAGACCGGGTCTTCGTTGATGCCGAGCACGCAGGCGGTTTCGCAGGGCGCCGGACAGACGCGACCCGTGAACTCGGGAAAGTTGTTCGTGCGAAACAGGAACTCGATGGCCTCGCTCCAGCGATTGTTGTAGACCAGGTCGTTCCAGTCGGGAATCAGGTTCCCGAGCGGACAGCCCTTTTCGCTGTTGCAGAACGGAATGCCGCAGTCCATGCAGCGTGCGCCCTGTAC
>JAWLBW010000260.1:0-5333 GCA_041687475.1 bacterium
CCGTTGCCCACGCCCACGAGGCTGATACCGATACCCTGCCAATACCCCCCGCCAGGATGCTTGGGCGAAAGACTTTCGATTTCCTTGCCCAGCTTGGCGATAAGGCGTGCCAACCCCATGCGTTTGGCAACGTCGCTCTCGACACGCCAGGCGTACAAGGCCAGCTGCGCCGCCCGTTCGCGATGCCTGATTGAGTTCGGGGTTGTCTCCGACTCGGCAATTGCGGTTTTCAGGTAGCCGTTAATGACGCTGGAATCGGTCAGCCCGGCCCACTTGGCGCGGGGCAGTCCGGCCAAAGCGTCCGATGCCTCGGCTGTGCCGGAAATGGACGGCAGCAGAACGAGCGCTGCCGAAAGAAATGGGGCAAGAAGCAAACGCATGGCGGGCCTCGCATAACATATTGCTTGTCAATCATACAGTATTGACGTGCAGTGCGCCAATACGCTCGGCTGATTGGCGGAATTGAGAACGGCGGCCGGCGATGAATCTCAATATCGCGCATGCCGCCAGCGGCGGAAGGAGGGAACCTTGCTTAGACTTCGAAAACGCAGCGGAAGCTGATTTCGTTGCGCATCGTCTGCACGGAAATGAAGGTACGCTCGCCGTAGAATTCGACCAACGCCTCGAGAAAGCCGAGATAAAAATCGACATTGTCGGGTTCGGTCCGGTACGTGAGCACGACCGAGTCTTTTTCGTCGACCACCGAATCGGGCAGCCACGGGCGCAGTTTGCTTTCCGTGTCGGGAAAGTAGGGGCGCCAGTCGCGCAGCGACAACAGAAACCGGCGGGTACCGAGACCGGGCCTGAAGGGCGCCGGAATACGCAACATGAGCTCGCGCAGGCTTTCGCGGCCCTGTCGGCGTGGATCATCGGATGGATGCGCGTTCTCGATCACTGGAAAAGTCTGCGACAACAACAAGGAATTCCATGGAGGAAAAGATGCCATGCCGTTGGTTATTCAAAAAGCATGCCGAACGTAACCGGCCCGGGCGCCGCCGGTCTCGAAGGCACTTTCGACCTTTCGCCCTCGGGGTAACCTGATCGTATTGTCAGGCGACCTTCCATCTTACCGCAGGTACAGGCACGGTGGGCAACATTATATCCACAGCTTACGCGCTGCGTCACGGGCTTCTGGTCGCCCCAGGGCCGGGGCCACCTTATTGGCGGCCGGTGGCCGTGCTATAGTGGGGCTCAGGGAGGTGCACGATGGGTGTGGGTTATCAGACAGACGTTTCCTACCTCGAAGATCAGCTGCAGCGCATAGAACTGCTCATTGAGTGGAAGCTGGCGAAGCGCCAGGAAAGGAATCGCGACGACGCATCGCCGGGGCGCGAAACGACCGCCCCCCGCGCGGGTGAGCTTCTGCGGCAGCTTCACGAACACGAAGCGGCCATCGTCGCACGCATGGCGGAAACGCCGCCCGAGAAAACACCTGCCTTTCACCGGGTAGTCGAGCAATACGACCTCGATTCGTTCGAGCGCGACCTGCTTCTGCTGGCCCTGGCTCCGGCACTCGATCTGCGCTTTGCCGATCTCTACGACAGAATCGCCTACAAGTACCGCGGACGTACCGTCGACACGGCGCTGACGGTTCTCTGCGACTCGCTGCCCGAAAAGGTCGCGGCCCGTCGCTACTTCATGCTCGACGCCCCGCTGGTCAAACATCACCTGCTGGCCATTGAACAAGACCGCTGGCGTGCCGACGAAGACGTGCTGCACCTCGAGCTGCGGCTGCCCCGTCGCGTGCTGAACCTGCTACTCGGCGCCGATGCCCTGGATGAAAGCCTGGTCAGCTTCTCTCGCATCGTCGAGCCGACGGTAGAACTCGAACAGGTGGTGCTCGCCCCCAATGACAAAGAGCGCGTGGTGCGGCTGGTCGAAAACCACGCCGAATACGTCCGACGGCGAAACGAATGGGGTTTCGACCGCATCATCTCCTACGGCAAGGGGGTTATTTTACTGTTTGCAGGCCCCCCGGGCACGGGCAAAACCATGTTGGCGAACGCCCTGGCCAGACACATGGAGAAGCGTCTGCTGCTGGTCAACACCGACCGCCTCTACGACCGCGTGCACACGCTCGAAAGCAACATTGAAAACGTCTTCCGCGAAGCGAAGCTTCAGAATTGCGTTCTCTTCTTCGATGAATGCGAAATGCTGTTCGCCGATCGCCGCCTGGGCAACGGCGGCGTGGCCGAACTGCTTACCGCCCTGGAACGATTCGACGGTATCGCCATTCTCGCCACCAATCTTGCGCCGACTCTCGACGACGCCATGGATCGACGCATTCTCTGCAGGGTCGACTTCACCGTTCCCCCACCCGAGCTGCGGGAACGCATCTGGCGTAACCACCTGCCGCCCGAAGCCCCGGTCGCCGACGACGTCGACGTACGTTACCTGGCGCACACCTTCGAGTTCACCGGAGGTTACATCAAGAACGCCGTGCTAACGGCGTTGCACGAAGCGCTGGCCCGACGCGAGCAAGCGCCGAAGGTTACACAGGACGACCTCGTCAAGGCCTGCCGTTCGCAGATTCGCCAGAAGCTCGGCGCCTTTACCGATCGCGTGGTTCCCCGGGTGTCGCTCGAACAGGTGGTGCTACCCGAGGCGTTGAAGACCCAGGTGCAGGAAGTGGTCGAAGCCGCGCGCAACCGCTCGACGGTGTTTCTCGAGTGGGGTCTGGCGCAACGCCTCAGTCTCGGTCGCGGTCTGGCCGTACTCTTCCAGGGTCCCCCGGGTACGGGTAAAACGCTCACCGCCGAGGCCATTGCGTGGGAGCTGGCGCGAAATCTGTATTCGGTAAGCCTGCCTTCGATCGTGAGCAAGTTCGTCGGCGAAACCGAAAAGAACCTGCACTCGGTCTTTGCGGCCGCGAGGGAAAGTCAGTCAGTGCTCTTCTTCGACGAAGCCGACGCCCTGTTCGGCAAGCGCACCGACGTGCACAACTCGCTCGACAAGTACGCCAATATGGAGGTGAACGTACTGCTGCAGGAGATGGAGAAGTTCGACGGCCTCGTCATTCTGGCGACGAACCTCATCGACAACGTCGACCAGGCCTTCGAACGCCGCATTGCGTGGCGGCTGCGCTTTCCGTTTCCCGACGGCGTATCGCGCACGGCCATCTGGCGGGGTCTCATACCGCCCGAAATGCCCACGGCCGAAATCGACTACGAATACCTGGGGCGCCGGTTCACCCTTTCGGGCGGCCACATCAAGAATGCCGTGCTGAAGGCGGCCTACCGGGCGGCAAGAGAAACGGGCAACCGCCGCGTGGTGACGACGCAGCTACTGGCCCGGGCGGCCGAAGAAGAACTGGCGGGCAGCTTCGATCAACGCGCGCGCATCGGTTTCGCGGCAAACGGGTAGCTCCGCGCCAAGGGCGCGGAATGCCCGATGTCCAAACGCGCCATAGGCGCTCAATGCCCGATGTCCAATGGCCGATACGCGCCAAGGGCGCTCAATGCCCGATGTCCAATGGCCAATGGCAAATAATAAGAACCGGACGACCCCGTCGGTGCTGTAACAGATGGGCGCGAAGCGCGACCGCTGAAAAAACAAGCATAAGCAACCAGGATAGGGGCACCCCTCGGACGCCACCGAAACCCCTCTGCGCACCCCGCGATCTCCTGTAAAATCTCCTGTCCTTCAAGAACAAAAGACAAAGGCGGCAGGAGAGATTCCTGCCGCCTTTCACAACTTCGCTCCGAAGAAGCGCTTATTTCTTGAGAAGGTCGCGCAGCACGTACTGCAGAATGCCGCCGTGCTTCACGTACTCGACTTCATCAGGCGTATCGACGCGTCCCTTGACCTTGAATTCCTTCACCGATCCGTCGTCGGCCGTGGCCTTCACGGTGTACACGGTGCCCGGGTCGATGCTCTCGGCAATGCCGAGAATCTCGTAGGTCTCGGTACCCGTCAAGCCCAGCGATTCACGATTTTCACCGTTCATGAACTCGAAGGGAATCACGCCCATGCCGATGAGGTTCGAGCGGTGAATGCGCTCATAGCTCTCGGCAATGACGGCCTTGACGCCCTGCAGGTATACGCCCTTCGCCGCCCAGTCGCGCGACGAACCGCTGCCGTATTCCTTGCCGGCCAGCACGATGAGCGGCGTACCTTCCTGCTGGTACTTCATGGCGGCGTCGTAAATGCTCGACTGCTCGCCGCTCGGAATGTGCTTCGTGAAGCCGCCTTCGACACCCGGAACCAGCTGGTTGCGCAGGCGAATGTTGGCGAACGTGCCGCGCACCATGACCTCGTGATTGCCGCGACGGGCGCCGTAGGAGTTGAAGTCCTTCGGCGTCACGCCCTTTTCCTGCAGGTACTTGCCGGCGGGGCTGTCGGCCTTGATCGAACCGGCCGGCGAAATATGGTCGGTCGTGACAGAATCGCCCAGCAGGGCAAGCACGCGCGCGCCCTTGATGTCCGACAGCTCGCCCGACTGCGCGGGCATGCCCTCGAAGTAGGGTGGATGCGCGATGTAGGTCGAGTCCTTGCTCCACGCATACAGCTCGCCCGACGGGGCGTCGAGCGACTGCCAGTGCGCGTCGCCGCTGAACACGTCGGCATACTGGCGCTTGAACTGCGCGCTGGTAACCTTGGCCGCAACCGCCTCGTCGACTTCTTCGGGGCTGGGCCACACGTCCTTGAGGAACACGGGCTCGCCCGAAGCGTTGTAGCCGAGCGGTTCGTTGTACAGGTCGATGTCCATGGTGCCGGCGATGGCGTAAGCCACGACCAACGGGGGCGAAGCCAGGTAGTTGGCGCGCACGTCGGGGTTGATGCGGCCTTCGAAGTTACGGTTGCCCGAGAGCACGCTCGTGGCCACCAGGTTGCCTTCGCGCACGCCCTTCGACACGGCCTCGGGCAGCGGACCCGAGTTACCGATGCAGGTCGTGCAGCCGTAACCCACCGTGTGGAAGCCGAGAGCCTGCAGGTACGGCATCAGGCCGCTTTCGTTCAGGTATTCCGTAACCACCTTTGAACCGGGCGCCAGGCTTGTCTTGACCCACGGCTTGACGTCAAGCCCCTGCTCGACGGCCTTCTTGGCCAGCAGGCCGGCCGCGATGAGCACGCCGGGGTTCGAGGTGTTCGTGCAGCTGGTAATGGCCGCGATGACCACCGAGCCATGGCCGATCTCAAAGTTGGCGCGCGGCGTGTTGATGCTCACGCGACGACCGAGTGCGCCGAGCTGGTCGGTAGCGGCCGCACCGGCGCCGGCCGGAACGGGCTGACCGCCTTCGGCCACCCAGCGTTCGACCGCTTCCTTGCTTACCGAAGCGATGTCCTTCTCGATGAGCTGCACCAGCGCCTTGCGGAAGGCCGCCTTCGACTCC
>JAWLBW010000260.1:5343-6740 GCA_041687475.1 bacterium
CGGACCGGCAATGCTGGGCACGACGGTCGAAAGATCGAGACCGAGTTTATCGGAAAACTCAGGTTCGACCGTGTCGTCGGAGCGAAAGAGATCCTGCTCGCGGGCATACTTCTCGACCAGATCGACCAGGTCGTCGGGACGACCGGTGAAACGCAGGTAATCGAGGGTCTGCTTGTCGATGGGAAAATAGCCGATGGTCGCGCCGTATTCCGGCGCCATGTTCGAAATGGTCGCACGGTCGGCAATCGACAGGCTCGAAAGCCCCGGGCCGTAAAATTCGACGAACTTGCCGACCACGCCCTTGGCGCGCAGCATCTGGGTGACCGTGAGCACCAGGTCGGTGGCCGTGGTGCCCGCGGGCAGCTTGCCGGTAAGCTTGAAGCCGATGACTTCGGGAATGAGCATCGAAATCGGCCGGCCCAGCATGGCCGCTTCGGCTTCAATGCCGCCCACGCCCCAGCCCACGACGCCCAGGCCGTTGACCATGGGGGTGTGCGAATCGGTGCCGACCAACGTGTCGGGATAGGCCCAGCCGTTTTCCTCGTTGCGGAAGACCACCGACGCCAGATACTCGACATTGACCTGGTGCACGATGCCCGTGTCGGGCGGCACGACGCGGAAGTTGCTGAATGCCTTCTGTCCCCACTTCAGAAAGACATACCGCTCTGCATTGCGCTCGGCCTCGAGCTGCGCGTTTTTGTCCATCGCGGCCTGCGAGCCGAAGAAATCGACCTGCACCGAGTGGTCGATGACCAGGTCGACCGGCTGCAGCGGATTAATTTTGTTCGGATCGCCGCCCATTTTCTTCATGGCGTCGCGCATGGCGGCCAGGTCGACGATGGCGGGCACGCCCGTGAAATCCTGCAGCAGCACGCGGGCCGGCATGTAGGCGATTTCCTTCTCGGGCTTCTTGTCGGGGCTCCAGTTCACGATGGCCTCGATGTCGGCCTTCGTCACGAGCTCGCCGTCTTCACGGCGCAGCAGGTTTTCGAGAAGAATCTTCAGCGACATGGGAAGGCGTGAAACCTTTCCGCCCGTCGCCTCGTTGAGCGCCTTCAGCGAAGCATAGCGGTAAGACTTTCCGCCTGCCTCGAGCGTCTTGTGCGTCGAAAAACTATCATTCGCCATGGCAGGACCTCATCGGGAGGGGGGAGATTGGAGCAAAAAAGATGATTCTACCACAAAGGGGTGCGGAATACAGAGCAACCCCTCGCTGATTGACGCCTCAGTCAACGGGGAGGTCTGCGACGAAAATCCACAATCCCCAATACTGATGATTCATCAACATCTGACGACATCTTCCACATCGAGTCGCCGGTGGCGCAGGGCGCCACGGACGACGAGATGGGCACGATAGCCCGTACCGCCGTAGAACATCGGGAGACATGAACGAGTCC
>JAWLBW010000261.1:0-6721 GCA_041687475.1 bacterium
CCCACTCTACCGTCATGTCGAGGTGTTCCTGCACCAACGCCCGTACTTCTTCTTCGAGGCGGTGCTGAAACCAGTTCGAGCGAAAGAACAGCTGAAGGAGCAGAAGCAAGAAGAGGCAGCCGAAGAAAACGATCGCCAACGAGCGAAGCGATTCCCTCACCCATTACCTCCGCTTTCGCCTTCCGACGACGGGCTTTCTTCCTCGCTGGCTACGCGATACGACTCGCTCGCCCACTCACCAAGGTCGATCAGCTTGCATCGCTCGGAGCAGAAAGGCCGGTACTCATTGCCGTCCCAGACCGTCTGTTTGCGGCAGGTGGGACATCGAAGCGTTCTTGCCATGTTGCACAAACAAAAAATCCCCCGGCATGGGCCTGCGGGGGATTCGGATCATAATTGGAGCGGGCGATGGGACTCGAACCCACGACGTTCAGCTTGGGAAGCTGACATTCTACCACTGAATTACGCCCGCCCTGAACTCTCCGACCGAGGGCCGTGGCCCCCTTGATTCCAAAGAATGAGCCTACCACGCACGTCACGCAACCGTCAAGCAGAGCAGGGCTGACCCGGCGGCGCCATGCTTGCCCGTGCCCCTTCAGGCCGCCGACTACTTAATCGTCGAGACCGTTGAGAAGACTGTCGAGCTCACTTTCGAGGTCGTCTGCACCGCCGCCTACCGGCACGCTTTTCCGGGCGGGCTCGTCGTCACCCGTATCCAGGCCGTCAAGCAGTGACTCGAGGTCGTCTTCAGGTGCGTCGCCACCGGCCTCGGCGCCGATAACGACTTCGTCGTCCTGGTCGTCGCCGAGCCCTCCCAGCAGATCGTCAAGGCTGTCGTCCTGCTCAGCCGAGGCCTCGACCGGGCCATCGTCTTCAAGGCCGTCGAGCAGATCGCCGAAATCGTCTTCGCCGCCCTCGGCCTCGGAGGCGGCCACCACCTGGGGCTCGGGGTCGAAGCCCGCGTCGAGCCCATCGAGCATGGCGTCGAGGTCGTCTTCGTCTCGGGCCGCAACCGTAACCTCATCGCCCCCGGCGCCGACATCATCGTCGCCCACGATGAGATCGTCAAGCAGATTATCGAAATCGTCTTCGGGTTCGGCCTCGGCCATACCGGCTTCTTCATCGAACCCGTCGAGCAGATCGCCGAGTTCATCTTCGTCGGCAGATGCTGCGACTTCGGACGACTCCGCTTCAGGCTCGGCGCCCTCGTCGTCAAACCCGGAAAGGAGATCGTCGAGTTCATCGGCGGCGTCGCCAGAGCTCGAATCGGGCGCGCCCTCGTCGACCGGGGCATCTTCGCTTTCTGAAAAGAAATCGTCGAAATCGTCTTCGACACCGCCAACCGCTTCGGAAGCTTCACCGGCGGCTACCTGTTCTTCGTCGCCCGCGTCCAGATCGCCGAGCAGCGAGTCGAGATCATCTTCGACATCGCCTGCCGCATCGGCTTCCGGTTCGTCGGCTCCGAAGTCGGAGAGCATGTCGTCGACGTTTTCGTTTACCTCGGCCGGTTCATCGGTCGCGGCATCGAGACCGTCGAGAAGGTCATCGAGGTTGCCGTCGTCGGCCTGCTCGGGCGACTGCGCCCCTTCCTCGTCATCAAACGCATTGAGCAGGTCGCCAAGCTCATCTTCCTCGGCCGCCGACGCGGCGGCCTCAGCCTGGCTTTCCTCGACAGGGGGCGCGGTGTCGGCGTCACCCGACAAATCGTCAAGCAGCGTGTCGAGTTCGGCATCGCCGTCTTCGTCGGCGCCGGATACGGCGACCTCGTCATCGACCAGCGAATCGTCGACCGACGCACCGAACTGCATGGAGTCGTCGGAAACGACCTCGTCTGCAATTTCGCCGCCTTCTTCGTCGCCGTCGTCGTCCTCGGCCGCGAGTTGGCTGAGAACGTCATCAAATTGCGAATCGTCTCCGACGTCGGGCTCGCCGGCATCGTCTTCGGCCTCGAAGGACGCGGTTTCTTCGTCTGAAGGCGCATCGCCCGGGAAGGACTCGCCTTCCGCGTCGCCGACAGGCTCGCTGTCGGACCACGAAAATTCGTCATCGGTATTCGCGTCGAGCGTCGCCTGTTCGGCAGGACCTGCAACCGTAGGCGTCTGGGAAACAGCCGACTCGAATACATACTCGCCGAGGACGACTGAAGAGGCTTCGACAATAGCATTGTCGATAGCGTCGTCGCCCCGAAGCATTGCAGCCAGCAATGCCTGGTGACAGAGCCTGTTGATGTCGGCAGGCACACCACCTGAAAGTTCGTAAACGGTTCCTAACGCGGCGGCGCTGAAGACCGACTGGCGCATACCCGCCGCTTTCAGCCTGGTACGCACATAGACTTCGGTTGCGCTCTCGTTCAACGGCTCGACTTCGACTTTCTCGAAGGCGCCGGGCCACTCGGCATCGCGGCCGGCAAGCACCACAGCCACGTCGTCTAGGGCGCACAACCGATCAAGAATCGTACCCGCGACGCGATGGGCGTTGTCGATCAGCACGACAACGCGGGTTCCGTTTCCGGTCAGCGAGTTGCAGCCCTGCGAAAGCTCCGTGAGGCTCGATGTCGCCTCGACACCCAGCTGCACGGCAATCAACCGAACGAGCTTTTCCTCGGCAAGAGCGGGGCCGCCGACCTGCACCCAGGCGGCGCGCAGCCCTTCGTCAGAGGCGTTCTCCAACGCCGTACGCAACAAGGCGGTCTTACCCACACCCGGCTTTCCGGTAAGCACCATGTGCCCGCGTCCGTCTTCGATGACGGTAAGCAGGCGCAGCAGCGCGCGCCCGTGCCCGGCGCTCTTGTAGAATCCACGAGCGGGCACGGACTGAACGAAGGGCTCGCTCAGCAACCCAAAATGTTCCAGATGATTCATGCGTATGCCTTCCCCGCCTGCACGCGCGCTTTCAGCGAACGAATGCGCTCACCCACATCGCGGTAATTCTTGTCGTGTTCGATGACTTTTTTGAAGTGCAGCGCGGCGTTTCTGATGTCGCCCATCGATTCGAAAAGACAGCCGAGTTCAAAGTTGGAGTTCAGCGCGTTGTCGGCTGAACAGGACTGGCTTTCCAGCCCCTTGCGATAGTATTCGACAGCCTTTTCGTTGTCGCCCAACTGCTGATAGCAAAGCGCGATCATGGTCGCACACTCGGCTTCGCGTTCGGGCGCCGCCATCGCAACTTCGAATTCGCCGATGGCATCGTTGACGAGCCCCATTTCCTTGTAGGCGATGCCGAGATCGTAGTGCGCGCCGGTATCGTCCTTCAGTTCACGCTCGACGCCCTTCTTGAACTGCGTAAAGATGTCTTCGAAGGATGGAACATCGTCTTCTTCGGCAACGGTCTCTTCTTCGCCGAAGTCGAGTTCGGCCTCGAGCTCGGCCGCAAGATCGAACAGCGGCTCGTCATCGCCCGAATCGCCATCTGTCCGGGGCTCGACCGGAGCAGCACTTTTCGGCGACGCCTCGGCTTGCTGTTCCTGCACCCATGCCAGCCTCTCGACCGCCTTGGCGTTGTTCGGGAAGCGACTGACAACCCTTTCCAGAATCGCCTGGGCTTCGGCAAAAATGTTCTGCTGAATGTAAAATTCGGCTTCGTCGAGCTCTTCCTCGGCACTGCCGTCGTCGACCACGGCGCCCGCCGTGACGGAGGCAACCTCTTCCTCGGCCGGAGTACCGTCGTCGGCCAGGAAGTCGGCGCCGAGTTCATCATCCAGTTCCGAGCGCAGATCTCCGAAATCGGCCTCGCCGATGACGGTTGCGTCGTCGTCGTCTTCAACGACAAACACGTCGTCGTCGTCGCCTTCTGCGTCGACTTCGATCTCGACCTCTTCCTCGTCGAGAAAATCGCCTTCTGCCTCGGCCGATTCGGTTTCGCCACCGATGAGAATATCGTCCTGGCTTCCGGCACTCTGGCTGAGATCGGCAGCACCATTGGGGTCAAGCGCTTCGGCTCTATCCCAGAACGAGCGCGCCTGCTCAATCTCGCCCAACCCCTCACTGATTTCGGCCAGCGCGCGAAGCTGCTGCGCAGCCTTCGTGGGTTGCTCTTCGGCGTAGATGTCGACAAGGCGCGAGCGAGCCGAAACGTTGTTCGGATCGTGCTGCAACACGCTTTCCAACTGTTCGATCGCCTTGTCGCGCAAGCCGTACTTCAGGTACACGTCGGCTTCGGTCAGATACTTCGACAACTGCTTCGAAGCCGTTCCATACGGGTTCGAGGCCGGCGTCGGACGCGACGGCGGCGCCTGGGGGGCCGGGCGCGGCTGCGCGGCGGCGGGCTTTACCGGTTCCGGTGCAGCCTGGGGTGCGGGAGCGGCAGCCGAGGAGGAAGACGGCGTCTGGCTGTTCAACCAGGCCTCGGCATCCTTGTTGCCGGGGTCACGCTGTTGAACCAGTTCGTATGCCTGCCTGGCGCCTGCTGTATCGCCTTTCGACGCAAGAAAGCGGGCCTTTTCGAGCTGGGCATGAACGGCCTTGTCTTCCTTCCCCAGAATGGAGTAGGAGCGATCGAGCAGATCGTACAGATCGGCGTCGATGACCTGCCGGTCGAAGAGGGCCTTGAGCTTCAGCAGCGCCTTGTTGGCAAGGCCGATGCGCACGTATGTGCTCGACAGCTCACGTAGAATGTCGACGTCATCAGGATTGATCGTGAGAATTCGCTCGCAGAAGCGAACGAGGTCGTCGTGATTGCCGGCAGACTTGAGGGTCTGTACCAGCGAGCGAAAGATTTCAACGGCCCGGTCCTTCTGACCGGCGTTGAACAGCGCTTCGCCGTAACGGGCAAGAACCGACGGGTCTTCGCCGTCGATATCGCGCATACGCTCGAGCACACCGAGCGCCCTTTCGTGCTCGCCGCGCTCCTGGTACAACCTGGCAGCGGTGTTCAGCTGGATGACCGCATCGCGCACCATGCCCAGCTTCTGCTGAAGCTCGGCAAGAAACAGATACAGCTCGACCTGCTCCTTGTCGACGTCAATGGCCTGACGCAGAACCGCAACGGCTTTGGCGTAAAAACCGCTTTTGTTGTACTGGTCGGCAACCTTTCGGAAGGCCTGAATGGCCGGTACCTTCTGGTTGAGCTTCGTGTACAGCTCGGCGATTTTCAGCTGACTGCGCAGGTCTTTCGGGTCATCCTTGACAAGGAGTTCGTACTCCTTGATGGCCTTTTCGAATTGACCCTTCTGGACAAGTTTCTGGGCGTTCTGGGCGACTTTGGTCTTGTTGATGGCCACGCTAACCAGGTGAGTTCGAAAACAGTAACCGTCCTAAATTCTAGCAGATTCTAGCACACGACCCCAATGTTGAAAAGCCCGCGGGCCGAGCAGAAGTGCGCGTCTCCACTGAATTTTCGATGACGCAGAACGTCAAACGAGCGCCGAAGTCCGGCGGGGGCGTTACCGCACGCTTACCGCTCTACCCCAGTCGTACCACATTAAGGAGCGAGTCGAAACGGGTAAAACCGGCATATCAGAGAAAGAATAGCAGGCGAACCCTGAACAAGAAGGCTATTCAGGGGAAGAGGAAGTTTCGGCCAGGAAGCGAAGCGCGGCCTCGTACCCTGACGCCCCCAGCCCGCTGATGACGCCAAGGGCAATGTCGGAGAAATACGAATGGTGGCGAAAGGCCTCACGCTTGAAAACGTTCGACAGGTGAACTTCGACAAAGGGAACGTTCACCCCAAGCAGTGCGTCGCGAAGGGCCACCGACGTATGCGTAAAGGCGCCCGGATTGAAAACAATACCGTCGCACGCCCCCATGGCCGCGTGAATGCGATCGACCAGGGCCCCTTCGTGGTTCGACTGAAAGGCCTCGACCTCGATGCCAAGGGAACGGCCCGTCTCGACGAGACGGGCCGTAATCTGATCAAGTGTGGTGGTCCCGTAAACCCCGGGTTCGCGTTTGCCCAGAAGGTTCAGGTTGGGACCGTTGAGAAGGAGCACCCGCACTCAGAAGCTCCAGCCTGAGAAGCAGTGCTGCGATTTGTGATTGACGTCGCCAAGCGTAACGTCAATGCAGAAGTAGAAAGGGCGGAAATACGAATACCGTTCACCGCCGTCTTCTCGAATAGAAGCCATGCCACGAACGACACCACCCGAAAATTCCAGGTCCGGAAAGTTCACCACCATTTCTTCAAGGAGCTGAATGTAGCCATCGACAGTGGTGCCGGCCGGAAGCGGGTTTCCATTCGGGTCACTGATGATAAACCGGACACTGGTACCGGTCGTGACATACGAACCATAGTTGGTAAACGTTCCCACCGATGCGCCGCCAAGGTATACGGGGGCAAACGGACCACCGACGAGAATTTCGTCTTCGGGTATGTCGTAGTTACCATCGCCATCAAGGTCTACACCGGCGTCAAAGATACCATCGCCGTTGTAATCGATGAACTGGTCGGGCACGAGCTGAACCACCGGATGGCTCGAGTAAATCATCGTCATGTCGTCCCAGATATACTGCGCTTCCTGATAGGAAGACGTTGCAGTCGTGACGAAACCCGGTGCCTTCCCGTGTTGGGTCCATTGCGCATCGAGATTGAAATCCCAATACTGTTCGATGCCGGCGTCAAAGGTTCCGTTGGAGTTGATGTCAAGAAAGGGCTCGGGCGGCGACTTGACCACCCAGTCGAGGCCTCCATCAAACTCACCGTCCTGTCCAACATCGTAGAAGGAAGACTCGCCCGACGTCATGGCCACAACCTGAATCCAGCCGTTTTCAGGGCGACCGGGCAATTC
>JAWLBW010000262.1:0-6719 GCA_041687475.1 bacterium
CGAGGCAATTTCGACAGGGTCTTCGGTTCCCCACTGCTCGTAAACGACATAGTCGGCGGCCCCAGTCACCGCCCCCCAGCTCAGCGTCACCGACTTGAATTCCGGCGAAAGCGGGGTCGTGTCCCAGACCGGCGTCGCCGGCGGAATCGTTTCACACTGAATCTCAAGCTCTCCGTCGGCCAGGGCGTCAAAGCTCCATACGATGGAGTTTTGTTCGGGATCGTTGATGCCGCAATGCTCCATGGGGGCGGGCTGCGAAACGGTCAACCGGTATTCGCCTTCGGCCATGCGCCCGGGATAGCCCCCCAGACGCTGGGAACCATCGGCGTTAAAGGTGACGGTAAACGGAAGCGTCGCGTCGCCGTAATTCAACCAGGACACGGCGGTTTCGTTGGCTTCGACCTCCAGCGTAATGCTCCGCATCGGTCGGAGTCCGGTAAGCGTTGCGTCGACATGTGCCCAGCGACGGCAGTGGGCGTTCCAGATGATGCCTTCCGAAAATACCTTTGCGTTGGCCTGATCCTTGACATCAGGGTCTACGGAACACGCACCATTGTAGGTGGGGTCATACGGTTCCGTATTCGGGGATGCCTCGAGATAGTACTGCTCGCCCCCGCTGAACGCATAGTCAAAGGTATGCAGGCCGGTCTCGGTGACCGTCAACCACTCCTCTTCGTCCCACCAACCGTTGACGGTGTCGTAAACCCAGAGGGTGACGCCGGCGCCGGTCGCGCCGCCACCAACCTTCTGCGGCAGGTAGTCGATGTACACGCTGACGCGGTTGGGTACGGGCGTGGGTCCCGAAGGCTCAGGATCAGGCTCAGGATCAGGCTCGGGATCAGGTTCGGAATCGGAATCGGAATCGGGATCCGGTTTCGGCTCCGGATCAGGCTCCGGCTCTGTATCCTTCGGATCGTTATCCGTGGGGTTATTGACTGCGGGACGTTGGGGAGTCGCTTCCGAGCCACACCCAGCCCCGACCATTCCAATAAGCAGCAAGGCTGCCAATAGATTCTTGATGGTCATCCCTCTCTCTCCTGCTTCGGGGAAAAAAAGGAGCGCCGGCTACCAACACATCTGCCCTGCGGGGCGTCCGGCACTCCAGAACCCTCGCATCGTGCCGGATATACCCCAAATCGTCATCTACCAGATGGTATACGCGACGCGTTTTTTCTCCCGCGCAACATGCGACTTTCCCAACGCGCCCCCAACCCCCCTCTACGAGGGGGATTAACCGAACGCCGCCATAGCTTGCCCTGAAAGAAGTGAACGTGTCGGCGACCATTATTCCCTTGGAAAGCAAAGCGCCCAAAAGAGGTCCCCTTTCAGGGGGAACGTACGCCAAATGGGTCGCGATCGGGGGGCAAAGCGCAGCGCAGTCAGGTGGGGCTCGCCGCAGGCGAGCGACAGTCATACCCCCATGCAATGGGGGCGCAGGGGGAAACCCGCACGCGCTCCCTCTCTCCCCATCACACCATCTCCCCTTCAGAGTGCAGACCGTGCACCACGATTCTGCTATGCTGGTCCTTTGACCTGCACAAGTTCCCGCGCGGAGGCGTTCATGCTCACCTACAAGGTCGCCGAAACCAGCGACGTCAGCGATATCGGCTTGGAAAAAGTCATCAACGAGCTCACGCGCGAAGGCTGGCAGCTCGACAGCATTCACTTCGCCATGCGCGAAGCCAGCCGCCGCCCCGCCATGGCCTTCCTGCTCTTCTCGCGCCACACCGACGGCGCCGACGACGTACTCGCGGGTACGGAGAGCGTCACGTCCATCACGGAGTAGGGCCGTGCAGACCGGGGCGACGGGGGTATTTCGTGATCGTAATTTCGTGATACGTAATACGTGATTCGTGATACGTTGGAACTACCTCGATTCTTTGATCGCTCACCCTACTTTGGCTGTACCGGTCGGACGGGATGTTTCGTGATACGTGATTCGTGATACGCGGAATAAGCTTGACTCCCCGAGCCGCTCACCCTGACTTTGGCAGTACCGGTCGGGGGTGAGGTTCCCTGGTTCCTGAACGTATCACCTTTCACCTTTCACCTTTCACGATCGTGCTTCCGTGCTTCCCGCTCGTTGACGCCTCCCGACCGATTGAGTACAGTGAAAGATTACCGTTTTCAGAGGCGTGAAGGCCGTTTCCGCAGGGGCGGAAGCGATCTCAGCGCCGCCGATTTCCCCGCATTGCAGGAGGCTTGCAATGGCCCTTGATAAGCCCTCGAATCCCGAAGACGAATATTTCGCCAAAGAGTCGCTCGAAAAGGTGCGCGAACTGCGCAAGAAGCTCGACAAGGAGCGCCTGGCGCAGGCCAACGAGCAGGAAAAGACCGAACACTGGATGCGTTGCCCCAAGTGCGGCGGCCAGATGAAGGAAGAGAACCTGCGCAGCGTGGCCGTAGACGTGTGCACCCGCTGCGGCGGCATTTACTTCGACAAGGGCGAGCTCGACATTCTCGTCAACACGCAGGAAGGCTTCCTGCGCGAAGTGGTGCGGTCGTTCCGCGAAACCTTCCGCTACGGCGAACCCATCGGCGACGGCCCGGGCGACCTGGAGCGTAAGTAATGAAGCTCGACAAGCAGGCTGTTGAAAAGATTGCCGTGCTTGCCCGGCTGCAGCTTAAGCCCGATGAAATCGAGCGTCTGCAGACGCAGCTCACCGGCATTCTCGACTACGTCGAGCAGCTGAACGAGCTCGACACGAAGGGCGTTGAACCGACGGCCCACGTCGAAGCCAAGGGTACGCCCCTGCGCGAAGACGAGCCGCACGAGTGCCTGCCCTTCGACGAGTTTCTCAAGAACGCCCCCGACGCCAAGGGCACCGCATTTCGCGTGCCCCGCATCATCGAATAACCGACGGATGGGTCGCCCCACGCGGCGACCCCGGGTTTTTCTTCCCCAGGTAGATGAGCGCTATGGAGCTGTTTCAGAAGCCGGCCCACCAGCTGGCCGACATGCTGCGAAAGAAAGAGGTCTCTTCGACCGAGTTGACCAAGGCCGTGCTCGAACGCATCAGGCAGGTCGACGATCGCGTGCATGCCTACATTACCGTGACCGAAGACCTGGCCCTGCAGATGGCGGCCGAGGCCGACAAGCGCCTGCAGAGCGGCGATGCGAAGGCCCTGACCGGTATTCCGGTCGGCCTGAAAGACATCTTTCTCGCCAAGGGCACCCGCACCACCTGCGCGTCGAAAATGCTCGACAACTTCACGGCGCCCTACGACGCCACCGTCGTCGCCAGGCTGCGCGAAGCGGGCGCGGTCTTCACCGGTAAGCTGAACATGGACGAGTTCGCCATGGGCTCTTCCACCGAAAACAGCGCCTACGGCGTGACGCGCAACCCCTGGGATCTCGAGCGCATTCCGGGCGGCTCTTCGGGCGGAAGCTCGGCGGCCGTCGCGGCCGGCGAAGCCACCATGACGCTGGGCACCGACACCGGCGGCTCGATTCGCCAGCCCGCGTCGCTTACCAGCACCGTCGGCCTGAAGCCCACCTACGGCCGGGTTTCGCGCTACGGGGTCATCGCCTTCGCCAGCTCGCTCGACCAGGTCGGCCCCATCACGCAGGATGTCGAGGACGCCGCTCTCTTGCTAGAAACCATTGCCGGGCGCGACCCCCGCGACTCGACCAGCGCCGAGCGCGCCGTGCCCGACTACCGCGCCGACATGAAGAAGGGCGTGAAGGGTCTGAAAATCGGCATTCCCAAAGAGTACTTCGTCGAGGGTATGGACCCGCAGATCGAAGCCGCCGTTCGCAAGGCCATCGACGATCTGAAGGCCCAGGGCGCCGAGGTGGTGGAAGTATCGCTTCCCCATACGAAATACGCCGTGAGCACCTACTACATCGTGGCCCCCGCCGAGGCTTCGTCGAACCTGGCGCGCTACGACGGCGTGCGTTTCGGACATCGCGCGGCGAACCCCGAGAACCTGCTCGACCTGTACATGCGCAGCCGCGGCGAGGGTTTCGGCCCCGAGGTCAAGCGCCGCATCATGGTGGGCACCTACGCGCTCAGCTCGGGTTACTACGACGCCTATTATCTCAAGGCGCAGCAGGCCCGCACGCTCATTCGCGCCGATTTCGACAAGGCCTTCGAGCAGGTCGACGTCATTCTCACGCCCACCACGCCGGGGCCCGCCTTCAAGCTGGGCGAAAAGACCGACGATCCGCTGCAGATGTACCTGAGCGATATCTTCACCATCGCCTGCAACCTGGCCGGCATTCCGGGCATGTCGCTGCCCTGCGGCTTTACCGACGACAAGCTGCCCATCGGCATGCAGCTGCTCGGCAAGGCATGGGACGAGGCCACGCTCTTCCGCGTAGGCTGGGCGTACGAGCAATCGCAGAACTGGCATCAGATGAGGGCCGCGCTATGAGCACCCAGTACGAAGTCGTCATCGGACTCGAAGTACACGCGCAGTTCAAGACGAAGACCAAGATCTTCTGCGGCTGCCCCACCACGTTCGGCGCCGAACCCAACGCCCACGTCTGCCCCGTATGTCTGGGCCTGCCCGGCGTGCTGCCCGTGCTGAACAAGCGCGTGGTCGAATACGCCGTCAAGACCGGTCTTGCGCTCGGCTGCACCATCAACGAGAAAAGCGTCTTCGCCCGCAAGAACTACTTCTACCCCGACCTGCCCAAGGGCTACCAGATCAGCCAGTACGAGCTGCCCGTGTGCGAGCACGGCCACCTCGACATCGAGCTTGAAGACGGCAGCACGAAGCGCATCGGCATTACCCGCGCGCACCTTGAAGAAGACGCGGGCAAGAACATTCATGGGGAAGGCGGCGATCGTTCATCCTACGTCGACCTCAACCGCGCCGGCACGCCCCTGCTCGAAATCGTGAGCGAGCCCGACATGCGCTCGGCGAAGGAGGCCACGGCCTACCTGCGCAAGCTGCGCAACATTCTCGTCTATCTGGACGTAAACGACGGCAACATGGAAGAAGGCTCGTTCCGCTGCGACGCCAACGTCTCGATCCGTCCGTTCGGGCAGAAGGAGTTCGGCACGCGCGCCGAGTTGAAGAACATCAACTCGTTCCGCTACGTCGAGCAGGCCATCGAATACGAGGTCGAGCGCCAGAAGGAAATCATCGAAGGCGGCGGCAAGGTGGTGCAGGAAACCCGTCTGTTCGACCCGAACACCGGCGTGACCCGCAGCATGCGCTCGAAGGAAGAAGCGCACGACTACCGCTACTTTCCCGAACCCGATCTGCTTCCGCTGGTCGTCGAGACGAACTACGTCGAAGAGATTCGCGCGACCCTGCCCGAGCTGGCCGACGCCAAGAAGCAGCGCTTTCAGGAAACGCTGGGCCTGCCCCTGTACGACGCCGACGTGCTCGTGCAGGAACAGCCGGTGGCCAACTGGTTCGAAGCGGCGGTCAAGGCCTACGGCGGCACGCCCAAGACCGTGTCGAACTGGGTCATGACCGAGGTGCTGCGCAAGCTCAACGAAGAAGGCACCCCCATTGAGGACAGCGCCTTCACCCCCGACGACCTTGCAGCCGTGCTCAAGCTCATCGACAAGAAAACCGTGTCGGGCAGCGCCGCCAAGACCGTCTTCGAAGAAATGTGGCTTCGTCGCAAGGACGGCGTCGACCAGGCCGCCGACGCGCTGGCCGACCAGGTGGTGAAGGACAAGAACCTTGCCCAGGTTTCCGACGCCGGCGCCATTACCGAAGCCGTGAACCAGGTGCTCGACGCCAACCCGGCCGAAGTCGAACGTTACCTCGGCGGCAACGAAAAGCTGCTCGGCTTCTTCGTGGGCCAGGTCATGAAGGCCATGAAGGGTAAGGCGAATCCGGGCATGGCGAATGAGGCCGTGAAGGGTGAACTGGAGAAACGGCGCTGACGTGCAGTACGGCTCCCCTTTGAAGGGGAGGTGGGGCGAGCATGAGAAGGGGCGATTTCGTGCAGCAGGGCTTACGGGTTGACCTTCTGACTGGCGGACCTTCGGACCTTCAGACCGGCGAAGAATTCGGGATCGTCCACGGGTCGTGCACCCATACCGTTCGGGCTGAGCGCTGTCGAAGCCCGTACCATGAACGGCCCGAACTGTACGGTTCGGCCTGCGGCCTCGCGGAACGGCTGCGAATGGTTCCGGTGGTCTTGCTTAGCCCCCGAAATCTCTACCGACCAACGATGAAAGGCCGGAGCTTTGCTCCGGCCTTTTCCGTGTCTGCAGACTTTGGTGGGATCCGGGTACGCCCCCGAAGGGAACGGAAACCTATCCTGTCACAGGGGGCTTCCCGGTTGGAAGGCCGACGGGCACTTGGCCGGGCAAGCATCCAACTCCTCCTCGACCCTCTTTTCTTTCAACCCTCCGCCCCGGTAGGCAAGGAGGGTAACGATGACCGGATACCCCTCTTCGGTCAATTCTTCGTCATAAAAGTCGACCGTGTACGATAGCGTTGTATCCGTGATACCTGACTGTGTACCTGGTACAAACACGTCCAACGGCATCAGCAGGGTCGGGGGGTCGTCTTTGAGTCTCCATTCGGCGGGTACATGATGGTCGTCTTCGAGATAAACCCGGGAGTCACCAACTTTGAACCGGATCAATGGGCCTAACCCGCCGAATAGAATATTGCCGGGAATATCATAACCCCACCGACCTTCATAGCAGCCATCCAGGCGCGGGGGCCCGGTGTATCCCTCCGGCCCGCAGGAAAGCAGGCCGGAAGCGAGAAGGATGAGGTGGATGAGTCTGGTCATGTAG
>JAWLBW010000263.1:0-6716 GCA_041687475.1 bacterium
CTTGCCCAAGTGCTCCGTGCATGACGTAACCGGCCACCGGCCACAGGCCACTACCGTGCACTCGTGCGGCACGAAACCTATCACCTCTCACCTATCACCACCGTGCAACCGTCCTTCATGTTCTGAAGGTCTGCAGGTCTGACGGTCGCTTACGTAGGCCGTGCATCAAGTCACCGGCCACAGGCCACTACCGTGCAACCGTGCTGCACGAAACCTATCACCTCTCACTTATCACCACCGTGCAACCGTGCTGCACGAAACGTAACCCACCGTGCAACCGTGCTGCACGAAACGTAACCCACCGTGCACTCGTGCTGCACGGTCAGAACGTCACAATCACCCCGGTAGCCACGTAGTGCAGCAGCGCGAAGGTGTAGACTTCGTCGTTGTCGGCGCCGCCTTCCAGCAGGCGATAACCGAGCTTGAGGCGAATGTGGTCGTTGGCGGCGTACGTGACGGCAGCCAGCACGTCTTCGGCCCTGCCCTGCGGCGCCGCCAGCGCGTCGCCTTCGACCAGCAGACCGAACGGGTCGCCGAAACGCCAGTCGAGGCGGAAGTGAACGAGGGGAACCAGCCCGACATCGTACTTGACCGCCTCTTGACTGCCGCTCTTGAGCCCGATCTCGGCGTCGCGAACCTTGGCGGTCAGGCCGAGGCCGAACTCGACGTCGTCGGCGTGCACCAGAGCGTAGTACCAGGTCGCCCGCCAGGAGTTGAAGCGGTAGGTCGCTTCGACGAGGCTATTGGGGGCAAAGGTCTCGCCCTCGAAAGCCACGGCGCTGTCGAAGACGCCCCGTGATTTGATGCTGAAGGGGGCGGCCAGCAGAGAGACCCGGTTTCGTTCCGTGGGCGCCCAGGTCAGCCGCAGGCGGGCGTAGGGTGCGGGTTCCGACGTGCGCAGGTCGTTGTCGAGCGAGAAGCGGGTACCCGTATCGCCCGGAATGCGAACGTCGTTTCGCCCCACCCAGACGGCGCCCCATTCGCCGTCGACCGTGAAGTCAGAGGCCCGGGCCGCGTGCGAAGTGGCCAGGAGCAGCAGTAGTACAAGCAGGTAGCGTGGCATTCCACCAGTGTAGTACTTCGCTTTGCGGCCGTACAGGTAGGCGGACCGATTTTCGGCAGGGAGAAAGGTGCAGCGAGCGGTACCCCATTCCCACCCTGCGCGTCACGTGGTATTTCGTGAAGAAGAGGCCGTCTCGCCGCCGAACGGTAAGCTTGCGGCCCGTTGGCCGTTGGTAAGGATGTTGCATGACCTATCGCAAAGAGTACGAACGTTCCATTTCCGACCCGGCGGGCTTCTGGGGGCGCGAGGCCGCGCGTGTTGCCTGGTTTCGAAAGCCGGCGCAGGTTCTCACGCACAGCGAAGACGGCGAGTTTCACTGGTATACGGGGGGCTCGCTCAATACGGCCTGGCTGGCTCTCGATTACCATGTGGAAAACGGTCGCGGGGCGCAGCCGGCCCTGCTTTACGACTCGCCGGTCACCGGCACGAAGCGTCGCTACACCTTCGCCGAGCTGCGCGACGAGACCGCACGGTTTGCGGGGGTGCTGAAGGCGCTGGGCGTCGAAAAAGGCGATCGGGTTATCATCTATATGCCCATGGTGCCCGAGGCGGCCATTGCCATGCTGGCCTGCGCGCGCCTCGGCGCCGTTCATTCGGTCGTTTTCGGCGGGTTCGCCGCCCACGAACTGGCCATTCGCATTGAAGACGCAACGCCCAAGGTGCTGGTCAGCGCGTCGTGCGGCATTGAGGTCGACCGCGTCATTCCCTATAAACCGCTGGTCGACGAAGCCATTCGTCAGTCGAAGCATAAGCCCGAGGCGACGGTCATTCTCCAGCGCGAGCAGGCCACCGCCTCCCTGAAGGAAGGCTACGATCATGACTGGGGCGAGATGATGGCGAAAGCCACGCCGGCCGATGCGGTCGAGGTCGAGGCCACCGATCCCCTGTACATTCTCTACACGTCGGGCACCACGGGTAAACCCAAGGGCGTCATACGCGACAACGGCGGCCATGCGGTCGCCCTGCACTACAGCATGGAGAAGGTGTACGGCGTGAAGCCGGGCGATGTGTTCTGGGCCGCTTCCGACGTGGGCTGGGTCGTGGGGCACTCCTACATGGTGTATGCCCCCCTGCTCTACGGCTGCACCACCGTGTTTTACGAGGGTAAACCGGTGCGCACCCCCGACGCCGGGGCCTTCTGGCGCGTGGTCGAGGAATACGGCGTGAACCTGTTGTTCGCGGCCCCCACGGCCTTTCGCGCCATTCGCAAGGAAGACCCCGAAGGCAAGCTCGAGGGGAAATACGATCTTTCACGACTCCGCAGTCTCTTCCTGGCCGGCGAGCGCCTCGACCCGCCCACCTACGAGTGGCTGCGCGAACTGCTCGACATACCCATCGTCGACCACTGGTGGCAGACTGAAACCGGCTGGCCGATTGTGTCGAACATGCTGGGGCTCGAGCTTTTTCCGCCGAAGGCAGGTTCGCCGACCAGACCGGTATGCGGGTTCGACGTACAGATTCTCGACGAAGACGGCGCGCCGCTGCCCCCCGATGTGGAAGGGGCCGTGACCATACGCCTGCCGCTGCCGCCCGGTTGCCTGCCCGGATTGTGGAACGCGCGGGAGCGCTTCTACAACGGCTACCTGCGGCGCTACCCCGGCTACTACCTGAGCGGAGACGGGGGCCGTATCGACGCAGACGGCTACGTGTTCATCATGGGCCGCATCGACGACATCATCAACGTGGCCGGCCATCGCCTCTCGACCGGCGAGATGGAGCAGATACTGGCGTCGCATCCGGCGGTGGCCGAGTGCGCGGTCATCGGCGTGGCCGATGAGCTGCGCGGGCAGGTGCCCGTGGGCTTCGTCGTGGTCAAGGACGGGATCGACGTCGACGAAACCACATTGGAGGGCGAGCTGATTGAGCTGATCCGTCACGAAGTGGGCGCCGTCGCCAATTTCCGTCGGGCGGTACTGGTACAGCGGCTTCCGAAGACCCGTTCGGGCAAGATTCTCCGGCGCACCATGCGCAGTCTCGCCGACGGCGAGCAGTTTGCCGTGCCCTCGACCATCGACGACCCGGCCATTCTCGACGAGCTGCAGCGGCGCATGCAGGAGCGGCGCGTGGGGAAATGGGGAGTGTAGCCCGGTTGCACGGGGGATCGTTGATGGGGAGATGGGGTGAAGGGTTGCACGGCGGATCGCTGATGGGGAGATGGGGTGAAGGGGTGAGGGGGCGACTTTCAGACCTTCTGACCCTCGGACCTTCAGACTTGTCAAACCGTGAACATCGCCCCTTCGCACGCTCGCTCTCCCCATCCTACCTGCAGACGTTCAAAATGTTCGGGCTGCCAACGCTGCCCACCATGCACATCGAGTCGCCGGGCAGGCGCCGGGCGCCTGGGCCGACGAGATGTCGACGGTGAACCCTCGAGCCGCGAAATCGCCCCTTCTCAGGCTCGCCCGCTCTCCCCTTCCGATGCCGGCAGAACCGTCCGGCCGTGGAGCCGCCTCTTCTCACACTCGCTCGCTCTCCCTTCAGATGTCGGCACGGTCAACCGGCACGAAGTGGTATGATGTATACTTTTGTCCCCGTATACGTCTTATGTCGAGGTCGAATGCTTACCCTTCTCCTGTTTGCCGCCGGTGTCGTTCTTCTCGTGGCGGGCGCCGACCTGCTCGTTCGCGGTTCGTCGGGCCTGGCGGCCGCCGCCGGCATTACGCCCGTCGTCATCGGGTTGACCGTGGTGGCCTTCGGCACCAGCGCCCCCGAACTCGCGGTGGCAATCAAGGGCGCCTTTCAGGGACAGGCCGATGTCGCCGTGGGCAACGTCATCGGCAGCAACATCTTCAACGTGCTGTTCGTGCTCGGGCTGTCGGCCGTCATTATTCCCCTCATTGTCGATCAGCAGATCGTGCGTCTCGACGTGCCCATTCTCATCGGTTCGTCCTTTCTGGTGTACTTTCTGGGGCTCGACGGGTACCTGGGGCGCCTTGACGGGGCCATGCTCTTTTCCATCGCCGTCGGGTGGATTGTCATGTCCATTCGCAACAGCCGTCGCGACTCGGCAGCCATTCAGGCCGAATACGAGGCCGAATTCGGCGAAGGCGAAACAGGTGGAAAGAAGCGCTCCCTTCCCCTTCTCGTTGTCCTGCTCATCGTCGGGCTCGTCATGCTGGTGCTGGGAGCGCGGTGGCTGCTCGACAGCGCCGTGACGTTTGCGCGGCTGCTGGGGCTGAGCGAGCTCATCATCGGGCTGACCGTCGTGGCCGTGGGCACATCGCTGCCCGAAGTTGCGACTTCCATCATCGCCGCTTTCAAGGGCGAACGCGACATTGCCGTCGGCAACGCCATCGGCAGCAACCTCATGAACATACTCGTGGTGCTGGGGCTTACGGCGCTCGTGCTGGGCGGTCAGGGCATTCCGGTGGCGCCGGCCGCCCTGGGTTTCGACATGCCCATCATGATTGCCGTGGCGGTGGCCTGCCTGCCGATCTTCTTTACCGACCACCTCATTGCGCGGTGGGAAGGCGCCCTGCTCTTCGCCTACTACCTGGCCTATACGCTGTACCTGATTCTCGATGCCGCCGACCATGACGCCCTGCCCATGTACAGCTCGGCCATGGCACTTTTCGTACTTCCGCTGACGGCCGTCACGCTGGTGGTGCTGTCCTGGCGGGCGTTCAACCGGCAGAAACGGGTAACCGGCTGAACCGCAATCGAGAATGCCCCGGGGGCACCAACGGACACGGGAATGCGAGCGGGCCACGCAGATGGCGAATGATGTCGCGTGAACCGCGTACAATATTGACATGAGTCATCCCCACGCAGCGCGCCGAGCCCAGAGCGACCTGGCCGGCGGTATCCGACACTTTCCCGACGTATTCAAGTACAGCGGCCGCGCCTTCGAGCTGGTGTGGACGACCAGTCGCGGCCTGACCCTTCTCTTTGTCGCACTCACCGTTGTGAGCGGCCTGCTGCCGGCTGCCATTGCCTGGGTCGGCAAGCTCATTGTCGACTCGGTGGTGACACCCGGACTGCCGTGGCCCGCACCCTTCAGTTGGTTTCCCCAGGAGTGGCGCGGGCAGTATCAGGCCCTGGTTTTCGTTGCCATCGAGGCGGTGCTGGTCACGGCCATGGCGGCTTCGCAGCGGGGTATTTCGATCTGTCAGTCGCTGCTGCGCGCCCTGCTCGGCCAGCGGGTCAACGTGATGATTCTCGAAAAGGCCGTTACGTTGAACCTGGCCCACTTCGAAGACGCCGAATTCTACGACAAGCTTACGCGTGCCCGGCGCGAGGCTTCGAGTCGTCCGCTCAGCCTGGTGAACCAGACCTTCGGGCTCGTGCAGAACGCAATCTCGCTCGTGGCCTACCTGGGCATTCTGCTCCAGTTCAGCGGCTGGGCCGTTGTTATACTGGCGCTGGCGGGGCTGCCTGCCTTCTGGGTCGAGGCAAAGTTCTCGGGCGCCGCCTTCCGCCTGTTTCGCTGGCGTTCGCCCGAAACGCGCCAGCAGTGGTACCTCGAAACCGTGCTCGCCCGCGAAGACTACGCCAAGGAGGTCAAGCTATTTCAGATTGCGCCGCGGCTGCTCGAGCGCTATCGCGCCATTTTCGCAAAGCTTTACCCCGAAGACCGCGATCTGACACTGCGCCGCGGGTTCTGGGGCTTTGTGCTGGGCCTGCTTTCCATTCTCGCTCTGTACGGCGCCTACGCGTGGATTGTGGTGGCAGCGGTCGCGCGCCGCATCACGCTGGGCGACATGACCATGTACCTGCTGGTCTTCAAGCAGGGGCAGTCGGCCTTTGCCGCGATACTTACCTCCATCGGCGGCATGTATGAAGACAACCTGTACCTGAGCAATCTGTACGAGCTGCTCGAACACCCGGTCGAGGCGCACCCGGGCAAGGCCACGACGCCACTTGCGCCAGGCGACGGCGTGCGCTTTGAACACGTGCGATTCACCTATCCGGGCGCCGCGGCGCCGGCCATCGACGACGTGACCTTTCACCTGCGGCCGGGGCAGAAGCTGGCCCTGGTCGGGCAGAACGGCTCGGGTAAAACCACGCTCATCAAGCTGCTGACCGGTCTGTATCTTCCCCAGGAGGGGCGGGTGCTCATCGACGGCCGCGACGTGCGCGAGTGGGATATCGACATACTGCGCAAGCGTATTTCGGTCATCTTTCAGGATTTCGTGCGCTACCAGTTCACCGTAGGCGAGAACGTGGGCGCCGGCGACGTCGACCGTTTCCAGGATCGCGAGCGGTGGGACTATGCCGCCGACCTGGGCATGGCCAAACCCTTCATTGCCGAAATGCCCGATACCTACGACACCCAGCTGGGGTCGTGGTTCAAGGGCGGCCGAGAGCTTTCGGGGGGACAATGGCAGAAGGTTGCCCTGTCACGGGCCTTCATGCGCGAAGACGCCGACATCATCGTGCTGGATGAGCCCACCGCCGCCATGGACGCCGAGGCCGAAGCGCAGATCTTCGACCACTTTCGCAAGGCCACGCAGAACCAGATGGCCATTCTCATTTCGCACCGCTTTTCGACCGTGCGCATGGCCGATTACATCATCGTGCTCGACCACGGACGGGTGCTCGAAGCGGGCACCCACGACGAATTGATGCAGCACAAGGGCACCTACGCCCGGCTGTTCTCGCTGCAGGCCGCGGGCTACCGGTGACGTGCCGCACGGTGGGAGCTTTCCCCCTG
>JAWLBW010000264.1:0-6697 GCA_041687475.1 bacterium
CCACCCCTTTCGGCCTACTTCATCAGTCGAATCCGAATGGCGTTGACGGCAACCACGAAAAAAACGAGCGTCAGTCCCACCAGTACGCCCATGCTGGCCGCGCTCTGCCAGGTAAGCGTTCCCCCCAGAAGCTCGCGCAGAACGCGCGTCGGGTGCGCCAACGGCATGACCCAGGCCAGCCAACGCACGCCCTCGGGCAGGCTGCTGACGGGAAAGAACACGCCGGCGAACAGAAACATGACCGAAATCACCAGCGTCAGGTAATAGCTGAAAAAATCATAGCCCCGCGCAAAGGCGGTCACGAGCAAGGCCATTGATGCGAACAGGACGCCCTCGACGGCGATAACCGGTATCGCCAACAGAATGCCCCACCACGGCGGCGCCACGCCGTATTGCCACACCAGCAGCGGCATGGCGATGAGCAGAAACACGACGCCGTCGACCAGCGCCTTCGTGGCCGCGTACATGATGTCGCCCACCGCCACCTCGTTCATGTTCACGGGCGTGGTCACGATCGAGTGAAAGGTGTGCTGCTGGTTCATGCGGGTGAACGAACCGAAGGTTCCCTCGAAGGTGGCCGCATTCATGACCGTTGCCGCCAGTAGCCCCGGCACGATGAAGGCGAAATACGGCAACCCGTCGACCGGCCTGTCGATGTACTGGCCGATACCGATGCCCACGGCGAAGAGATACAGAAACGGCTCGCCCACGATGGCCACGAACCATGACTTGATGAACTTGAGCCAGACGAGCAGATTGCGGCGCCAGACATGCACCCAGCGGTAGCTGATCTGCGGTATGCGAAAATATTCTCCGACCATTTGCCTACTCTCGCAGATCGCGGCCGGTCAGCCGCAGAAAAACGTCTTCCAGCGTCGCCCGCCTATGTATCTCGGGACGCTCGGCAATACTGTCCATGACCGCCGACGCATCGGCCCTTTCGACGAAAACAAAGGTGGTGTCGCCCGCCAGTTCACACCGCAGGCCCCTGTCGCGCAACGCGCCGGTGAACCGGGGCGTCTCCAATTCGGTATGGCGGTATTCGAGCACTTCGTCGCCCACGTGCTCCTTGATGAGCGAAGCCGGGGTGCCGCGCGCCAGAATGCTACCGCGATCCATGACCACGATACGGTCGCAGAGACGCTCGGCTTCATCCATGTAATGCGTGGTGAGAATCATGCCGATGCCCTTCTCCTTCAGCCCCCGCAGCTTCTGCCAGATGGTGATGCGCGCCTGCGGGTCAAGCCCCGTCGTCGGCTCGTCGAGCACCACGAGTTCGGGTTCGTTCATGAGCGCACGGGCAATCGTGAGCCGGCGTTTCAGTCCACCCGACAGGTGCATGATGGTTTCGTTCACCTTGCTTTCCAGCTGCATGAAGGCAATCAGTTCGTCGGCACGTTGCACGGCCACCCGGCGCGCAATGTCGAAGTAACCGGCAAACGTAATCAGGTTCTCGCGCACGGTCAGGTCGGGGTCGAGATCGTCTTCCTGGGGAACAACGCCCAACCGGGCCTTGATGCTGCGTCCGCCCGTGCGCACATCCTCACCGAAGATTTCGAGCTCGCCGCCGCCGAGCGGCGAAAAGCAGATCATCATTTTGATGAGGGTGGTCTTTCCTGCCCCGTTCGGTCCCAGAATGCCGAAACATTCGCCTGCGGCCACCTCGAAGTCGACTCCCTTGACGACTTCCAGCTCACCATACGACTTGCGAACGCTGCTTGCCCTGACGACTCGATTATTCATGAAAAAAAACACACAAAGGGGCCACCAGAGGGCCACACGGGGAATAGACGCAGGCGACCTCACGACGGGCACTGCATCTTTCTACGGTACCAGAAGTCGAAGATGAAACATGCCCCCTTTTCGGCCCGAAAGGGGGCGAGGCCCATGCATGAGAATGTACCGCGGAAAACGCCACGGTAGCCCCACATCGCCACATCGCAGGCCTGAGCATGTTAAAATCTAGCGAGAAACGGAGCCAATGCATGTGGAATGAACTGCCTTTCGAACCCCAGAAAATTCTGCGTACCCTGCTGCGCAACGGCGGCGAGTTTGCCGACGTGTTCGTCGAAGACATCGATTCGACCCTGCTCGAATATGAAGCGGGCAAACTCGACAATGTCGTCGCCGGTATCGACCGCGGCGCGGGCCTGCGCCTCATTGCCAACCAGCGCACGGTATACGCCTACACCAACGACGTAACCGAGGCCGGGCTCATGGCCCTTGCCGAGCAGCTGTCGTCGGCGGTGCGTCTCGGTCAAAGCGGCCACCTGGGGGGAATGGCGGCACGTCCGCCGGGCGTTCAAACCACCATTCTGCGCGACCCCGTGCTTGCGCCGCTTCAGGAAAAACTGGCCTTCGTACAGCGAGCCAATCACGCTGCCTGGGCCACCAGCGACCTGGTCAAACAAGTGCGGGTCGTGTACCGCGACAAGCAGCGACGCTTGGCCATCGCCAGCTCGACCGGTGAACTGACCGAAGACAACCAGAAAAGCCTGGCGTTTTTCACCCACGTGGTCGCCGCTGACGAAAACAGCATTCAGACCGGCTACGAACCCGTAGGCGGCGCCACCGGCCTTGAGATCTTCGACTCGACCGCCCCCGAGCAGGTAGCCGAAGTAGCCGCGCGGCGTGCCCTGCAGATGCTCAAGTCGCCCGCCGCGCCCGCCGGCACCATGCCGGTCGTCATGTCGTCGGAAGCCGGCGGCACCATGGTGCATGAAGCCGTGGGGCACGGCCTCGAAGCCGACCTGGCCGACCAGGGACTCTCGGTGTACCAGGGCAAGCTCGGCCAGAAAGTGGCCTCGGACCTGATTACCGTGGTCGACGACGGCACCATGGCCGGCAAGCGGGGCTCTTTCGGGTACGACGATGAAGGCGTACCCAGCAAGCGTAACGTGCTCATCGAAAACGGCGTTCTCAACACCTACATGTACGACCGACTCAGCGCACAGCGCGCCGGGTTGGAAAGCACCGGCAACGGACGGCGCGAAAGCTACCGCCACCGCCCCATCGTGCGCATGACCAACACCTACATCGCCCCCGGCAGCATGGACCCTGAAGAGATCGTGCGCTCGGTCGACCGCGGCCTGTTCGTGAAGAAGATGGGCGGCGGCCAGGTCAACACGGTCAACGGCGACTTCGTTTTCGAGGTTACCGAAGGCTACCGCATCGAAAACGGCCGCATCGCCGAGCCCGTGCGAAACGCCACGTTGACCGGCAACGGCCCCAAGGTGCTCAGCACGGTCGACATGGTCGGCAACGACCTGGGCTTTTCCATCGGCACCTGCGGCAAGGACGGTCAGGGCGTTCCGGTTACCGACGCTCAGCCTACGCTGCGTGTTCCGGAACTGGTCGTCGGCGGCAGCTGAGCCCGAAGCAACGCTTACCGACGGGCGGGTGATTCCCAATCACCCGCCCGTTTCTTATTTTCCGGCTCCTTTACGCTCGGCTCGGCGAGCGCTATACTGTTGCTTTTCTTTCACCCCGGCCAGGTTGCAGCGCGTTGATGGGGAACTCGCTTCCGTCACGGCCGGTTCGTTTACCGTAAGTCAGCCTGCCCGGGGTCGGGTCCGGTTTCAAGGCTGCCGAGGATCTGCCGCTATGCTCTACACGCTTCTGCTTCTGAGCAGCCTCCTGGCGACTGCCGACCCCAGCTTCTGGCGTTACACCGATAAGGCGGGCGTCGAACACCTTACCAACGACTTCGACTCCATTCCCCCCGCGCTGCGAGAGTCGGCAACCCCCGTTGCCGACCTGAGCGAGGTTGTGAAACCTGCCGACAATGATGCCGGCAAAGCCCACCTCGACGCCCTGAGCGCCCGCGAGGCCGAAGAGATGCTCTGGGCGGGCCGCCTGACGGTCGATGATGTCGATTATCTGGTCAAGCGGGGGGTATTGCGTTCGTCGGTGGCCGGCGACTCGCTCCGAAACGCGAAAACGCCCGAACAGCTCGCCGCCGAACGCGCCAGCCGGCTGGCCGCGCTTGAAGCGGCCTCGGGTGTACATGCAGACCCGCGACTCGGCACCGTATCGCTTTTGCGGGCTTTCCTATACGATGTCAAGGAAAGCCCGAAGTTCAAGTGGGCCCTCATCGGCCAGTTGGCCCTTGCCATCGGCATGATCGTGGCGATGCCATTCGTCATGCGGAAGTACAACAGCGATTCGACCCGACGCATCATTCGGTTTTCCTTTCTGATGATTTTCGGTATCGTTTCGACTACCGGCCACCTGCTGCTCTTCCGCAGTGAGACCGAGCAGCTCTTCCGCATCATGAACGGCGCCCCGCCTGTCGCCGTGGCACAGCCCGAATGATCAACGTATTACCAGCGACGTGACATGACTCTCAAGAAAACGCCCCTCAACGAAATTCACCGGTCCCTGGGCGCACGCATGGTGCCGTTCGGAGGCTGGGACATGCCGGTGCAATACACCGGCGTCATTGCCGAACACAAAGCCACCCGCGAGAAGGCCGGTCTTTTCGACGTGAGCCACATGGGCGAGATTGAGGTGAAGGGCATGCGGGCGGCCGAAGTCTGCCAGCACCTGATGACCAACGACGTCGCACGCCTGGATGAAGACGGCAAGATCATTTACTCGGCTCTGTGCTACCCCGACGGTGGCGTGGTCGACGATGTTCTTCTGCACCGGGTTACCGCCGAGCACTATATCTTCGTCGTCAACGCGTCAAACATCGAGAAGGATTACGCCTTCATGCGCGAGCACGCCCCGGGCGGCGCCGAACTGCTCAACACGTCGGACGACTGGGCCCAGCTTGCCCTGCAGGGGCCCGAAAGCGCCCGGATTCTGAAGCCGCTGACCGATACCGATATCGACACGCTGGCCTATTACACCTTTCGCGAGGGACACGTGGCCGGCATCGCGGGTTATATCGCCCGCACCGGCTACACGGGCGAAGACGGCTTCGAAGTGTATGTACCGTCGGCCCGGGCCGAAAAGCTGTGGAACGCCCTGATGGAAGAGGGCGCACCGTGCGGCATTACCCCGGTCGGCCTCGGCGCCCGCGACACCCTGCGCCTCGAAGCCGGTTATCCGCTTTACGGGCACGAGCTGTCGGCCGACATTCTTCCGCTCGAAGCCGGCCTGGGCTGGGTTACCCGCTTGGAAAAGGGCGAATTCGTCGGACGCGAGGCACTCGCAGCCCGCAAGGAAGCGGGCATCACACGTGAGCTCATCGGCCTGCGCATGACGGAACGGGGCATTCCCCGTGAAGGTTATCCGGTGCACGCCGGAGAACGACAGATCGGCCTGGTTACCAGCGGAACGCAGAGCCCGACCCTCCAGACCGGTATCGCCCTGGCCCTGGTAGAAAAGGGCGCCGTCGCCGTCGATGGCCCTCTCTCCGTCGAAATTCGCGGAAAAAAGGTCGGCGCCCAGCGGGTGAAAACGCCTTTCGTGCCCAGCCGGGTGCTGCGAAAAAAGAGTTGACGACCGCCGTTTTCCATACTGTACAATGATGTTTTGTTGTGGTGGAGCGCTCTTTACGGCATGCGCTCTTCCGTTTTCTGAATGAACCAAGGAGAAACCCCTGCAATGGAGTTCCCCAAGAACCTCAAGTACACCCGTGACCACGAGTGGGCCCTCGTCGAAGGCAAGGAAATGACGATCGGCATCACCGAGTACGCCGCTGAAAAGCTCGGCGACGTGGTTTACGTCGACCTGCCCGAAGAAGGCGACAGCGTCGACCAGGGCGGCACCTTCGGCGCGGTCGAAAGCGTCAAGGCCGTCAGCGATCTGTACTCGCCGATCACGGGCACCGTCAAGGAAATCAACGGCTCGCTCGCCGACAGCCCCGAGGTCATCAACGAAGATCCCTATGGTGAGGCGTGGATGATCAAGGTCGAACTCGACGATGAAAACGAGCTCGAAGAGCTGCTCACGGCCGAAGAGTACGCCCGCTACATCGCCGAGTCGGGCGACGAAGACGAAGAAGAGTAAGTCGGCGGCCCCGCGCCGACTCTCTTCACCGTAGCTATCCGTCTCCCTTTCGACGCGATTATCGCTCAGGCGCCGAACTGCCCCGACGCATCGGATTTCCGGTGCCGACTGGGTGGTCGGCGTCCTTTGCATCTTGCCCTCCCGTTTTTCCATACTGACTGGTTATGACTCAGCCTACATCCCTCGCCTTTACGGACTCGTTCGTCAACCGGCACCTCGGCCCCGATCAGGCCGAGGTCGACGAAATGCTGCAGTACCTCGGCTATCCGTCGCTGGACGCTCTGATGGACGCAGTCATTCCCCCCGCCATTCGCACGCGGGCGGCGCTCGACCTTCCCCGTGCGCTTTCGGAGTTCGAAGCGCTGGGCGAACTGCACGCCATCGCGGCGAAGAATCAGGTGTTCCGCTCCTTCATCGGCATGGGCTACCACGACTGCGTCACCCCACCGGTCATTCAACGGAACATTCTCGAGAATCCGGGCTGGTATACCCAGTACACGCCGTATCAGGCCGAAATTGCCCAGGGCCGGCTCGAGGCCCTGCTCAACTTTCAGACCATGGTCATCGACCTGACCGCCCTTCCCATCGCGAATTCGTCGCTGCTCGACGAAGGCACGGCGGCCGCCGAGGCCATGATGATGTTCTACGGCGTGAAGGGACGCAAGAAAAACGCCCCCCGCGCCTTCTTCGTATCGTCGGCCTGCCACCCCCAGACCATCGACGTGGTTCGCACCCGGGC
>JAWLBW010000265.1:0-6679 GCA_041687475.1 bacterium
CATTGCCCCATTCGAAAAACTTTTCGATGAGTCGAAGGCGGGCTTCGTTCAGGTCAATCTCGCCGGGCGCCGGCTGGTCGGGAAATTTTCGGGAAAACAGTTCGTACCGGCCTTCATCGGCATAGACCTGACCGGCCTCTTCAAGTTCGGCAAGAAGCAGATCGATGGCACGCTTGTTGCCGCCGGCCTTGCGAGAAACCGACGCCGGGTGTACGTTGGCCCATTTTTCGGCCAGGTTCGCCGCGAGTTCGTCGGCGGTCAACCGCTTGCCCTCGCCGTCGAGATCGCCCAGCACGCGCTCGCGCGCCTTATCCTTTTCGGCGGGCTCGATGCCGAAGGTCTTCCAGACCGGGCGCCAGCGGCGCGACATCTGGTCGCGGCCGGCCGCAACCGCATGGGGGGCGACGTCGCGCTCGACCAGGGCACGTACGCCGCGAACGGTGCGCACGGTCACCAGCGCATCGCTCTGCTGCTGGGCATCGAGGGCCGCGGCGGGCGATTCGTACCCACGCGCGAGCAGCGAAAGCTCGGCGATGTCGCGTGTTTCGGGCAACCAGCCGCAGAGGCGTACGGTACGAAGGGCGTCGCCGACAACGGGGCGGGCAAGCTGCTGCTGCACGAGCCGCCACTGCTGATAGGTTTCCAGGGTTGCCTGGACGGTGGGAATATATTTGGCCATGGAAAAGATCGGACGGGTGTAAGAAGGACAAAAGATTTATTGTACCGGAATGGTAAGACGTGGTGCACGGTCCGCCGTGGGCCGACGGCGAAAGGTGAATCCATCGCTTCGGAGACGCGCTGGAAATGCCGGCGGCCCCTCGTCCTGCACGAACCGAACGGATGGCAAGAATCACAGCAGGCGGTCGGCTTCACCATCGGTGTCTTCGGGTAGTCGAAAGAGCGTGGTTACGCGGCAACACGTCCGCCACGAACGCACCGTACCCCGGTGTCTCCGTGCATCCCTTCTCGCGAAAGGCTACGCAGCCTCGGCTATTCGACTTGGGGAACGACCAGTTCGACTTTCTGGATGCGATCGCCCTGCTCCAGTTTCTCGAGCACGTCCATGCCGGCAATGACCTCGCCGATGACCGGGTAGTCGCCGTCGAGATGGTGTTGGTCGCTCAGCAGCACGAACAGTTGGGCGCCGGCGGTTTTCCGGCTTGGCGGTCGCGCCATGGCCACCGTTCCGCGCAGGTGTTTGTGGGACGACTCTTCGAGGTCGGTGAATTCGGGACCGCCGTTGTATCCGGCAATTGGCTTGCCCGAGTTGTCGGGATCCCAGACGTAATCTTCGCCCGGCTTACCGCGGGTAATGGGGTCGCCGAACTGCACGAGAAAGGGTACGGGCTTCTTCAGAATGCGGTGAAAGCGCAGACCGTCATAGAACCGGTCATCAATCAATTTGCGAATGTGCGTGACCGACTTCGGCAACTCTTCGCCATGAAAGCGAATGGTAAAGCTGCCCTTGTCTGTCGTGACGACCGCAACCTCGGTCAGCAGGCGCTCGCGTTCCTTCTCGGCCTCTTTACGCTCGCGTATGCGTGCTTCCAGGCCTTCGGGCACGACGTTGTTACAGCCGACCGCCGTCAGCACGGCGGCAAGCACTCCCACTGTGAAAAACCCTTTTCGACGCATCCCGATTATTATAGTCAACCCACTTCGAAACCGAAATACGCAAAGGCGTCCGGTTTACGGGCCACGACCAGGTTACCGCTTTTCTGCCTGACGGCACAGGGGTGCAGGCCCGGCGGCTTTGCCTGTCTACCGCGCGGTTGATAAAATGAAGCGCCTTGTGGAAATGCCTTGTGGAAGTGGATTTTCTTCTCCACGCAGTTTTTCCGGCGCCGTGTTACCCGAGCCCCCGAGTGTTGCCATGGTTGCTCGCCTGAAGACCGAGATTCGCGAAAACCGGATTTTGGTCGAATCGTTTCTGGTCTTTCTCGCGATTGCCGGTTTTCTCGTCGCCGGCGAGTTTACCGTTTTCGCCCTGCAGGAGGCCATGGGCCAACGGGGGGTGGCGTTTACCTACCCGCGCACCTTTCTCGACGACTACATTCCCTTCGTACCCGAGCTGGTCTGGCCGTACTGGGCCTACTTCGGCTTTCTGGGCATCAGCGTCTGGCTGCCGCGCAACCGGCGTGAGCTCGGCCGCCTTGCAACGGGGCTGACGCTGATTCACGTCGCCGGATACGTGTTCTTCATTCTGTACCCCACCGCCTTCGAACGCATCGACATTGCCTGCGAGACCCTGTCGTGCGGCATGGTGGGCGCCATGTACATGCTCGACCCGGGATATGCCGTCTTTCCGAGCCTGCACGTGGCGGCCAGCGTATACGTGGCCATCTGCTGTTTCGTGTTCCGGCACCGGTACCGCTGGTTCATTCTGGCCTTCGCCCTGAGCATCATTGCCGCCACGGTGCTCATCAAACAGCACTATGTGGTCGACATTCCGGCCGGCGTGTTCCTCGGCATTGCCGGAACGAAGTTGGGTTGGTGGCTGTCCGATTACGTGGCCGACCGTGCCGACCGGCTTCCGCTGTCGACCAACGTGGTTGAAGACTGAGCGGCCGACCTTCGGATGGTCGATATTTCGGCGTCTCGGCTCCCAGCGAATTGTATATCGGGGGCGTGACGACGCACGACTTCCCGGGTAGCCGGTACAAGCTCTGACGGCCAAAACGTAATCTTTCCGGAAGGCGCTCGATTGACACGGCGTTCTTGCGTCGTTATAGTTTTTCTCGCGTTTCCCCGAAAACGCCGAGCCGTTATGCCCAGGACCACTTACCTACGCCGCGACGAACTCGTCAGCGCGGTCGCCACCTTGCGTGCGACGACCGATCTCGACTCCTTCGCCGAAGCCGTACGCGAAGTGCTGGTATCAGTCTTTCAACCCGATAAGACCTGGCTGTACCATCTCTACGACGGGCGGTTGCATCTGCCTGCCGTCGCCTATCGGGGAATGGAAGAGCAACACCTCAAAGAGTTGCGCGATCTGATTGTGCGGGTTCACCTGTACGATCCGGTTCAGGTAAGAGACATCGGCCGGCTCGTGCACTATTCGACCGAAGTCTACGATTGGTATCGCGATCGCCCCGAGATGACCGAGCGGGCGTACCTCGAAGTCTTTCACCGCATCGGCATGGACTGGATGCTCGGTTCCTTTCACATGGACGGCGACCTTCTGCTTGCCTGCATCGGTCTTGCGCAGCCATATGACGCCGGCAACTTCACCGAATACGATCTGAGCGCGATGGAGGCTCTTCACCCTCACATCGATCACGCGCTGAAAGCCTGTGTCGAAAACGAGCGACGGCGGCGCTTCGGCGATGCCATGGCGAAGGCTGTTGAAGAACACCCCTCTGCCCTGTTCCTTCTATCCGAGGGAGAAATCGTGTATGCGAACCGAAGCGCCAGGCATCTCGTAGATACGGAAGTCGAGGGTACACATCTCTGGCCCCTCATCGAACGCTCCGACATTGCTCGGCACGTACGCACTCTTGCACAGGGGGGTATGTCTGACGCCCCGCAGGCGCTTTGCAGAACTGAATCGCCCCCTGCCGGCGTCGGATCGGTCTCCATCGTCGATGTCGACGACTGGGGCCTCGACCATCGACGGGTCGGCGGTAAAGGCCATCTGCAACTGGCGGTCGTCAATCGGGTTGCAGGGTCCGACGCACGCAGGTTGACGACGCGCGAACGTCAGGTGCTCGAAGCCGTCGCCCGCAGCACAACCGCCGATGAGGCTGCGCAGGGGTTGGGAATCAGTCCGGCGACGCTGCACGTTCATCTTCGTAATGCTTACCGGAAGCTGGGCGCCGGCTCATTGGATGAAGCGCTCGCCATCGTCAAGCTCGACCTGGCCGGGACGCCGAAATGAGTACCAAGCGGCCGGAAGCGAAGGCCGAAAGCCTGCCGCCACCCGAAGAGCGGTTGAAAGTGTTCCTGGCCCATAAGCCGAAGCCGAAGCCCCGGCGACCCGACGCATTGGAGCGGCTTCTTCTCGATATCTGGAAGTGCGACGACGAGAGCTTCGCAGAGAAAGGCGCGAACCTGCTCACGCCCGACGAACTCGAAACGCTCTCTGACTCCATACGCATGTGGCAGAGCCGCCGAGCCGGAAAGCGTGAGCTTCTGTTCTCGGCGGTCTTCGAAGCCCTGCCCGAACCCGTGGTGGCCTTCACCCCCGATGGAGCCGTCTGGAACCGCGCCTTCGTCGACGCGATTGCCGGAGCCCACGAGTGGAAAGCGTACCCGCTGGCCCCGCACTCCGACCGGCTTTCGCAACTGGCCGAATTCGTGACGCTGGCTCGGCGGCTATGTATACCCAGGCTGTTATATCCGCTGGGCGAGCAGGCCTACCAGCTTCGAACGGTCCGGCTCGAGAGCGAGGCGTTCACCTTCCTGTATTTCCGGCCGACCGGACTCACGTTACCGCGGTTCGGCGATCGTAAGCGGCAGCTGCTCGTGTTCCGACTGTGTGGAATTCCCCTGAAGCAGATCGCCCTGCTGCTGGGCGTAAGCCTCAGCACCGTCGAGACGCAGTCGTCGCGTCTGCGAACGCACTTCCTGCAACTCCGGTCGGACTTTCTTGCGCTTCCGCAGTAGCTCGCCATGCAGGCCGAGCTTCGGCTTATCCTGTACACGGAAAGGATGTCCGTTCGGGCCGAGCGTGTCGGAACCTGATAACCCGCCTCCGGCTTGAGTGTTATGGATCAAGGATTGAGGATGTACCATTTTCCGTGCAAGCGCTGAAAATGGTACCCTCGTTGGGTGACGCGTTTCGTGATCAGCCGCCTGCTTTCGACCGTACCGGTGCTCTTCGGCGTGGTTACGCTCGTGTTCTTCTTCCTGCACCTCGTGCCGGGCGATCCGGTCGACATGATGCTGGGCGAGGGCGCGCACACCGCCGACCGGGCCGAACTGCGCGAACGTCTGGGACTCGAGCGTCCTCTCTGGGAGCAGTATGCGACCTATCTCGGCGGCCTCGTGCAAGGCGATCTGGGCGAGTCCTTCTACTTTCGTGAGCCTGTCGTCGACACGCTGCTGCGCCGCTACCCCGCGACTCTCGAGTTAACGCTGGCGTCGCTCGTGGTGGCCGTTCTCGCCGCCTTTCCCCTCGGCATGATCGCCGCCGTTCGGCGCGGAAAACCGGTCGACAAGGCCTCGATGACACTGGCCATGCTGACCGCCGCGCTGCCCACGTTCTGGCTGGGTCCCGTCTTCATCGTCACTTTCTCGGTGAACCTCGACTGGTTTCCGGTATCGGGCCGCGAGGGGCCGGAAAGCCTGGTACTGCCCGCCATCACGCTGGGGCTCGGCATGGCCGCCCTGCTCAGCCGTATGCTGCGTGCCTCGCTCGGCGATGCCTTGGGACAGGAGTATATTCGCACGGCGCGGGCGAAGGGTGTTCATCCCCTCCGGCTCGTGGGCGTGCACGGACTGCGCAATGCGCTCATTCCTGTCATCACGATTATCGGCCTGCAATTCGGGGCGTTGCTTTCCGGTGCGGTGATTACCGAGACCATTTTTTCCTGGCCGGGCATCGGGCGCCTGCTGATCACCGCCATCCAGACCCGCGACTACCCACTCGTCCAGGGCTCGGTGCTCGTTATCGCCGCCACGTACGTGATAGTGAACATGCTTACCGACCTGCTGTATGCGGCGGTAGATCCCCGTATTCGACCTGCGAGGGGCGCGTGATTCCGGTAGGCGAAGAGGAACTTTCCCCTGGGGAATATGACGGCGAGGGGCAGGCGACTGCGGCTGCCGCCCGGCGTCTGCGTCTACCACCGGCCGCGGCAAGGCTTCCACACAAAACCCCGACGGGTCGAAGGTTCGGGCGCCCGGGCGTTCTTCTTCCTGCCGCATTTCTGCTTCTGCTCATCATCGCAGCGATTGCCGCACCCTGGCTTGCGCCTCACGACCCCGACCTGCAGCACCTTGCCGAAGGACTCACCGGGCCTACGGCCGAACACTGGCTGGGGCAGGACCGCCTGGGCCGCGACGTTCTGAGCCGACTTCTTCACGGCGCCCGTGTATCGCTGGGGGTGGGTCTTACGGCCGTGCTGATTTCATCGCTGGTGGGCACGGCTCTCGGGCTCGTCTCGGGCTATGCGGGGGGAAGGTTCGATGCCCTCGTCATGCGTGTGGTCGACATCTTTCTCGCCTTTCCCGGCATTCTCCTGGCGATTGCACTGGCGGCGGTCATGGGGCCGAGCATCGGCAATGTGGTGCTGGCGCTCACGGCGTTCGGCTGGGTGTCGTTTACCCGGCTGGTGCGTGGCGAAGTGCTCACGCTGCGCGAACGCGAGTATGTGCTTGCGGCACGTGCGCTCGGCGCCTCTCCCATGCGGATTGTCGTGCGCCATCTTGCCCCCGGCATCATGCCCGCCCTCACGGTACAGGCCAGTTTCGCGCTGGCGGGGGCCGTGCTGGCCGAAGCGGCGCTGTCGTTTCTGGGGCTTGGACCCCAGAACGTACCCAGTTGGGGCGGCATGCTGAACGAAGCCGCCGAATTCATGGGCATGGCCCCGCACCTTTCCTGGGCCCCCGGCCTCCTGCTCACGGCCACGGTGCTGAGTTTCAACCTGCTGGGCGACGGGCTGCGCGATGCCGCCGGATCGGAATCGCCGGGCGGCGGGCGTCCCCCCTCCACCGACCACCGTGCACGAGCCTGGCC
>JAWLBW010000266.1:0-6665 GCA_041687475.1 bacterium
CAGGCTCGCCTTTGGCGAGCGCATCAAAACTACGCTTCGCTTTGCAGGCGAACATTGGCCGCTGCCGCAGGCGGATCGGCGTCGTCGGTCGCCGGACGTCGGAGCGTGCAGCACGGGTGACCGTATTTTCACGGATCACGTGCAAACGTCGGTAGCCCGTCGGCATGCCGACGGGGCCGTGCCTCCTTACAACCCGGAACCGTCAGATTCGACCGGAAGGTCCGATACCGGAACGAAAGAACCGTGCCGCACGGTTCACCGCGGGTGCCCGCCGAACCCGCGGTCGGTGAGTATCGAGTAGAAAACGCGCACTTGCGTGCCGCTGTCCCACGTGTCGCGCGTGCCTTCGTGTTCATGACGTGAAGCCGCCGTGACAAGCTCGGCCCCCAGGCCGTGTCGGCCCGCAAGCCCGAACAGGACCGACAGAATCGTTCGGGTGTTGGAAACGTATTCATCACCTTCTACGAGCAGCATGTAGCGCGAAGTCAGCCTGAGTAGCCCGATGTCGGCGAAGCCCAGTCGAAATTCGAGCAGTTGCGAAAACCCCGGTCCGAGGTGATAGTCTCGCTCACCGCCCACGTTGCGCCCGATGGCCCCGATCGGCACCAGCCCCGTCACGCTCGTGAACTGAAGAAAACCGACGGCCCCCAACCGGGCTTCGAGGGTTCCACCCGGTCCCATGAAAAAGGCGCCGGCACGCAATCCTTCGGGGGTGAAAAACTCGTGCCCGGCGAACAGCCCCCAGAGGCCCGCCAATCGCTCGCCCACCCCCTGTTCACCGACGACAAGGCCGCGCAGGAACAGGCCGGCGTCGGCACTACTGGTCGACAGGTTGACATTCAACGACAGATCGAAGTGCTCGAACGGTTTGCGTACATCGAGGTCGGGATCGCCCGGAAGACCGTAGCTGATGTCGACGCCGAGGTGTAGCTGGCCCACCGTCTCATAATCCAAATCATCGAGCCTCTCGGTCGACTGAAAACCGAATCCGAAATTACCGGCGGCAAAAAGAGAGGGGGGCCGTTCAACACGTGTGGGCTGGTTGAGAACGCCGCTATTGAACGCCCCCAGAGGGTTCACCGCAATTGCGGCAAGCTGCATGGCCCACGTCGGTTCGCGGCCTCCATTCCACAAAATCGCTTCCGAGACGCGGTGCAGAACTTCACCGAGTACGATGCCGCTGAACGTGGTCGTGATGCCGTCGTTGAGCGACGGCGGCTGGTTCTCCATCAGGTACTCCCAGCCCAGGCTGCCCAGCAACGTGTACCCCGACGACCACCAGAACCCCAGGTTCGACGAGCGCGCAGCGTTGAAGTAGAGCGAGCCGTGATACGGATGCGCGATTTGATTGACCAGAAACTCGTCGCCGTCGACCTCCCACCCACCACGCAGGTTGCGCCACATGGACGCCGGTGTGACCTGTGACGCTTCTGTGCCCGCGATACGCCCCACGATGTTGAAAAGCGCGTACACACCCAACACCTCGAGGGCCGGCACCACAAAGTTCCGCGGCAATGGCTGAGAAGTCGGAGATGTCTCGGAAGCCGGTGCGTACAACACCCTTCCCCACGCCGCAGGATACCGGTCATACGCAACCGCCTGCGGGGGAAGGCAAAGGGGAAGACTCGTACGGAACGGTCTTTCGCCCAGAGCATAAACGACATTTTTCGGGTGGAAGGGCGACTGCCACACCCAATCGCGGCTTTCACACGCCCCCGGGTCAGGAACCGAATCGTCGACCGCCGTCTCGTCGGCGAACGCTCGGGAAGTCGAGAGCGGAACAAGCGCAAGCACCAGCAGCAGCCCCAGTACCGGCCCCCTGCCCCGCCTTTCCTGCCGCCGCTGCCCGACCGATTTCCCGTTCATGGATGGCTGCCGTCGAAACTACCAGCATAGGGCGTTCCTGCGACGCTGCCAACCCCTCGACCGTGCAGCACGGATGACCGGCGGTCGTCGGTCGCCGGACGTCGGACGTCCGAACAAGTACAGCGGCACGTACCACACGGACGGAGGAGCCCCCTCGCCGGTCGCTGTGAACCCGTACTCCCCGGCGGGGAGTGGGCTCGATTATCCGGATGGAGGAGTTCGGCAGACCGGGCACGTGCAGCACGGCTACCCTGGTATCAGGCCATGACTGTAGCTCGCCTCCGGCGAGCGCCACCTGCGCTCTCACCCTCCAAACCGCCCGCCAGGCAGGCGGATTAACGGCACGCCGCTTCCAGCGGCACCAAGAGGCACTTTGGGGTCGGACCTGCGTAAGTACCGGAATATCCAGAAGTTCAGCTCCGCCAGGGGGGGCTGTATCCTCTTAAACTGGCCATTCTACCCCCCCAAACGTACCGCTAAGCGCCTGCAATCTTACCGGGGTAGAAAACGACAGCGGCAACCTCGCCGAAGAACCACCTTCTTAGAGGTCCTTAAAGGGGCAAATTCGACAGTCATTTTCGCCCTGTAAGCCTTGCAGAGGGGCTTACTGGCCCCTCATTCGTCGTGATTTCAGCAGCTTAGGCAGGTCCGACCCCTGCGTTTCATTGCACAACGTGCTGCACGCCTTATGGATTAAAGGATTGTGGATCATGGATTCCGCGCCGAAGGCGCGGATGAAGGCGCGGGTGAAGGCGCGGCTCAGGGTTCGTACGTTACGTCGGGCCAGGCTTCCTGAATTTCCTGTGCCTGGTGTTCGGCGGCGAAGGTTTCCCAGAGAATGCCGTTGCAGTCGGTTTCACTGGTAAAAGCGGTGGCCTCGTCGTCTTCCCAGCCGAGATGACGCAGCTTGCCCGCTTCGTGTTCGCCGGTTTTCCGAATCGACACGTTCAGGCTTGGCGTACGCCACAGGGCATAGGCGCCGGGAATGACCAGGTCGGGCGCCTGCCCGAAGCGTTTTGTGTAGTCGGCGACCGAGGCTTCGATGTCGTTGACGCCGAGGGCGAGGTGAAGTCTTCGCATCACAAACTCTCCATGGAATGAAAAAAGGCGCGGCCGAAGCCGCGCCCTGTGTAAATACACGGTTACCCGAATCAGTGGTTTATGTAGACGGACGGGTCCCACCAGCGGCGGTAGGTGCGGCCTGCGATGTCTGCCTCGCGGCTGTTACCGTACGAGATCGTCAACGAGTCTTCCTGCGCCGGTTCCTGCGGCGTGAGAATATCGGCGCGCTGCGGGATACCGTCTCCGTCCGGAGTCTCTTCAAAGATTTCAGTCCACCAGACGGTGGCTGGAACATCGAAAGCGATCGCCGTTTCGGCGGTTCCCGATGCAGAATAACGGTACACTTCCAGGTCCGACTGGTCCCGCTGCTTCTTCTGGTATGTAACGTAGGTACACCATACGTCGACCCAGACGGAATTGACGTCGTCCCAGTACCCGCCACAGGATTGCTCATACAGGTCCCAGCGGTGTTCGATTGAACCGCCTTCCACCGGCTCACGCGTTTCCCAACCGCCCGTTGCCTTGACCGTCAGCAGTTCGGGAACGGTTGTCGTATAGCTGCGGGGGTCGGTATCGGAGGTAAGAAGCAAGGTGCTTCCGCCGTTGGTCACCAGAGACGTGAACGGGCCCACCGCGGTGGCCGTGGTGTTGTTGATCTGCTCCCACCACAGGTCCTCGGGATCGTATTGATCGGCTTTCAGCTCGTAATTCGACAGATTGTAAAAATCGAGCGTGACATCGCCATTGTCCTCAATTCGGAGCCCACCCTGCCGCCGCTGCAGATAGTCGCCGGCAGTTCTGGTGCCCGAATTGTCCAAGTCGATGAACCGGATCTCTTCGACATTGACGTAACCCCACTCGTCCTGACCGACGTAGAGGTTTTCGGTGACCGGTTTACCGCTACCGTTGGTGTAGGTGCGATACCAGTCACCTTCCATCGGGTGCGGCGGGGGCTTGAGGCCGCCTTCAGGCTGACCATCGGCATCAAGGTAGGTCAGACCGCCGAGAACGAGCTCGCCTTCGCCCACGCTGTAGGCAAACGGACCTTCGAGCTCGCCGGTGTCGTTGTAGACACAGTCATGATCATTGGCCCAGCGACGGGCCACGTCGTCAAAATGCTGCGTGCAGGTTTCCCAACTGTAGAGAACGATGTCGCCGTTGTCGTCGAAAGCGACGATGCCGTTCTTCTCGACCATGATGTCGCTGCTGGTCAGCACGTTGTCGTTGTCGAGGTCCCAGACCGTATGCATCCAGAACGTCAAACGGTCTTCATAACCATCCCAGATCTCGATGTTTTGCCAGAACTGGTGCTCCGACTCGCCGTACAAGCCCGAGCTGCCGACGGACCAACGCCCCTTGACCGCCGTATCGGGCGGGTTGCCGGGGGTGGGCTCGAGATACGGGGGTTCATCGTGGCCGTAGGTAAGCGTCTTGTCGGCCCATTCGATGACGAGTTGTTCTTCGGTAATCGTATACGCGACTTCGTCGACGGCGATAATCGTATTCGGATCGGGTGCTTCGTCGCGACCCGGGCAATCGCCCCACTGCTGGGGCAGTTCGAGCCACGGACGTTCACACTCGAACAGCCATTCGACGCGCAGTTTGTCGGCGCTGATGGTGAGCTTGCCGCCCCACTCGGTCTGCGTGTCGCCCTCGGAAAGCATACCGTCGCCGTCGGCGTCGTTCAACCGATTACGGCCCATGACAAGACCATACTCTTCGTAATGGAAGATCTGAATCTCTTCCTGAACATTGCCGTCCTTGACTGCCCAGTACTGGAAGAATGCACGGTCGGGACCGTCGACGATGCGACCGTTGTCGCCGTAAATGCTCGGGGGCATGAAGGCGTTCACGATTTCGGCCGTTTCCAGGTTCACGCTTTCGCCGTCGATGTCGAGGGCGGCCTGGCCGCAGCCGTCGAACGACGTAACGGCCTGCTTCTCGCCCATGGCAAAGGTAACCTTGCCGTTCGTGGGCCCCATCTGACAGGTCTGCTCGAAAATCAGGTCGGCAAACGACAGCGTGGCCACTTTCTTGGACTCGACGAAGGTACCGTTCTGCGTGCCGTTAACGGTCGTGTTGCCGTTGAGGGCCGTCAGGGTAAAGGTCGACGACACGTCGATTGCGGTGTACTTGTCGCCCATCCAGGCCTTGGTCGTGCCATTCTGGCTCAACGTGAGGGTGGCCGAGTCGGCGCCGACCGTGCCCGAAAGAATCGCCTTGCCGTTGAACGTAAAGTGTTCGGGATCCGACGACACCTTTTCGGCATAGTTGGCGAAGACCACGGTTACCTTGTAGCTCGAGAACGAACCTTCGAAGGTGCGCGTGATCGTGCCTTTATAGTCTTCGCCGCAATCGTTGAAGTTTTCGACGAGTACGCATTTGTTCTCATCGCACGACGGCTCGCTCGCGACCCGGCACTCGGGAACTTCATTGGCCAGCAGACGCACCGAACGCTGCGTGCGCGGCGACAAAGCAGGCGCCAGGCGCGGCGACAGCGAGCCGGTCGGCGTCGTGATACCGGCGCCGAGCATTGAGGTCGAAAGGCCCGCCTGCTTGAGGGCAAGCGCGGTATAGGAAATGGCGGTGTCTTTGTCGACGCCGATTTCAAAGCTAAAAGTGCCGTCGCCGAGCTGCATCGGTTGTATGGTACAACCGACAAGGCCCGCGATTCCGGCCAAAAGCACAAGCATGCGCTTCATGTTTCTCTCTCCTGATCCCCACTGGGTTGCGCCCGGATTTTCGGCGAAGAATACTGTCATGGCGCCTACCGGGCAAAGGGCACCACTAGATGATGAAGAATCATAGCAGAGGGTCAAGGAGGTCGGCAATGATGCAGATCACACTGCCGGTGCAGCACCGTCGGACGGGGTGATAGGTGAGAGGTGATAGGTGAGAGGTGACGGACTGCACGAAACGACGCTCTTTCTCCAGCCACACTGCTTCACCAGCTATATCCTGTAACCGTTCAGCATGAAACGGATCACGTATCACGTTTCAACCACCGTCCGGCCCTACGGCACGAAGATGATACCTGGAGCCCCCCGGCGAACTCCCCCTACCGCAACGGCTCGCCGGCCAAACGCGAAAGCCAGGCTTGGGCAAAAACGACGGCGGCGAAAACGATGAGCCCCAGCATCGTCATCATGCCGGCCGGATAGGCTTCCCAGGGCTCAACCCCCTGCATGACCAGACCCGAGAGGGCGAGAAAGTGGTGAAAGAAGAGCGTGGCGTAAAAATCGCGCACGAAGAAGAAGACGATGCCCGTGGCTATGCCGGGCACCAGCAGAAAGGCAATGACGGCCGGCTCGTTAAACGGGCCGCTGTGCGCCAGGTGCGAGAGGGCAAAGGCTACCGCCGCAGCAGACAACCCCACCGCCACGGCCATACGGCGGTTCGACTCTTCGAGCGCGGCCTCGCATGATGCCCCCACCAGCGTCCAGCAGACCAGGACTTCGGCAATGGATACCGGCAACACCGTAAAAAACGCAGCCGCCAATGCGGCCGGGTCGTAACTACCGACCTGGACGAAGAAAACCGCAAGACCGGCCGCGAACCCGAGCAGCCCGCCCGCGAGCCCCCGCACCGGCCGCCGAATACCGATACGCCAGAGTTGAAGAAAGCCGCTGAGTACCAGGAAGCGGAAGCTGCCGAACACCATGCCTACCCCTACCGCCAGCGCGGCAATGAGTATGTAGGTGATGCGCCCGCCCAGGTCGGGAAAGACCAGCAGCGCC
>JAWLBW010000267.1:0-6661 GCA_041687475.1 bacterium
CGCGTCGGCTACCGGAGCGTCGTTCACGGGGTTGACCGTGATGTCGACGGCCACCGTTTCGGAGATACCGCCGTCGCCGTCGACGACATGGAAGGTGAAACCGTCGTCGCCGAACCAGTCGGCATCGGGCGTGTAGGTGCGGTTGGCGCCGGTTCCGGTAAGGGTGCCGTGGGCCGGTTCGGTGTCGATGACGTAGGTGAGCGCCGTCGACTCGACATCCGACCCGCCGAGGGTAATGGCCAGCGGCGTGTCTTCGTCGGTGTCGACGCCGGCGGCATGGGCCACCGGCAGGTCGTTGACCGAATTTACGGTAAGCGATACGGTGGCGACATTCGAAACGCCGGCGGCATCGTCTTCGATGCGGAAGGTGAAGCTGTCGCTGCCGAACCAGTCGGCGTTCGGCGTGAAGGTGAGGTTCGGCGCCGTTCCGGTCAACGTTCCGTTTGCCGGCGGCGTCACCACGATGAACGTCAGGCTGGTCGAGTCGACGTCGGTGCCGGTCAGGGTAATGGCCTTCGGCGTGTCTTCGTCGGTGGTGACGGATTGGGCGTCGGCCACCGGAGCGTCGTTTACGGGGTTGACGACGACCGACACCGTTACCACGCTCGACTGGGCATTCTGGTCATCGGTCACGCGGAAGGTAAAGCTGTCGTTCCCGAAATAGTCGCTCGCCGGTGCGTAGGTGAGGTCGGGCGCGGTACCGCTCAGTACGCCGTGTTGCGGTTGATCGACGACCGTGAAGGTGAGTGCCGTGCTGTCGACGTCGTTGCCGGTCAACGTCACCGGAATGGCCGCATCTTCATCGGTGACGATGCCCTGGGGGTTGCCCACGGGGGCGTCGTTTACCGGCGTGACGGTAACGTCGACCGTGGTCGTTACGCTGCGCCCCGTGGGGTCGGCCACCGTGTAAACGAAACGGTCGCTGCCGAAGAAATCGAGCGCCGGTGCGTATTGAACCGTTCCGTTCGGGTTGATGGTGACCGTACCGTTGTCGCCGTTCGTAACGGCCGAGACGACGAGCACTTCGTCGTCGACGTCGTAGTCGTTGGCGAGCACATCGACCGAGACCGGCGTATCTTCGGCGGTGGTTGCAGTGTCGGCAACGGCTACCGGCGCGTCGGGCGTCGGACGTACGGTCACGGTAACCGAAGCCGTCGCGCGCGCGCCGTACGAGTCTTCGATGACATAGTCGAAGATGTCGACGCCGTAGAAATCGGGATTCGGCTCATAGCCAATCGTGCCGTCGACGTTTGCAACGACGGTGCCGTTCGTAGGCAGCGTGACGGCGACGAGCGAGAAAGTATCGCCGTCGACGCTGTCGACGTCGGAGTCGTTCTTCAATGCCTCGATTACCAGGCTGTCGTCTTCGTCGACGGAAACCGCGTCGGAAACGGCCACGGGGGCATCGTTCACGGGTTCGACGGTAATGCGTACCTCAACGGGGTTCGACTCCCAATCGTAGGCCCAGGCGATGAGCGTGAGCGAGTCTTCGCCGTGAAAGTCCTGGTTGCCGCGGTAGGTGATGGCGCGTCCTTCCGTATCGAAGGCGACCTTGCCGTGGCTTGCGTTTTCAACGACCTTGAACCGCAGTTTGCTGTCGGGCGGTACGAGGCGAACCTTGATCTCTTCGTCTTCACGAGCGGTGAAGACAAAATCATCGAGCGTATCGATGCTCTCTTTGGCTTCGGCCTTGTCGGGAGGCAGGCACTCGCCCGAGCCGAAGGCGAACGGATCGTTGCAGGGATCACCCGTACCGCAGGCCTGCAGTGCGGTGGCCGATACGAGTACGAACAGCAGCGAGAAACGATGGAATAACCGCATAAGTAACCTCAATTCCCTTCTTCTTCGCCGCTGCAGGTATCGGCTTCAACCTGCCACTCGGCCCACGTTTTCGGCGCCTGGGGCACCACGATTTCGTCGCCGGCGTAAACCACGTCGGCGTTCTTGATCCGTTCACCGTTCAGGAGGTGCAGCTGGCGATACTCGCCCGCGTCGCCCCAGAGTCGTCGGGCAACCCTCGACAGCCAGTCGCCCTTCTGAAGGCGGTAGGACTCGACCGGCTGTTCATAGAAGGTCGAGGGAGCAGGGCCGTACCGGGTTTCTCGTACGTTGCAGGGCGCCGCTGCGGCACTCCCTGCTTCCTGCTGCACGGTAAGCCGCGACTTTCCGGGGGCGGACCTTTTTGCATGCGGCTTTTCGGTCTCAGCGGCCACGGCGACGGTGGGCGCGGGTGCAGCAGGTACGGAAGGTCGGGGCGGCGCCGGAGCCTTGGGGGCCTGCTTTTCGGGGGCGGCCGCGACGGTCGGCGACGATTCGACGACGGGCGACGAAGCCGGTACGACTGCCGGTTTCGACTCTTCCTGCGCCAATACCGGCACCTCTTTCGGCGCCTGTTCGATGGCGCGCACGACTACCGGACCGTCGAGCACGGCCACGAGCGCATCGCCGTCGACCTGCAGGGGCACCGATGCCCGCACGGTCGCCTCTGCTTTCTCGCCGACCAGTTCGAAGCGGCTGCCCTCGTCGGGGCGCGCCAGTTCACGGAAGTCGGTCGAAAGCATCACGATCTTTTCGTCGACGCCTCGACGCAGACGCACGGGCATGCCCTCGCCGTCGACGGCGCATCGGCGCAGCCCGCGATCGAAGGTCTCTTCGGTCGGCTCTAGTTCGGTGGTTCGATCCATGGCGCGGTACGACTCGACGGCGCCGACGGCGGCAAACGGCAGGCCGAACATCGCAAAAAGCTTGGCGCCGGTGGCGGGGTCGCCCCCGTTGGCAACTCCGGTTCCCACGAATCCGCCGACGATGGCCGCCGCACCGTAGCTCGACCACATGAGCACGGTATCGAAGGTCGAGAGTTCGCGCTCTTCGATCCGGTAGTTGGGGGTCGACATGGTTTCGCTGACCCGGCAGACCGGCGCCTCTTCGAAGCGTGCCTCAAGGCTGCCGCTCGAGGTGAGCTGGAGCAGCACCTTGGGTTGGGCCGCGTCTACCGCCACGGTCTGCGATAGGTTGGCCAGTCGGGGGTCGCCGGTTTCCATGCGGTACTGCTTCTGCACCGCGCAGCCGGTCGGTACGAGGGCAAGAGCGCCTGCGAGAAGCGAGGCGCGAACCATTGGAGTAGTCATGTAAGACCTGGAAGGATGGAGTCGTCGCTCCGAGAGTGAGCGCTGAGATATTCAGTGCATTGTATCAGAGCGCGCAACTCGTGCCAGCAGTCTACGGTTCCGGCTGTAGAGGGGGCCCGGCAAGCAGGGGGTAGTGGAAGAAGAGGGCTGGTCTACGTGCAGGAGACACCCGCGCACGGAACACCGGGCGCGGGGCCGGCAAAGTCGTCAGCCGTGCTGAGCTTCCCGGTTGCGGGAGAAGCGATCGGCAAAGGGCAGCTTCGCGGGGGGAACGAAGGAAGGGGGCTTTCCGGCAAGCTGCGCCTTGATGGTCTGGCGCACCATGAAGTTACCGGTCAGTGTAGCGAAGGTGGTGGCGCCGGGTATGCGGCGGCGCAGCTTCTCGATGGGGTTGAGCACCAACCGCGTAACGTCGGCGGCGATTTTCCACTCGCGGTTGGGCAGGCGCAGTTCGTCGGCGATGTCGTCGCCGGCGAAGGCACGGGCGAGACCGTCGCCGTAGCGAATGTAGAAGTCGGATACCGCCAGCTGCAGGCGGTTCTCGGCAGCGATCTTCGGCACCTGCCGCAGGGCTTCGGCCAACATCCACGAACCTTCATCGGGGCCGGGCTGCGTGAGGTGGCTCAGCTCGGCCAGTCGCTCGGCCTCGGCTTCCGAGGTGGCGAGAATGCCCTGATCGATTCCGTTCAGGTAGCCTGAGTAGCGCCAGAGGTGAATGAGGGCCTCGCTTTCTTCCCAGTCGAACTCGAAACCGAGCATACGTGCCCCGTAGAGTACGGCGACCGAGAAGGAAAGTTGCGTAGAAAGCATGTCGGCCTGGTTAATGGGCACGCCCCACTCGGCTTCGTCCCACCTGCCCGATTTCTGCAGCATGCGGCGAACCTGCGCGTGAATGAGGCGCACGCGCACGGTCGTCTTGAAGCCCGGCGCGAACCTGCGCAGACCGTTGACCTGCGAGGTTTCGGTCACGAACTTACCGGTTTCGGCCAGACGCCGGGGCGCCATGCGGTCGAGCTGTCCGGTAAACACCAGGGGCTTGATGGCGGCCGACGAGTGGTAGCCGCGCATGAGCGATAGAAAGCTGAGAATGATGGGCGCCATCATGCCCATGCGCTGATAGGTGCGGGCGCCCAGGTTCATGCGCTTCCAGTCGACCCAGTCGGGCACTTCGTCGACCTGGGCAAAGAGGTTCCGAAGCGAAGCAGGCGCATCGGCGACCGTGTCGATGCCGTGATCGAGCGCCTGATCGAGCATGGCGAGCCATCTCTTGCGGGGAAGCGACTCGAAGTCGGCCACGACGTTGTCGGCGAGCGTATCGCTCTTCATGAGATATCCGGCGTAGAAATCGGTCAGATCGCCGTAGTACTTCTTTGCCGCGCCGTAGTTGCGGAAACGCGTGGGAACGCCGGGGGGAAGGGGAAGGTCGGCCGTGTGTTCCTGCTGAATGTGGGAGCGCCTGTTGATGGCCATGCTCGTACCTGTCTCAATTGCGGGTTCGGTGGCTGCCTGATGATGTCGAGGTCATGCGCGCTTCGACATACGAGCGCGCGGCTGCATGCACCTGCTTCTTGAGCCCTTTGAGAAACGCCTGCACCTCGTCGGGCTCGTCACGCAGAATGTCGGTGACCACGAGACCGTGCATCAGGAAGTAAAGCGTTCGGCTCGCCTGAAAGAACTCCTTCTCCGAAGGGGCAAGGGGGCCGAACAACTCCTTCGCCGTGTCGAAGATGAGCGTTTCATAACGACGAACGACCGGTTGCAGGCTCTCGAAGAGCTCGCGATCGGTGCGCGCGGCCACCGTCAGCTCCAGCATGGCGTAGGATGTGGGGCTCGAAAAGTTGGCCCACATGAGATCGAGTACCGAGGCCAGGAAGTCGCTTCCGGCGGGCAGGTGTTTGACCGATGCGCGAAACTCTGCGATGCGCTTGTCGGCTACGTGGATCACGGCCTGGGTAACGAGAAGCGCCTTCGTGGGAAAGTGGTGCAGCATGGCGCCCCGCGAAACCCCGGCTCGCTCGGACACAAGCGTGGTCGTGGTACGGGCGTACCCGACTTCAACCAGGCAGTCGACGGTTGCATCGAGCAGGCGTGCACGCATGGCCGCGCTTTTCTCGGCCTGCTTTCCGCCGGGTTCTTCTGTCGTGACTGCTTCCTGCGGTGCCGACGTTTGCGTTTTTACGCCAAGTGTCATGGGATCAGTGTAACGGTAAGGATAAAAACAGTCAAGACTGATTGTTTTAGGGGGGGAATGCGGATGGCGGATTGGATACGAATGGCAGGGACGCCCCATGAAACTCGCCGGGGACCCGGAAGCGCCTCTGGCTCCTGCTTCTCCGCGTTCCGGGTTCTTCGCTCTTCGCTCTTCGTTCCGGGCTCCGCGTTCCGCGTTCCGAGTTTCCCGAGTTTCCGCGTTGCTTCGTTCTTCCGTGCACCCGGGGCGGCCTTCTGGCACAATATACGTTTCTTTGATTGACGGAGAGCCATGGGTAAGACACTGCTCGATAAGGTCTGGGATCTGCATACGGTTCGTGAGCTTCCCTCCGGTCAGACGCAGCTGTTCATCGGTCTGCACCTCGTGCATGAAGTCACGAGTCCGCAGGCCTTTCAGATGCTGCGCGAACGGGGATTGGATGTCATGTTTCCCAATCGCACGTTTGCCACGGTCGACCACATTATTCCCACCGACACGCGTCAGCGTCCGTTTCAGGACGAGCTGGCCGAAGCCATGATGGTGGCGCTGGAAGAAAACACCGAGCAGACGCAGGTTACGTTTTTCGGCCCTGCCAGCGGCGACCAGGGCATCGTGCACGTTATCGGGCCCGAGCTCGGCCTGACGCAGCCCGGCATGACCGTGGCCTGCGGCGACAGCCACACGAGCACCCACGGCGCCTTCGGCGCGCTGGCCTTCGGCATCGGCACCAGCCAGGTGCGCGACGTGCTGGCCACCCAGTGCCTGGCCATGCAGCGCCCGAAGGTGCGTCGCGTCGAGGTCAACGGCAAGCTGGGCCGCGGCGTGTATGCCAAGGACGTCATTCTGCACATCATCCGTGTGCTCGGCGTGCAGGGCGGCGTGGGCTATGCCTATGAATTCGCCGGCGAAGTCTTCGACAACATGACCATGGAAGAGCGCATGACCGTGTGCAACATGGCCATCGAGGGCGGCGCCCGCGTCGGTTACGTGAACCCCGACGAAACCACCTTCGCCTACCTGAAGGATCGCCGCTTCTCGCCCAAGGGCGAAGCCTGGGATCGCGCCGTAGCCTGGTGGAAGTCCATCGCCAGCGACGCCGATGCGAGCTACGACGATGTCGTGAAAATCGACGCCGCCGACATCAAGCCGACGGTCACGTGGGGCATCAACCCCGAACAATCCATCAATGTGGAAGAGACCCTGCCCGTACCCGCGTCCTTTGCCGACGCCGGCGCGCAGGCCACCGCCGCCGAAGCCTACGAATACATGAAGTTCGAGGCCGGCAAGCCCATGGTGGGCCAGGCCATCGACGTGGCGTTCATCGGCTCGTGCACCAACGGCC
>JAWLBW010000268.1:0-6623 GCA_041687475.1 bacterium
CGCTTCGGCCGATCTTCAGGATTTGATTTTTCAATTGAAGAAGCGCGCGAGCGAGCAGGGCTTCGTGCTCGTACTGCCCGAAGGTACGAGGGATGAATCGGGTCGACAGTTCTGGAACGCCATGCCCGACTGCTGCGACTTCGACTTCTCGAACGTCGACGACGTGGCGTATCTTACGGGGTTGATCGACGAAGTACTTCGCACCTATGCAGCCGATGCCGAACGGGTTTCCTTCGTCGGACACTCCAATGGAGGCTACATGTCGTATCGCATGGCCTGCGAAGTACCCGAAAAGGTGCAGCGAATCGCCGTGCTGGCAGGCTCGGTTTTTCTTGACGAAGGCAAGTGCGGGGGCACGGAACCGGTTTCGGTTCTGCACATGCACGGAACCGACGACGAAGTGGTGCCCTACCACGAAGACCTCAAGGGCGCCGAGGGAACGGAGCTGCGCGTGCGCACCGTGGGCGCCGAGGCGGCCCTCGATCGCTGGCGGGAAAAGGCCGGCTGCGAAGCCGCCCCCACCGCAACCGGAACCGCCGACCTGATACCGACACTCGAAGGCGAAGAAACCGATGTACTTACCTGGCGCACGGGTTGTCGCGAAGGCATCGACATCGAACTCTGGCGCATCAACGGCGGCGATCACCTGCTGATCGGCGTCAACGACGACTTCCGCGAGGGCGTGGCCGAGTTCCTCTTGAAGTAAGCCTTACTGCAACGCCGGGTCTTCGAGAAAATTCTCGATTAACCGATGTGTTTCAATGGGCAGCTCGAACTGGGGTACATGACCGCAGTCGGGAAGGATGACCGAGCGGGCGTGGGGTACGGCCTGTTCGGCATACCGGGCGAACTTCGCGGGCACGAGCCGGTCGTGCCTGCCCCAGATGAACAGAGCCGGTTGCTCGATCTTCTTCAGCCGCTCCCAGAAGCCTTTCTCGCCGAAGGATTCCTCGAGATAGATCTGCCGGGCCGCCGAGAAAAAGCCCACGCGGCCACGGGGGTCGCGAAAGACGCGCAGAAACTCGTCGACCGCGGCATCGTACCATGCCTGTTCAAGCCGTGAGGGCTTCGAAAACATGGTCTTCAAGGCGCCCATGACCTGACTGCGCGGCAGACGCAGGGGCACGCAGGCCAACTCGGGCAACAGTACCCGCGCCAGCGGAACGAACCGACGAAACCTTTTCCAGGCCATGCTCGGAGTCAGCAGCACCAGCCCCCGGGTTCGCCCGGGAAAGCGAATGCCCATTTCCAACGCGATTCGCCCGCCCATGCTGTTGCCGACAAACACCGCCCGGTCAATGCCTGTTTCGTCGAGAAAGGCATTCAACCACCGGGCAAAAAAGGCGGCGTGGTAAGGCCGAAACGGCTTCTCGGTCTCGCCGAACCCGGGGTTATCGGGGGCGATGACCCGGTAGCGGCGGCTGAGCGCCTCCAGGGTCGGCAGCATCGAGGCGCACGTGGCCCCCAGGCCGTGAAGCAATACGACCGGTTCACCCTCGCCGGCTTCGAGATAGAAGGTTCGTATACCCATTGCCTGCGTAAAACGCGCCTTCGGAAAATGCACCGGACGCTCGGGTTCATCGAAGAGAGAATCGAGAATCAACGCAAGCGCCAGGTTGCCGCGTACTCGCAGACGGCCCTGCAGAAAGGCCGTAACCCCCGACATGCGGCCCGCAACCACCTCGCGCATGACCGACACCTCGGCGTAGATTCTGGTGTCGATTTTTGCGGGCATTCCCCCCAGAACGTGCATGCGGCCCTCGCGAAGCCGAAGGGCCACCGGGCCCGCTCCGGCCGGCAGAAAAGCCACCGTGGCGTGAACCGCGCGCGCCAGGTGCGAAGGCCGCAGGATGCGCTCGGCCAGCAGATCACTGATTTCGTTCTGTGTCGACATGAATGCGTGCCGTTGTATCCCAGACTATTTCACCGAGCGTGCTGCGGCAATGCCCTGCGCCCTTACGGTCGGCCCACGCTTCGGGCTCGGCATCCGATGCCCGTAGGGTAGTTCGCTCGGACTTACCCGTGTCATCGACTTCGCCCAGAATCGATAGACATCGAACTACCATCGAACTACAAAGAGACGAAGCGAGGAGGAGAAAAATGGCCAGAACGACCTGGGCAATGGACGCCGCCCACTCCAGCATTGAGTTCGCGGTCAAGCACATGATGATTACGACCGTTCGCGGGCGCTTCAAGAACGCCAGGGCTACCCTTACGCTTGATGAGGAAAACCCCGACCAGTCTTCGGTCGAAGTCGAGATCGAAGCGGCGAGCCTGGACACCGGTGTCGACGACCGCGATAAGCATCTTCGCTCGGGCGACTTCTTCGATGTGGAAAAATATCCGACGCTGACCTTCAAGAGCAAGCGCATTGAAGGCGCGCACCGTGAAGAGGGCGACAAGCTCAAGGTCGTCGGCGAACTCACCATTCGCGAGACGACCCTCGAGGTTACCATCGCCGCGGTTTTCGACGGCGAGGGCAAGGACCCCTGGGGTAAGCAACGGGCCGGCTTCCACGGGTCGACCGAGATAGACCGGCGTGAATGGGGCCTGAAGTGGAACCAGGCCATCGAAACCGGCGGGGTTCTGGTGGCCAACAAGGTACGCGTCGACCTTGAAGTGCAGTTCGTCAAGCAGGAAGGTTGACGCCGGTCGGTCGTCCACAAGTACCCCGTAGCCCCCTCCCGGTTTCGAACCGACCTGGCGGAACGCCGAGACAGTAGACCGCACCGCCCATTCGGCCGCTGCGGATGCTGCTTGCACAGCTGTGTTCCGGTCAGTCGCCGCTGTCCGGCGCGCGGTCAAAGCAGGGCGGTCACAGCCGTTCAGGAAAAGGCGGCGCGGCGAGCGCCCGTTGCAGGGCGTCTTCGTAGCCGGCTCGATGTCGCCAGGTACGAATGGCGCCGCCGGCCAGCACGCTCACGAAGGTCATGGCCGTGTACACGACGGGCGAGTGAATGAGCGAGTTGTAGCTGACGATACGGGGACGGTTCTGCACGCTCCACCCCGTCACGGCCAGCCGGGCGCCGATATCGTAGCCGGTCACCTCCCACAGGTCGCTGAAGGAATGAAAGCGTGCGGCCGGGTGAAGCTCACGCTCGTGGGCGGCAATCAGCGCCTCGACATGCGCGGCGCTGATGTGGCCGCGCAATACGGTCTGCTCGACCCACGGGCGCGGGCGAAGAAGCACCAGTTCACCGTGCTCGCTCGTCCACCGCTGTACCCCGTTTTCCGCACTCCAGGCGAGTGCTGTTCGAACTTTCTGCGACATCGCCACTCAGCGTAGCAGGCTCGAGCCCGCGGCACCAATTCCGATGGGCGACCGGCGAAAGCTGCTGCCGCACGGTACACTAGCGCAGCTGAATACCGTGTTTGTGAATGCGTCGATACAGCGAGGCCCTTGAAATTCCCAACATATCGGCCGCCGCACTCGTGTCGCCGCCGCACCGGCGCAGCACTTCGACGATACGCTGCCTTTCCGTCGACTGCAGATCGATTCCAGCCTGCTCAGAAGCACCGCTGTGCGATACCCGACAGGTGCTGAACCTCGATGTTTCTTCCCCGAGCGAGAAGCACGGCCCGTTCGAGCACATTGCCGAGTTCGCGTATGTTGCCAGGCCAGGCATACTTCTGCAGAACATCGAGCACTTCGGAGTTCAACTCCATGGCGGGGGCGCCGGCCTTGGCAAGCAGGGTACGCGCAAGTCCCGGAATATCGCCGGGACGCTCACGCAGCGGCGGAAGGCGCAGGGGAAAGACGGAGATGCGGAAATAGAGATCGCTGCGGAAGGTGCCCTCGGCCACGGCCTTTTCCAGGTCGCGGTTCGTAGCGCAGATGAGGCGGAAGTCGCTGCGCCGCGTCTTCACGTCGCCCACGCGCCGGTACGTTTTCTCTTCGATGACCTTCAGCAGTTGCGCCTGAACCCCCAAGTCCATGTCGCCGATCTCGTCGAGAAAGAGCGTTCCGCGATCGGCGACGCCGATAAGCCCCTCCCGGTCCTGAACAGCCGAGGTGAAAGCGCCGCGCACGTGGCCGAACAGTTCGCTGGCCAGCAGTTCGCCGCGCAGCATCGAACAGTTGACTTCGACGAAAGGGCCGCCGTTGCGCGAGCTGTTGTCATGGATCCAACGGGCAAGTACGCCCTTGCCGGCCCCCGTTTCTCCCCCGATGAGAACCACCGACTCACTGTCGGCGGCCACGGTCATGTGTTCATGAATTTCGGCCATGCGGGCCGAATTGCCGAAGAAGGGCGACGACTGCTTCTGCACCAGACGCTGGGCGGTACGGGTCTTCCAACGCAGTTTCTCAATTTCCAGGCACTTGCGCAGAAAGACGTCGAGATCGGGTAGATTCACCGGCTTGGTCAGAAAGTGATCGGCCCCCTCCTGCATGGCGCTGACGGCAGAAGGAATATCTCCGCCGCCGGTGATGACCACGATGGCCACGTCGGGCAGACTCTCGCGCACCTCGCGAATCCACGCGACGCCATTGCCGTCGGGCAGATTCATGTCGAGCAGAATGGCGTCGAAGCGATGCGGCCCCAGCGCCCGGCGGGCGTCGGCCAGCGTTCCCACCGCGGTCACCTCGTACCCGATGTTTCGCAGGTAGCGCGTGAATCCGAACTGGGTGGCCGGTTCGTCGTCGACAAGAAGAATGTGCGGTTTTTTCATACGGTAGTCTCAAACGAAGGTATAAGAAAGCCGACCGTGGCGCCGGGCAACGGCTCGTTATTGCGTACCCAGACCGTGCCGCCGTGCGCTTCGATAATCTGTTTGACGATGCTCATGCCCAGCCCCGTACCTGTACGCCGAAGGGTAAAAAAGGGCTCGAAGATGCGGGCGAGGGCATCGGGCGCGAAGCCGGGTCCCTCGTCTACCACCCGCAGGCGCACCCCGTCGCCGGTCGCGTCGAGGTATACTTCAAGGCGAGTACCGGCCGGGCTGTGTTGGTGGGCATTGTCGAGAATGTTGATGAGCGCCTGCTGCAGGCGAGCCCCCTCGGTGCGAATCATGACCCCGGCGAGCTTTCCGTGAAGCCCCACCGGTCGGTTGGGATTCGCTCGACGCCACAACGCAAGCGCCGAGGCTACCAGCTCATCGATCGCTTCTTCATGCACCAGGTTCACGTTCAGGGGGCGTCCGAGTTCGAGCAGATCCTGCATGAGCGCCGAGAGTCGTCGAACCTGGCTGCGCATGTGGTCGAGGTAGTCGTCATACGCACTGTCGGCGCCGAGCTCGAGGCGCAGCGCCTCGGTAATCGAGGCAATCGCATTCAGCGGGTTACGCACTTCATGGGCCACGCCGGCGGTAATCTTGCCGAGCAGCTCCATGCGCCGCGCACGTTGAATATGCTCGGATAGCAACTGACGCTCGGTCTCATGGCCCAGATAGGCCGCAAACAGCTCGAGCAGGCGCAGATCTTCATCCTGCACCGAAGTGGCCGTACCCGCCGCACACAAAGCGCCGTATACATGCCCGTCGCGACTGCGCACCGGCACCCCCAGAAAGCACAGACTGCCCGCAAACCCCTCGGCAGGCTCGCCGCCGAAAGTTCGGGCCAGCCCCCCGACGTGCGAACGGCACGGCCCTCGTTCAGAACCGCGGCAGCGGCGGTGCCGGGCTCTTCGAGCCCCTCGACCGTTCGCAGACCCCTGCCCGACTCCAGAAGATAGGTACGCGGGCCGAACGCTCGCGACGAAAAACGCACCACAGGAAAACCCAACAGCTCGGTTATACGCTCGAGAATACGCACGCTGATGTCGTCGACCGACGCCACCGTGGTCGCCACCTCATAGACACCCTCGAGCGTGCGCGTACGCTGCATCAGAAGCGCCTCGTCACGCTTTCTCCCGGTAATATCGCGTTGAATTCCGAAGAAGCCGGTGATGCGATCGTCGTCGTCACGGAGGCAGATGTAATCGCCTTCAATGATGCGGGTCGTCCCTCGCAGCTCGAAAGGCAATTCGGTATGGTGACGCCCTTCGCCCAGCAGGGTTCGCAGAATGTCGCGCGCCCGCTCTTCATCGGCGCCGAAGAAATCGCGCAAGGGTCGACCGACGAAATCGGCACGACTGAGACCGAACTGCGTCAGGGCCGCGTCGTTGGCCTTGGCAAGACGCAACTCTTCGAGCAGTATGCCCAGGTAGTTGTCGTCGCCGAGGCGCTCGGTATCGATGGGCTCGTCGGCGAGCATGAAGAAAAAACCGTCGAGCGATTGCGAAAAGAAGGCCTCGTGCAGACGTTCGCTTTCGAGAAAGACCGACTCGGCCAGCTTGCGCAGGGTAATATCACGTTCGTGCGAACAGTAAACGCCCGATTCAAGCCGGGTCACAGTGACTTCCAGGGTCGCCAGCGCCTCGTCGTATCGCTCGATACGGGTTTCGTCTTCCCAGCGCCCCGACTCGTCGACCATCAAGCGAATGGTTTCAAAGGCTGATAGAAGAGGATAAACCACCGCCCACGACATACGCTGCAGACGCTGCGGCTGCACGCCCCGCAACCCGGCGGCCGCCTGATTCGCATACAGCACGGCCCTGCTTGCCGTACGCCGGACCGCCTGCCCAGCGGGCGGCGCCCGCAGCGCGCGGTACATCGCAATCAGTGCAACTTCTGCGGCCGGCCGG
>JAWLBW010000269.1:0-6616 GCA_041687475.1 bacterium
GTGCGTCGAACTCTGCAACGACATCATCACAGAAGAAGACGACCTCGAGGAAGCCCTTCGCCGGGACAACTCGATTCCCACGCCGAAGGAGATAAAAGAATATCTCGATCAGTACGTGATCGGTCAGGACAGGGCCAAGCGTACCCTGGCCGTGGCCGTGCACAACCATTACAAGCGCATTTCGCAGCGCACCGGCGACGACGTCGAACTGCAGAAGAGCAACATTCTGCTGGTCGGGCCCTCGGGTAGCGGTAAAACGCTGCTTGCGCAGAGCCTCGCCAAGTTCCTGAACGTACCGTTCACCATCGTCGACGCCACCTGTCTGACCGAAGCCGGCTACGTCGGCGAAGACGTCGAAAACATCATTCTGAATCTGCTTCAGAATGCCGACAACGACGTCGAGAAGGCGGCCCGCGGCATCATTTACATCGACGAAATCGACAAGATTGCTCGAAAGGGCGAGAACCCCTCGATCACCCGTGACGTCAGCGGCGAGGGCGTGCAGCAGGCCCTGCTCAAGATTATCGAGGGCACGTTGAGCAACGTTCCCCCGAAGGGCGGCCGCAAGCACCCGCAGCAGGATTACCTGCAGGTCGACACCACCAACATTCTCTTCATCTGCGGCGGGGCCTTTGTCGGCCTTGACCAGGTCATCGAGCGCCGCGTCGGCCAGAAAAGCTACGGTTTCGGCGCCGACGTGAAGACGAAGGAAGAGAAGAAGGTCGGCCAGCTGTTTTCGCAGGTTCAGCCCGAAGATTTGCTCAAGTTCGGCATGATTCCCGAATTCATCGGCCGCCTGCCGGTGCTGGCAACCCTCGAAGAGCTTGACGAGCGTTCGCTCATGGACATTCTCGAGCGTCCGAAGAACGCCATCATCAAGCAGTACCAGCGCTTGTTCGAATTCGAGGGCGTCAAGCTCAAGTTCGCGAAGGGCGCCGTGCGCGCCATTGCCCGCGAGGCGCTCAACCGCAAGTCGGGAGCGCGCGGGTTGCGGGCCATTCTCGAAGAGGTCATGCTCGACATCATGTACGAGATTCCCAGCCAGACGGGTATCAAGGAAGTGGTCATCAACGAAGAGGTGATCACCAAGCATGAAGAGCCCCTCATCGTTTACGAGAAGAAGGCCGAAAGCGCCTGAGGTTTCAAGGGCGCCTCCGGCGCCCTTTTTTCTGTGTCCCGCCGGTAGATTCAAGTTGCCGACGGCCGGGTCGGCTGGTATAATTAATTTCTTTGGCGAGGCAACCCGTTATGGGCATCGGAACGACTGAACTTCTCATCATTCTCGCTATCGTTCTCCTGGTTTTCGGAGCCAGCAAGCTTCCCCAGTTGGGAGCCGGCCTCGGAAAGGGCATCCAGAACTTCAAGAAGGCTGCCAAGGGCGACGAGGAAGAAGACGCCGTCAAGAGCGAAAAACTCGATTCCGAGAAGAACAAGGCCGCCTGAACCGCGCCTTTCCTGCCTTTCCCGAATATCCTTTTCAATTCTGTACCCGGCGGCATAGCTCAGGGGTAGAGCAGGGGTCTCATAAGCCCCGTGTCGGTGGTTCAATTCCACCTGCCGCCACCATCTTGAGAGGCGAGCCTGTGTGCTCGCCTCTTTTCGTCTCCGGTAGCGCCGTGTGCATTGACGCCTGGCGCGCGGCGGCCTACGATCGTGGATGAGGGCTGTAACCCCCTTCCAACGGTCTTCCATGCCAGGCAGATTCCTTCTCCCAGTAACGCTTCTACTCGTAACGCTCTCGTGCGCGTCGGTGCGTGAGGCTGCTCGACCTGTCGACTCAGCTTCGACGGAAACAGAGGCGGTCGAAGAAGAGGTTGTTCGGCGGCCTGAAATCGAGCAGATGCTTGCCGAGGCCGACAGGCATTGGCGCGAGCGTGAACGCAGGGAATCGCTCGACGCGGCCATTGCCCTGTATGCCGAAGCCGTCACGGAGCTGCCGCGAAGCGAGCAGGCCCGGCTTTTCGAGCGCTTGGCCCGGGCCGAGTACCTACTGGCCGACGCTCACCTTGGAAGGGGAAGCGCTTCAAGAACGGCGACCGAACAGGCCTATCAACGCGCGATGGATTGGGGCGAGCGCTGTTTCGAGATCTCGCCCGGGTACATGGGGCGAATACAGGCCGGTTCGCGTATGGACGAGGCCGTATCGGCCCTGGAGCCGCCCTACGTCGGCTGTCTCTATTGGGTCGCGGCGGCCACCTGGCGTTGGGCCATGGGCGAGGGGTTTGCCATGGTGGTGGCCAGCCGGCAACGGGTGTTGCGGCTCATTGAACGCACCCGGGAAATCGAACCCGGTTGGTTCTACGGAGGTCCCGACAGGCTTCTCGGGGTATACTTTGCCTCGCTGCCCACGTACCTGGGGCGTGACCGCGAGCGAAGCGAGCGCCACCTCCTGCGAGCGATGGAACGGGCGCCCGCGTATCTGGGCACCCGGGTGGTAATGGCCGAAACGCTCGAAGAGCTTCTGCGCGAGCGGCGAATCTATCGCCTTATTCTCGACGAGGTTCTTTCCGCCGACGCCGAAGCAGACCCTGAAATTGCGCCCGAGAACCGTCTCGCCCAACGCCGCGCCGCCGAACTGCTTGCCGGCGAAAGCTCGGGAAGCAAGCGGTAGGCACTACCCGGCTCACATCCCAGGCCCCGTAGCCCGCTTTGCCCCCATTCTTCTGTCTTGAACGCTGCCGGTGTCCTTGGTAGACTGTATGGATTCGCTTTGGAACCGTTTTGGCCCAAAGCTCCTTGCTCCCGCACATCGTGGGGGCTCTGTCTGGAACCGAAAGGAGACTACCAGAATGCGACGTTACGAAACCATCGTTATTACGCCCGAGGCGACGCCCGAAGAGACGGTGCGCGATGTCGTCTCGCGCCTGCAGGCGATCGTCGTGCGCAACGGCAAGGTCGTTCGCACCGACTACTGGGGCCGCCGCACCATGGCCTATGAAATCGCCAAGTCACGCCGTGCCAATTACGTGATGCTCGACTACGTGGCCGATCCGACCATCGTGGCCGAAGCCGAGCGCATGCTTCAGTTCAACGAAAACGTCATTCGTTTTCACACCGTCAAGATCGCCGACCAGGTGAACGCCGACGAAGTGAAGGAAGAAGAGACGCGTTCGGGTCCGCCGGATATCTTCTCCGAGCGCACTTCCGAGCACAGCTACGAGTCGGGCGAAGGCTCCGACGAAAACGAATAAACGGTTTTTCGTTCAGAGGTAACAGGTCATGGCTATTCGATCCCGAAAAAAAGTGTGCCGCTTCTGCGCCGAGCCGAAGCTGGCCATTGATTACAAGGACGTTCGTCTGCTGATGAACTTCCTGACCGATCGCGGCAAGATCATTCCGCGTCGTATCTCCGGCAATTGCGCGCTGCACCAGCGCGAGCTGCAGACGGCCATCAAGCGGGCCCGCGTCGTGGCGCTCGTTCCGTTCACCACCGTGGGTCTCTAAGGGAGTTGAACAATGGAAATCGTACTCCTCGAAGATATTCCCAACCTGGGTCACATCGGCGACATCGTTCGCGTTCGTGACGGCTATGCGCGCAATTTCCTGATTCCGCGTAAGAAAGCCCTGCTTGCCAGCCGGAACAACGTCAAGGCCCTCGAGCACCAGAAGCGCGTCGCCGCCAAGAAGCTCGAGAAGGCCCGTGGTTCGGCCGAGCAGATCAAGGACGCCATCGAGCGCGTCGAGCTTTCGTTCACCCAGAAAGTGGGCGAGAACGGCAAGCTTTTCGGTTCGGTCACAAACATCATGATTGCCGAAGCGCTGCGCGAGAAGAACATCGAAATCGATCGTCACAACATCAAGACGGAACCGATTCGCGCCGTGGGTTCGTTCAAGGTGCCCGTCAAGCTGCACCGCGACGTGACCGCCACCGCCCGGGTCGTGGTGGTAGGCGAATCGGAAGAGCCCGCCCGTCAGGCGGCTCCTGCTCCGGCTCCGGCTCCCGAAGCCGAGGCGCCTTCCGAGTAAGTCAAGCGTTTCGCAAGATACCAGGCCCTGTTTCTCCGGAAACAGGGCTTTTTTCGATCCTATTTCCGGAGCGGAAAAATCCACATGCGGTAAGTGCCGGTAGACACGAAGGAAGCTGCCGAAATCGAGACAGGCCGTGCATTTCGGTCGTTCCCGAGGGTTTACGTAAGGCTGACTTCCGTGTTAGGTTGGGGGAATAGTCGCCATGGTGTGATCGGTAAGAACATGCAATGTGGATAAGAGGGTTGTCATGCACAAGTCGTCCCTGATCAAAGTCGCCTGTGAATGTGGCCAGTCCGTGACCATGCGGGCATGGGCCTGCGTCGATATCGCCACCGAGCCCGGTGTGCTCAAGGAAATGGAGAAGGGGCGCTTTCATAATCGAAGCTGCGGGAATTGCGGCACCCACATTCAGCTCGACAAGTGGTTTCTCTTTCAAGATTCGGCCCGCAATCTGCTCATTCATGTCTTTCCGGTCGAGTACCGGCAGCAGTACCACGATCTACGTGAACAGCTTGAGCCCCTGCACAGCCTCTGCGGTATCGAATCGCCCTCTTCGGTCAAGCTTGTGTTCGGACTCTCGGACCTGATGGCCTTTCTTCGGGGCGATCCGACGCACCTTCCACCGGTGCTTTTCTCGAAGGCGCGTACCTCGCGCGCGCGGGCGACGGTTAACTGAACATCCGGAATCCGGATCGGCTGGGCAACCGTTTCGAAACGAGACAATCATGAGTACCCCCGGGGGCGGTTGGCGAAATCACCTGCCTTCTGCCTGCGTCCTTGCCTTGAGGCCTCCAGGATTCTGCCGACCGTGCTCTTTCGCCCTGCTTGAAAGGTCGAAAGACTTTTTCGTGACTCGCCGGGCGGTTTCTTCGTCCAATACGATCCGTGTGGTCGATAAGAGGGCTCCTTTCCTGCTCCAGGCTTTCGAGGCGGTTGCTTGCCGAGGCGTAGCCATGCTATGCTCTAGGGGTTCACAACACGGAATTCATTCACGTTTTCAATTTCTTCCGGTAAAAGGCGCTCATGGCACGTGTTGTCGGTATCGACCTGGGAACGACGTACTCCTGCGTGGCGATTGTCGAAAATGGCAAGCCGCAGGTAATTCCGTCGCGACATGGCGAAAGCACCATTCCCTCCATCGTGGCACACGACAATAAGGGAAACCGGCTTGTCGGCACGGCTGCGAAGCGCCAGAGTGTGACCAATCCGAAGGATACGGTCTACGGCGCCAAGCGTCTGATGGGGCGTACCTACGGCACCTCGACCGTCGACCAGATCAAGTCGCACTTCAGCTACAACATCATCGAAGGTACCGGTCACGAAGCAGCCATTGAGATCGCGGGGCAGCACTACGAGCTGACCGACATCTCGGCGCAGATTCTTGAAGAAATCAAGAACGTTGCCCAGGACTACCTTGACGAGAAGGTGGCGCAGGCGGTCATTTCGGTGCCCGCCTACTTCAACAACAAGCAGCGCGAAGCGGTGCGCCGCGCCGGCGAGCTCGCCGGCCTGCAGGTGTTGCGCATCATCAACGAGCCCACGGCCGCCGCGCTTGCCTACGGCTTCGGCAAGAAGCTCAAGGAAAAGATTCTCATTTACGATCTTGGGGGCGGCACCTTCGACGTGACCGTGCTCGAGCTGTTCGAAGACGTCTATGAAGTCATTGCCACCGGCGGCGACGGCTTCCTGGGCGGGCTCGATTTCGATGAGTACCTGAGCCGCTACATCATTGAGGAATTCAAAAAGATAGAGGGCATCGATCTCGCGGCCGACAAGCTGGCCGTTCAGCGCGTGCGCGATGCCGCCGAAAAGGCCAAGCGCGACCTGTCGAATGCGTCCGAGACCTTGGTCGCATTGCCCTTCATCACCATGATCGACGGCCAGGCCAAGAACCTGAACGTCAAGCTCACCCGGCAGAAGTTCGACGAGATTACGAAGCCGCTGGTCGATCGAACCTTCGAAATTCTCGAGCAGACGCTGGGCGAGGCCAAGCTCAAATCGAGCGATATCAACGATGTCGTGCTCGTCGGTGGCTCGACGCGCATTCCGTCGGTGCGCCAGCGTGTCGAATCCTTTTTCGGCAAGCCGCCGCAGAAGGGCGTTCACCCCGATGAAGTCGTCGCTCTGGGCGCGGCCATTCTGGCGCACGCCCTTGAGAGCGGCGATAACCCCGTGACGCTGGTCGACGTGGTGCCCGCCAGCATTGGCGTGGCCATGGCGGGGGGGCGATTCAAGAAGATTATCGAGAAGAACACGGCCATTCCCTGCGAACGTACGCTTACGCTTGCCACAAGCCGTGACAACCAGCCCGCCATGCGCATTCGGGTCTTTCAGGGTGAAGACGCCAACGTCATGGCGAACGAAATGCTGGGCGAGTTCGTGTTTTCGGGACTGCGGCAGGGGCCCAAGGGCTCGGTCAAAATCGAGATTCGCTTCAAGCTCAACAACGAGTGCATTCTCGACGTGTCGGCCCGCGATCCCGATACGGGCGCCGAGACGACGCGCAGCTTCAATACCGCTACCGCGGCCGCCCTTGAAACCTACCGCGCCGACAAGGTCGTCAATACGCCGCCGCAGACGGCCGCGGCCCCCAGGCCGCAGCAACCGCAGCCGGTGAATGCCGGCGGTGTCGGGGTGGCGTCGCGAC
>JAWLBW010000270.1:0-6607 GCA_041687475.1 bacterium
ACCTGAACCAGACCCTGGGCGAGCCGCTGTATCTTGACGGAAAGGGCAGCGAAGCGTCGATGGAATTCCTTTTCGCCGTGGGCGGAACCGATGGGCACAGCGCCGTGCGCGGCCTGCAGCCCTACCTGCCCGAGCCGCTTTCAGGCACGTCCTACACCCTCGAACCGTTCACCGGCAAGGTGGTCGACGAAGCCGGCGCACCCGTCAGCGAAGCTACCGTGTACCTGCAGTGGCTGAACAAGAGCGACGTCTGGGAAACCGTCGATTCGTATTTCACCGACGCCGACGGCGTCTTCGGCCACGAGGTACCCTCCTTCGGCGACGACGCTCGTGAGTATCGCTTCGTGGCCGTGAGCCCCGGACGGCATGCGGAGACTGTTTCGTGGAAGCTTGGTGAAGGAGCGCCCACCATCAAACTGGGTGGCGCGGGCCTGCTTTCGTGGAATATTTCGGATGGTGCCGACCTCTCGATTCCCGCACGCCTCAGCTTCTTCCAGGAAGACAAGCAGGTCGATGCCTGGTTCGTTTCGGGAACGGGCGAACGTCCTCTTGCGCCGGGGGTGTACGAGTTTTCGGCCACCCGCGGATTTGAGTACGAGCCCTATCACGGCTGGGTCACCATACCCGAGGGCGGAAGCGCCGATATCGACGTGATCCTGGCGCATCTGCTCGACACCACCGACTACCTCAGCGTCGATACGCACGTGCATTCGGAGCCGAGCCCCGACAGCCGGGTGAAATTCGCCGACCGCATTCGCGTGTCGGCTGCCGAGGGCGTTGAAGTGCCCATCGCCACCGACCATGAAATCATCGTCGGCCTGCACGAGGGCCTGTACACGAGCGGCCTCGAGGAGTTCGTCATGCCGGTAACGGGTCAGGAGTATACGGCGACATTGCCCGAGCACATGACCATCTTCCCCCTGCAGCCCGACGGTTCGCTGCGCGGCGGAAACCCGCCTTGGTATGCCCAGGGACTCGAAGAAATGTTCGAAACCGCCCACGGCCGTGGGGCCGAAGTCGTCTTCATCAACCACCCCAAGGGCGGTGGCGGCTGCGACTATTTCTGTCTGGTGGGCTGGGATCGGGTGACCGGCGCCCCCACGCTGCAGGACCCGACGCTGCTCGGCTTTGCGCCCGACACGCCGCTCTGGGCCTGGGGTTTCCAGGGTATCGAGCTGTTGAACGGTGTGCGCGCCATTTTCCGTGACGACGACAACCTGGCCAACACCGGCCTGTTCGACGACTGGCAGAGCTTCATCAACCACGGGTACCGCATCGTCGGTGTCGGCTCCAGCGATATTCACGGTTGGGAAGAGATGGGTATGTCGCGTTCGTACTTCGGGCTCGGCTTCGACGACCCCTCGCTGCTTCACCCCGACCAGCTCGTCGATGCGGTCTATGCAGGCGATGTGCAGGTCAGCACGGGCGCCTTTGCCCGGGTATCGGTCGGAAATGTGACCATGGGCGGGCTGGCAAAGGCGACTGGGGGAAATGTCGAGCTCGACATTACCATCGAAGCGCTGCCCGATGTTTCGGTGACCCACGTTCGGGTCTACGCCAACTGCGACGAGGTGGCGAAATTCAGCACCGATGCTCCGGCTGCCGTCGTGAAGTATGAGGGAACGGTTCCCCTCGCGCTGACGAAGGACACCCAGATAACCGTCGCCGCTTTCGGCGAGGGCACGCTGCCGCGCGGTCTGCCGCAGTTCAACCCGACCAACGTGCCTCGGGTCATTACGAATCCGCTGTATGTCGACGTGAACGGCAACGGCTTGTTCGATGCGCCGGGCGGCAAGGAGTGCAGTTACACCCTGGACGGCCCGGCCAACGTGCCGCACGCGAAGCAATTCGGCAATTCGGTGGTGCCGTGACGTAATCGGCGCCGGCGCCGATTACGTCAATGGCCGATGCCCAATGCCCGATGATCAAGGGGGTTGCACGTGATGGACGTGCAACCCCTTTTTGCTTCTGAGTGTTCGACCATCCGGAACCCACGGGGTTTCGTCGGCCACCTGGTCCATTGCGTCCACTGAGTCAACACGGTGGGTGCCGAACGACACTTACGAAAACGGAGGCGGGCTGACATGCAGACCGGCTGCATGGTCGAAAGGGGGAAGATAGGATACGGCGGGTCCGGGGCAGATTCCGCATCGAGTCGCCGGAAACAGGCCCAGGGCGCCTGGGACGATTCTTCGCCGGGGCAGTACAGGCAAGCTTGTGACGTCTGCCCGCGAATCAGGAGGCAGTGGCGCAGAAAGATCGCGCCCTGTGGAGAAATAGCTGTCCACTTTAAATTGTAACACTGTCGCCGGTTATGTCGAGACCGATTTTCTACCTGTGCCATGTGCGGTAGCGTGAGAGTCTGACCTGTCTATTCACGTAATGGAGTCATGCGCTCATGTTCAAGAACGAAAATGCGACAAGCGGATACGAGATTGATGTTCGGTCGGACGTGGTGGCCCTGCGGGTGTGGGGGCTTTTCAACGATGAAATGGCCGAACGGTACTGCGATGACCTGGTAGCCGCGTTCCGCAAGGTGGCCGGAGGTACGTGGTACGTGCTGGCCGACATCAGTCAGTTTCCGCCCCAGAAACCCCACATTCAGGAAAAGCTGGCCGCGGTCATGGTCAAAGCCGGCGAGATGGGTATGAAGAAGGCGGCCAATGTGGTCGACCGCAGCCTGAACAAAATGCAGATCAAGCGGCTGTCGGTCGAAACCGGTTTGCCCGATTTTGCTTTTCACACCGAAGAGCATCTGGCCCTGAACTGGCTGCGCCAGGCCTGACAGGTAAGGCGCCGCGTTCCGGCGGCGCCTTACCCTTCGCTATTCGGGTTTCTTCACCCCCACCACCATCGATTCGGGTCCTTCGAGGGGCTCGACCCGCATGTTGACGAAGCCCGCATCCTGCATCCACCCCATGCAGTCGCGGCCGGTGTAGTCGAACCCTTCGCGGGTTTCAATGAGCATGTTCAGGCTCATCATGAGCGCAAAGGCGTTGCGCCGGCGCTCATCGTCGATGACGGCGTCGTAAACGATCAGGCTGCCGCCGGGGCGCAGTGCCTCATACGCACGGGCGATGAGCCGTTTCTTGTCGGCCAGGCTCCAGTCGTGCAGAATGTGGCCCATCGTGATCACATCGGCCTGGGGCAGGGGGGCGTTGAAGAAGTCGGCCGCCTGAAAGGTTATGCGGTCGCCCAACCCGTTCGCCTCGACATGGCGCCTGAATACCGGTTCGACCGGCCTGAGGTCGAGCCCCGTCGCCCGCAGATGCCCATGGCGGCGGCAAATCTGAACGCACAGGTCGCCCTGGGCCGCGCCGATGTCGAGCAGGTCGCCGTAGGTCGACCAGGGAAAGCTCTCGGCCAGGCGCATGACCGAACCGCGGCTGACGCCGGTCATTCCCCCCAGGAAGTTCTCGAGCAGGCCTTCGTCGCGGTACACGGCGTCGAAAATGTTTTCTCCGCCCTTGATCTCGTTCTGGGGCTTGCCGGTGCGTAGCGCCTCGGTCAGGTTGTTCCAGAAGCCGTACAACCGGGCGTTGGCCATTTCGAGCATGCCCCCGGCGTAGTGCGGGCTCGTACGTACGAGAAAAAGGGCCGCCTCTTCGCCGTTTCCGTAGCGTCCCCCTTCGTCGCGGGTAAGCATTTCCAGGGCGACGAGGGCGTCGAGAAAGTCATGCAGTCCGCGTCCGTGCAGGGAAAGTCGGTCGCGTACCTGTCCGGCGGTCAGCGGTTCTTCGGCCAGCAGACTGAATAGATCGAGTTCGACGGCCGAGAGCAGGGTTTTCGCCGGCCAGAAGGCGAGGCCGGTCTGCAGAATGCGGGCGGGACTGTGCGAAGGGGGGCGTACGGTTTCGAGCATACACATCTCCATGAGGTAAATCAGCAGTGCGATGCACGGCAGTCTATTGCCCTGCTTAGCGGTGCGGTATGACATCCGTCATGGTGCCGAGCGCTCGTTCGGTCGAAGGTGTCTGCCAAGAGGTGAAATCGCATGGCTGTTTCTACATTGGTGGCCGAGAGGCCGAATCGCTCTTCCGGAATCGAATCTTTCTCTGTCGACGGTCTGCCTTTCGGCCGGGGAAGCCGCGTTCGTCTGCTTGCCGGTGCGCTCGCCAAGCTCGGCCCCGTGCTTGATCTGCGCCTGCTACCGGTGCTTTCGCCGCTGTGGCGTACGCAGCGGGCGATTTCGGGTTACCGATACACGGCGGCGTTGATGCTGGGGCAACAGCTGGGCGTGTTCGACGCCTTCGGCCCCGAGGGGGCAGACTGCCGCGAGCTGGCGCAGCACTGCGGTATGCCGGTTTCGACCGTCGAGGCGCTGATGCGTATTTTCGAGGGAATGGGGCTCGTCAAGCGACGTCGGACGCGCTTTGTTCCGAGCCGCTTTCTGACGACGTGCCTGCGGTCGGACGGGCTGTTGAGTCTCGCGCCCATGCTCGGGTTGCTCGGCGCCCACGGCGCCGCCATCGGAGCCATGCCCCAGAGCCTGCGCAGTGGCGCTTCGCCCGCCCCGCTCGACATTTTTTCGGAAGACAGTCGCTACCATGCCTTTCTCGACGCCATTAACCAGTACCTGAGCTGGGTGTCGTGGGAGTTGCTGGCGCGAGCCGAGCTTCCGCCCGTGCGGCGCTTCATCGTGGGCTCGATGGGCGTGAGCTTCAGTGCGGCCTTGCTTGCGCGTTTTCCCCAATCGCGGGTTACCTACGGCTGCCTCGAGCACCTGGTGCGCGAAATTCCCACCCTCGTCGAAGCCCACGGCGTGCCGGCCGACCGAATCGAGGGTATGCACGCGCACTCGGGCGATCCCGAAGAAGACCGTTGGGGCGAGGGCGCCTACGACCTGGTCTTTCTCACAAAAAAGATGTTGCTGGCCCCCGAAAGTCGCACGGGCGAACGGTTTGCCGCCAAGGCCTTCGATGTACTTCATCCGGGTGGCGTCGCCATATTCTGGGAAACCGTTCACCCCGACGCGGCGCCCACGTCAATGGCCAAGGCTCTCGATGCCGTGCTTGATCTTTCGGCCGGCCCGTCTGCCCCCGGTGTAACCGACCAGGGACTACGACGCATGTTGCGAAACATCGGCTACCGCCGGATCGAGACCATTCGCTGTGTTACGGGCAACACGACCTTCGTGCTGGCGAGAAAGCCCTGACGCGTAAGGTTACTCAGCGGCCAGCTCGTTCACGATTTTCTGCACTTCGGCCTCGACGGTATCGCGAATGTAACCGAAATAACGGGGGTCTTTGCGCTCGCTGGCGCTGGGTTTGAAGTACAGGGGCTTGCCGAAGCGCACCTTGATGCGCGCCGGCAGGGGAATGAAGGGGCCGTAGCCGATGGTAAGGCCCCAGGGAAAAGTGAGCGAGACCGGAATGCGGCGCAGCCCGAAGAGCGGTCCCAACCCCAGCATTCTTGCGATGCGCCGGCCGTCGGATATCACGAACATCGTGTTGTGGCCGCCGACGGCGCCTACGGGCACGATGGGTACGTCGGCATCCAGGGCCACGCGTGCGAAACCGGTTCGCCGGGCGAAGTTGACCCGGTTGCGGTCACGCCAGCTGCGCGATGCATCGTACTCGCCCCCCGGGTAAACGATGAAGCTGTGCCCTGCCCGCAGCACCCTGAGGGCATTTTCGCGGTACCCGGGCAGAGCGCCGCCGGCGGCAATGAACCGGTTGAACCCGGGTATGTCGAAGAACAACCGGTGAGCCATGGCGTAGAGGGGCCGCTGATAACGGAAGTGCTTGTGCCAGGCCAGAAACTGCACCACCAGGTCGCCGCTCAATATCTTGCCGCTGTGAATGCCGGCGAGCATGGTCGGGCCTTCGGGAATGTTCGCGAGCCCGTCGGCCGACGATCGTATGTAGTAGTGCGTCAGGGCATCGAGCGGCGGCGTCACTGTCCGTAGAAAACGCCCATTCCAGTTCTCGAGCGAATTGGGGTCAAACCGCTTGGGCAGGTTGGCAAGCTGCGCCCGCAGTACCCGTTCAAAATCGGTAAGCAGCTTTTCATGCGGGGGAATCGGCACTTCAAACTCCGGGCCCTTCCTGTCGGTACACGCTTTCTCTCTCATTGTCTGCGTACGAGCGCTGCTCTGCAACAGCAAAGCGGGTAGAGGTAGGCGCTCGCTTTGTCACCCCTTTTTCCCACGGGCCTGTTTCAAGCATCCGACCTGGGGGAATCCGGTCCGGGAGTCAAGGTGCATGGATTGAGGATTGAGGAGGGGTAATTGCCCGCCGGCCGGTTCTCGGGTATACTTTGATCATCTTTCAGTCGCCGTTTCCGGCAATTCCTGGAAACCGTCGGTCGTGCCGGCCTCACCGATCGTGGCGTCGGCCACGGGAATTTTTCAGGCAACCCCTGATGTTCCCCCGGCGTTCTGTTCTCAACAGAGCGGCCGTTTTGACGTGGCGAACCCACGGCAGAAGAACTGAACCATGGCAAGGCGATCCCTTGCCATCTGATTTTTTTTCAGGAGGGAGTTCCATGAAACGCACCGGCGCGCAGCGGTTTTTGAATGCGCTGCAACGCGAAGGTGTCGACACCATCTTCGGCTACCCGGGCGGCGTGCTGCTTGGTCTGTACGACCACCTTTACGACGCCAAGA
>JAWLBW010000271.1:0-6595 GCA_041687475.1 bacterium
CTGCTGTGACCGCCGTGTCCCTCGACCGATACGCGAATGGTGAGATAGCTTTTCTCGCCCACGGCCACCATGGCCTGGTTCTTGCCCTTGACGAAGTCGGGCACCACGTACGAACCTTCGTCGAGCACGAATGCGGGGCGACCGAACGACTCCATGAAGGTTTCGATATAGCGCCGGGCGCCGTGTTCGCCGCCGATTTCTTCGTCGGGCGTTACCAACAGCTGGATCTCACGATCGGGCTCGACCCCCTCGGCTTTCAGCCGGGCTATCGCCTCGAGTATCGCCACGCCGGAAGACTTGTTGTCGATGGCGCCGCGTCCCCATATGAACCCACCGGTTACCTTGCCGGCAAAGGGCGGATGCGTCCACTCGTCGGCTTCGCCGTGATCGACGGGCACCACGTCGGCGTGATTGAGAAAGAGCATCGGCGCCTTCTCGGTCGGCTGTTCCGGCTTCCACCTGACGAGCAGCATGCGGCCGTCCATGATCTCCCAGGTCAGGCCGAGCGGCCGGGCGTAATTTTCCACAAGCAGGGGAATGTAGCCGGGCGTCGGAGATTCGGGAATGATGGGCGGAACCACCGTGTCGACCCGCAGGTAGTCGGCCAATACGCGTACCGGGCGGCTGTCGACAAAGTCTTCGGCCGCATCGGCGGTGGGTGCAAGCAGAGTCAGCGAGACGAGCAGGGAAGCGACGGATGCGCGCATGGCGACTCCTTTCCACATGAGGGGAAAAGGAACAGTATACCCGGGGTAGTCCCGGATTGCCTTTGGGAACGGTAGCCTGCAGAAGGAAGAGGGAAGATTAGAGAAGGAAGATTAGAGAAGGAAGATGGAAGAGGGAGCCCGTCGATTGTTCCGCAATCCGTCAATCCGCATTCCGCGTTTCGTTGCGAGGGTTATCGGCCTCCGATAGCATGAACGCCATTATGTCAGACACCAGCCGACATGCAGCAGACCGCCACGACCTGATTCGCGTTCAGGGCGCCCGTGAAAACAACCTGAAGAATGTCAGCCTCGAAATACCCAAGCGGCGGCTGACCGTGTTTACCGGCGTTTCGGGGTCGGGAAAGTCGTCGCTTGTATTCGATACCGTCGCGGCCGAGTCGCAGCGCCTGATCAACGAGACCTACAGTGCCTTCGTGCAGGGGTTCATGCCGACCCTGGCCCGGCCCGACGTCGACGTGCTGGAGGGACTTACGACCGCCATCATTGTCGACCAGGAGCGAATCGGCGCAAACCCGCGGTCGACCGTGGGCACCGTGACCGATGCCAACGCGATGCTGCGCATTCTTTTCAGCCGTCTGGGACAGCCGCATATCGGTTCGGCCCAGGCTTTCTCGTTCAACGTCGCGTCCATCTCGGGCGCGGGCGCGGTTACCATTGAACGTGGGGGCAACACCGTCAGGGAGAAAAGAAGCTTCAGCATTACCGGCGGTATGTGCCCGCGTTGCGAGGGGCTGGGCAGGGTAACCGATTTTGACTTGTCGGCGCTGTACGACGCCGACAAGTCCTTGAACGAAGGCGCCCTCACGATTCCCGGTTACACCATGGACGGTTGGTACGGGCGGATTTATCGCGGCTGCGGCTTTTTCGACCCCGACAAGCCCATCAGCAGTTTCACCCGGAAGGAACTGCAAGACCTGCTTTACAAGGAGCCGACGAAAATCAAGGTCGACGGAATAAACCTGACGTACGAGGGGCTTGTTCCGAAGATTCAGAAGTCGATGTTGTCGAAAGACCCTGAGGCGATGCAGCCGCACATTCGCGCCTTCGTCGATCGGGCGGTCACCTTTGCCGTCTGCCCCGAGTGTGACGGCACCAGGCTCAGCGCGCTGGCGCGGTCGTCGAAAATCAAGGACATCAACATCGCCGATGCCTGCGCCATGCAGATCAGCGATCTGGCCGGGTGGGTGCGTGAATTGAACGAGCCCTCGGTCGGGCCATTGCTGAGGGCGCTGGGCGAGACGCTCGATTCCTTCGTCGAAATCGGCCTTGGTTACCTGAGCCTCGACCGGCCGTCGGGTACGCTCTCGGGGGGAGAAGCGCAGCGCACGAAGATGATCCGGCATCTCGGCTCGGCGCTCACCGACGTCACGTACGTTTTCGACGAGCCCACGGCCGGGCTGCATCCCCACGACATTCGTCGTATGAACGACCTGTTGCGGCAACTGCGAGACAAGGGCAATACGGTACTCGTCGTTGAACACAAGCCTGATGTAATCGGCATCGCCGACCATGTCGTCGATCTCGGCCCCGGCGCCGGTACGGCGGGCGGCGAGGTGGTCTTTGAGGGAACGGTCGACGACCTGCGGAAAAGCGGAACGTTGACCGGCCGGCATCTGGACGATCGGGCCACCGTCAAGACAGAGGTTCGCAAGCCTTCGGGGAAACTGGAAATCCGTGGTGCAGACACCCATAACCTGCAGAACGTCGATGTCGACATTCCCCTTGGGGTGCTGGTGGTGGTAACCGGTGTGGCGGGGTCGGGTAAAAGCTCGCTGATACACGGTTCGGTATCGGGCCGCGAAGGTGTGGTGGCAATCGACCAGGCGCCGATTCGCGGCTCGCGGCGCAGCAATCCGGCGACGTATACGGGCCTTCTCGACTCCATTCGAAAAGCGTTTGCGAAAGCCAACGGGGTGAAACCCGCTCTGTTCAGCGCCAACTCCGAGGGGGCCTGTCCCAACTGCAACGGCGCCGGTGTCATCTACACCGATCTGGCCATGATGGCCGGGGTCGCCACGGTCTGCGAGGAATGCGAAGGTCGCCGGTTTCAGGCATCGGTACTCGAGTACACCCTTGGACGACGCAATATTGCCGATGTGCTCGATATGTCGGTAAACGAGGCCGCGGAATTTTTCGGCGCCGGCGATGCCCGTACGCCGGCCGCGCATACGATTCTCAAGCGGCTTGCCGATGTCGGGCTCGGCTATCTCAGCCTGGGGCAGCCGCTCACGACATTATCGGGCGGCGAGCGCCAGCGTCTCAAACTGGCCAGCCATCTGGGCGAGAAGGGCGGCATTTACGTGCTCGACGAGCCCACCACCGGTCTGCACCTTGCCGACGTCGCGCATCTGCTCGCGTTGCTCGACCGGCTGGTCGACGCGGGAAAGTCTGTTATTGTTGTCGAACATCACCTGGCCGTCATGGCGCATGCCGACTGGATCGTCGATCTCGGGCCGGGTGCGGGGCACGAAGGCGGCCGGATCGTGTTCGAAGGCACCCCGGCCGATTTGGTCGCCGCAAAGTCGACCCTTACCGGCCGGCACCTTTCAACTTTTGTCGACAGCACCCCGGAAGTGGTTTCCCGCTGAGAGTTCAGCGTCGCCAATGCGCGATGTCTTGCCCGAGAAGCTCGAAACCTGACTGATATTCACCCCACACTAATCATTACAGCGGCGAAGTATTCATCATGCGTGAAGTCTTGATTTCCCGAGAGCCCGTCGAGCTCTATAAAATTCTGAAGTTCGAAGGCCTGGTCGAAAACGGAGGCGCCGCGAAAGCTGCTGTCGAGCAGGGCATGGTTTCGGTAAACGGCGAGGTGGAAACCCGAAAGCGAAGGAAAATCGTCTCGGGCGACGTCATCGCATTCGGTGGGCAGGAGTTGAAGGTCAAGCTGGGCTGAGTTCCGGCGCCCGCTTTTCGACCGCTGCTCGAATCTGTGATTGACATTTCGTTCGGTGTCTGCGACCGTCAAACCTTTCCGAAAACGACGGGCGCACACGGATGCGCCGTCGAACGATCCGGGCTGGGGGGAACACATCGCCTACAGAAGACATCAGGTACTCCGCGCATCGCCGGCCGAGCTGGAACATCTGGTACGCTGCGTCGCCGATCGCAATTGCGCCTTCGAGCGATTGCTCGATGCGTTGATGCCGATGATCAGCGGTACCGAGCAGCTGTCGGCCGAGACCGCCCTGCAGCTTTCGACCGCCCTGTTCGAGATCGAAGAACGGGCGGCGGCCGAAGATCAGCTATATGCACTGGTGAACGAGCAGGGCGCGCCGGCACTGGCGCTGAGTGAAGCCGGTCAGGTGCTGACGCTGAATACCGCAGCAGCCCATCTATTCCGCGTTTCGTCGGGCGATGGTCTGGCGGCCCTCCATATCGACGGCAACGAATTCGTCGGCTTCAAGCGACGCTTGACGGCAATGCCCGGGCCTACGTTGATCAGGGTTTTACGCTTCGACGGGGGCGACGGGGCCATTCCCCTTTTGATGACGGGAAGCTACCATCCCCGGTTTCGCGCCTTTACCCTGACGGCTCTGCAGCACCATTGGCCCGCTTCCATCGACCTCGCGCTCGAAGAGCTTTACGGACTTACGGTAAGCGAGCGAGAAGTGCTTTCGTGCCTGGCAAGGGGCATGACCAGCGAGCAGATTGCCGGGCAGCGTGGTCGTGCCGTCGGCACCGTGCGCCAACAGGTCAAGCGCATTCTGCAGAAGCTGGGCGCCTCGAGCCAACTCGAGGCTGCGACCCTGGCCGCTGCCGCAGCAACCCGCGCCGACCATGACACCCCGGTTCGCACCGGGCTGCTGCCCCTGCGCGAACAGGAAAGCCACCTGCAGATCGGCGAGCTCATGCGCAACAGCCGCCGAGTCGGCTGGCGGCGCTTCGGCGATTCGGCGGGACACAAGGTGCTTTTTCTTCACGGCCCCTCCTTCGGAGCCGGCGAATATTCGGCCGATCGTGACGAGGCCGCTCGTCACGGTTTGAATGTGCTGGCCCCCGAGCGTCCCGGATATGGGCGTACCCATTCGCCGGCCCCGGGTGAAGACGCGCTGGAATGCCAGTACCTTGACTTGCTGGCGGTAATGGAAGAGCAGGGGTTCGACCAGGTTACCGTGCTGGCGCACGAAGTCGCACTCATTCCGGGCCTGGAACTGGCGCGGCGACAACCCGACAGAGTCCGTGGTGTGCTTGCGGTTTCCGCAGCCCCTCCGTTCCGGCAGCTCGAGCAGATTCAGCGTATGCCCGATCATCAGGCCATCTTCATTCAGGCCGCCCGTCATGCCCCCTGGCTTGTCCGGCTCATGACCCGCCTGCTGATGGTGCGCACGCGTCAGCTGGGGCCGGAAAGTTGGACCGATGTCATTTTCGAGGGCGTCGAACCCGACACGCATGTGATCACGCGGCCGTCGCTGAAGAGCGGGGTGGTCGCCACCTACAGCTTCTATCTGAACCAGATGGGGCGCGGTTTCGAGGTCGATCTCGATTTGATGCTGCGTGATTGGGGTGAACTCTTTGAGCAGATTGCCTGCCCGGTCAACCTGCTGCACGGCAGGCGCAATGCCACCACGCCCCCCGACACACTCGAGATTTTCCGGCATCTTTACCCGGCCGTCTGCATCGAACTGATCGACGAGGCCGGGCTTACGCTGGCGCTGTCTCAGCCTGAGGCCATCTATCGACGCCTGGCCGAGCTGGCGAAGGGATAGCGCGTGTTGCGCCCGGTTACGACCTGGCGAAAAGGCATTTTCAGCGTTTATCGTCATGTTTGAACGACCCGACTTGCCCTCCCTCTACCCATTGCCGTACCCTGTTCTTCAACTATGGATCCGGTTACACAAGGCTTGATAGGAGCGGCCGCAGCGCAGCTCGTCGTCGGAAAACGTGTCCGTTTCGCAGGCGTCATCGGCGCCGTGGGAGGAATGGCGCCCGATCTCGACGTGCTCATACGCAGTTCCAACGATCCGTTGATGGCGGTTGAATTTCACCGTCAGTTCACGCACGCCCTTGCTTTCATTCCCTTCGGGGGAGCGATTGCGGCGTTGCCGTTCTTGCTGCGCAAGGGGTTTCGTGCCGTCTGGCCCTGGGTGCTGCTGGCTTCCATTGTCGGATATGCGACGCACGGCCTTCTCGACGCATGTACCACATACGGAACCCAGCTATTGTGGCCGTTTACGAATTATCGCGTCAGTTGGAGCTGGATAAGTATCGTCGATCCGGTGTTCACCCTGGCCCTGGCCATCGGGGTAACGCTGTTTGCCCTGCGGGGAAAACGGGCCTCTGTCGCCACGGCGCTTATTTTCTGCCTGCTTTACATGGCTCTCGGCGCGTTGCAGCGGGAACGGGCACTCGACGTCCAGGAAAGCCTTGCGCGAAGTCGCGGACACGAAATCGTACGTCGCGACGCCTTCCCGACACTGGCGAACCAATTGGTCTGGCGTTCTCTTTACGAAGCCGGCGGCATGTTGTACGCAGATCGCATTCGCGTGCCCTATTTCGGGCGACCCCAGTTTACGCCGGGCATGCAGATCAAGCCTGCCGATCGGGCCTCGCTCACCCCCCGCGAACGCGCCAATGAACGCGTGGTACGTGATTTCGAGCGGTTCTCCTGGTTTTCGCTGGGATGGGTCGCCCGTGCGCCCGATGATCCTTCGATCATCGGCGATGTCAGATACTCGCTGCAGACACACAGCTTCAACCCCATCTGGGGCGTGCGCTTTCACCCCCACGAGGAAGTTCCCACCGAGTGGGTCAACCGCACCGGTGACCGGTCTCTGCGGCTGGGCTCCCTGTGGCAGGAACTTGCGGGAGACGACCCGGCTTACAGACCGGTTCGTTGATGCCGACCCCCTCTCGGCTCAGAC
>JAWLBW010000272.1:0-6552 GCA_041687475.1 bacterium
CGGCCGGGTAGAACCACCAGAACGAATCGGCGCCGTCGCCTCCCTCGGCTACGAAGCAGCCGGCGATGATGCCCTCGCTGGGGCAGGGGCCGTCGTGAAATTCGGCCGCCAGCGTGGTGCAGATGCCGCGCGGTCCGATCTCGGCCGTCGGCGCATCGGCCATGCCGCGCCATTCCTGACAATAAGCCTTGGCCTCGAGCTGCGAGGCGCGCAGATCGCAGGACTTGGTCACTTCGCCGAATCCCAGGGTATCGGTCAGGGCATCGCCATCGAGAAGCTCGCCGCAACCCACAACACCAACCAGAGCCGCCCCGAGGAGCCCCGCGCGTACTGAAATCATGTCTCTATACCTGTCTACGTATGCAAGATCAACGTTTACCGGGCGTGCGCCCGCCACCTGAACCTGCCGCAAGGCAGGCATTCTGCCGGAACATTTTCCTATGTTACACGTGTGTGATCAAGAAAAAAGTCGCAATTGTCGTTTCCGCACGGAAGTAGCCCAAGCCTCTGCAATGTGAGCACTCGCTGCAGCCGGGGCAGTAGTACGGTGTCGATGGCGGATAAGAAGAGGGTAGGGCCGACGGTGACTGCTACACCGTCTCCTTAATCGAAGCCCTGAGGAAGCGAAGGACCTCGGGCGAGGCAATGATGGAGAGCAGCTGGCGGGCGCGCGACGCGCCGAGGAAAATGAGGCGTTGGTACCAACCCTCTTCTACCCGCTCGATGTCGTCGAGTTCGGCCAGGATGACGACCGCGCGTTCAAGCCCTTTGAAGCTGTGGATGGTCGAGACCAGCACTTCGTACGGCCCCGCAGGATTGCCCACGAAGGAAAAGCCCGACGCCTGGGCGCCAAACAGCTTCGAATGCCGCTCGGCATGGGGCGTGAGCACGACGATGTCGCCGATATCGATTTTTTCGCGTTGCACGAATTCGGTTACCTGGCGTCCCAGTTCCTCATACAGCGAAACCGGCTCGGTTGTTTCGGCCCAGCGCAGCGGCGGCCCCGAAGGCCCCGCCGTTCGTACCGCGCGGTCATACATGGGCGCGACAAGGGTATGGATTTCACGCGTGTTTCGCAGGTTTTCTTCGAGATGCAGCGACGCGTCGTAGGGAGGCACGAAAATCGTTCGTTGGTACACAGCCTGACGTTCGTCGTATAGCCAGTAGAAGAGCCCCTGATCGTCATCGGCAAGGCAACGTACCAGCGCCTTCCACCAGAATTCGGGAAAGTCCTGCCCTTCGTCGACGATGACGGCATCGAAGCGCAACGACGGGCAGAACTGCATGGCCGCCTCGAGGGCCATGGGATATTCCGAATGGTAGATTTCCTGCACTTCCGACTGACGCCCCTGGGGAAAATCGACGAGGGGAACCTCTGCGGCGCGCGCCATTGCACGGCACAGACCATGAAAATGCACGGCCGTCACGCCGGGAACGTCTGCCAGGCTTTCGCGAAACCAATCGGCCAGCTTCTGGTTATAGCAGGTAAGCAGCACCCGGCCACCCTCGCGGGCCATCTGGCGCGCCTTCATCATGGCCAGCGCCGTCTTTCCCGACCCGGCGCAACCGCTGACGACCAGCTTGCGGGTGCGGCTCATCTGGTTCAGCGTGGCGAGCTGCCGTTCGGTCAACCGGCGCATGATGCGTTCGTTCTGGGCAATCTGCACCGAGAGCGCGGCCTCGAACGACTTACGCCCGGTCAGCATTTTTTCGAGCCCTTCGATACAGACCGCGCGCGTGGCGGCATCGCCCTGCTTGCCGTACCGTGAGAGCTGCAGCATGCGCAGCAGGCGTTTTTCGAGCTCATCCCAGTCGCCTTCGACGAGCATGAGGTCGGGTATGGCTTCGACGCCGAAGGTCGTTTTTTCGGCCACGTCGGGAAAGATCACGCCGTGGGCGCTTGGCACCGGCAGCCGCTTCTCGTCGAAGAAATTGCACAGGTGCTGGTAGAGCGCATGTTTGCACGAAGTGGCCTGGCGAAACGGATCTTTGATGGGGTGCAGGCCGTCGCGGTTGCGCGAGAACCAGCTGCCGTGCTCGAATTGAATGCCGCCGCCCTTGACTTCGAGCACCAAAAATCCGTGGTCGGGGTGGGCCACCACGAAATCGGCCTGACCGTCGTCGTAATGGACCGACGTATCGCGAACGGCCCCCTTCGGCCTGTGGGGAATGACGATGGCGACGTCGTAGAAGATCACCCACGGGTCGGGCAGGCGTTCGGCCAGCTCGTCGTACACCAGGGCCTCGGCGCGGAAGGCCGGGTCGGCGCGTTTTTCTTCGGGGAAGGCCGGGGGATACAACTTCGCCATGGATACTCCGGGATTCTAGTCGGCAAGCGCCGACCCACCATTGGCCCCAGCATTATAGCGGTGCACGGAGCGGAGCGCCAAGGCGGAGACGTGGTGTACGGGTGCACGGGGGGCGGCGGACGCCGGACGCCGGACGTCGGAATAAGTACAGCGGCCTCGTGCTGAACGGTTGATCGTCGAAGGCGGCCGGACGTGCAGTCCGACGCAGCGGGTCTCCCTGCGGGGCGCTCATTGAAACGGGTTCAAGATGCGCACTTCGCAGGCTTCGAAGTCCCGCTCGTTTCGTGTCGCAAGGGTCATGTCGCGGGTCAGGGCTGTCGCGGCAATCAGCATGTCGGCCTGTGTGTGCGTCTTCCCCGAACGCTGCAGTTCTCCACGCAATCGGCCCGCCCTTATCGCAATCTGCTGGTCGACCGGAAGAGTCGTGGTGTGCTCGTCTATAAATCGACCGAGCCATGCTTCAATGCGCTTATTCGGTCGCCAGGCAAGCCCATATGCAATCTCCTCGAGGCTGATTACGCTGAGAAAGATGTGGGTGACGCTATCGGCCCACGCCAGAACGCCGGAGTTGGGGCAGGGGCGTGCGACTTCGGCAAGAATATTCGTGTCAACGAGAAAGCTCATTCCTCGCCGACCGAGAATACGGAACTTTCGCGATCCCGCCGAGGGGGCGCTTCGAAGACATACCCCTCGCTTTCACAGAGTTCGCGAAGCGATTGCGTGGCCTGCGCAATACTTCCCTGCGCGCGTTTCCAGCGCGTGAATTCTTCGTACTCACGAGGGCCGATGACGGCGCCGGCCAACCTGTCGCGATTGAAAACGGCTTGTGGCTCGGCCTCGGCTTCCTTGAGAAGCTGCGCAAACCTGCGGCGTGCTTCTGCTACCGTCCATTCTTTCATGTACACAAGTATAGGCGTGGTGTACATGAAGTACAACATACACGTGCTGCACGGGTGCACGAAGGACGGCGGACGGCGGAATAAGTGCAGCGGCCTCGTGCTGAACGGTTGATCGTCGGAGGCGGGCAGACGTGCCATCCGACGCAGCACGTGATGCCCCCTGCCCCCCCCCATTGACACGGGGGTGCAGGGGGGGCAGGGCAGAGCTCTGCCGCTCGCCGCGCCGTGGCACAAGGGCGGTCGGTCAGACCGGATCGAGGTACCCGCTTTTGCGGGAAGGGGCGGCCGGCGCCGGCACTTCGCCGTCGACGTTAAAGATGGCCTGAAAGCCGTTGGGCAGAAAGACCTTGTTGGCCGGATTCGTCGAGATAGTCCGGTAACCGTCGAGCAGCTTCTGCGCCAGTAACACACGTGCCGCATTCTCGGCCCCTACCTGCGTTTTCAGCGTCTCGAGATAGCGCGATTCGGCTTGTGCAATCAGGTCCAGCGCCTCGGCTTCAGCCTGGGCAACGAGCACCTTCGCACGGCTTTCGCCTTCAGCTTCGGCAATTTTGGCCCTGCGCCGACGTTCAGCCACCATTTCCTGGTGCATGGCCTCGGCTGTGGCGTCGCTGGTACTTAGCTCCTGAATCTCGACCCGCGTCAGTAGAATGCCCCACTTTTCGCATGTTTCCTTCAACTGCGCGCTGATGATCTGATTGATCTCTTCGCGACTGGAAAGCAACTTATCGAGCTGAACCTTGCCGATGACGGAGCGCAGCGCATTCAGCGCCACGTCGGAAAGCGCCTTCGGCAGCACATCGACTTCATACAAGGCCCGGCGGGGGTCAATGATCTTCCAGTATACGGAGGCGTTCGCCATGACGCTGACGTTGTCCATGGTATGGCACTGGCGGGGCGGCGTGTCGGTGTGCTGCTCGGCCAGCTCGATCAGCGCGTCTTCCTTGCAGGCGACACCTCCCCATTCGCGAACAACCTTGACCCGTTCGATGAAGGGCAGTCGAAAGTGAAGGCCCTGGCTCTGTATGCGCGAGAATTTCCCGAAACGTTCTATGACTATGACATGTGCCTGGGGCACGGTATAGATCAACTGCATTCTACAATCTCCATTATCCCTGGGCGAACAAGTCGCACAGATTCACCAACATTGCTCCGCTTCCGTCGCCGTTTCCGTTACAGGGAAGTGGCCTCGTTTTGTCGACCGGCAGATTCTCCGACGGCCAATACAAGTCGCCCTTCTCTCACGCCTGTGACCTGGGCCGTTTCGCCTGTGGACAAACTTACATCCTCAAGGAAGCTCCACAAATCGCCGTCGACCTTGAGAAAACGAACGCCCTCGATCTCGACGATGAGACCGCGCTTGCCGATCATGGCCTCGATTCCACTGGTGTAGCGCTGGGGAGCGATGAATCGGTCGACAAACGCCTGCACAACTTTTCGCCACACAAGGTAGTGCACGGCCACCATCACAGCGTAAGCAGCCATGAATGAGAGAACCTGGTAGAGAAAGCCTGCTGGCACCTCTCGGGCAACGACAAAACTGAATACAGCGTAGGCAACGAGTGTCAGCAGGTCCGAGGCGATAAGCAAATCGGCCCCCATCAGAATGAGAGCGATGAGAAGAAGGGTTTCGTTTGAGGGCACGTCGGACTCCTGCAGGCGGTTACGTTGACACCGCCTTCGTATTGATTCGGGAATGCGACAAGCGAGCTTCCCGGAACATCGACACCCTATCGCTCCGGGTGGACAGCGTACGTCCACCCCATCGCAGTACCGTCGCCAGTCGTCAGACGTCCGTCGTCCGAAAAAGGACAACGCGCCGTGCTGAATGGGTGACGGGGAGACGGTCGGACGGCGGCCCCCCCGACCTTGATCCCGATTGCCGAACGTGCCCCCGGAGAGGGATCCTCGATTGTTGCCCGGTGCGACGGCTGCACTGCGCGCTTAGAGGAACGATGGCCGCTGCCGGGAGGCAGCGCTCAGTTAATCGCCCATGTAATGGGGGGTTGGGGGAAAGGAAATCCCGCGCCCGAAGGCGCGGGATTGGTGAGGATGGTTGCTGCCCGAGGCAGCATTCAGTCAATTCCCCTCGTCGAGGGGGGGCAAGCCGTGCGCCCGGTCAGGCCGTGAAGCCCGTCGTCTCCGTCACGCCGCTTCCAGCTCCGTTGTCGTCGTCGAAGTCGTCGTCGCCGTTGTCGTCGTCGAAGTCGTCGTCGCCGTTGTCGTCGTCGAAGTCATCGTCGCCGTTGTCGTCGTCGAAGTCGTCGTCGCCGTTGTCGTCGTCGAAGTCATCGTCGCCGTTGTCGTCGTCGAAGTCATCGTCGCCGTTGTCGTCGTCGAAGTCATCGTCGCCGTTGTCGTCGTCGAAATCGTCGTCGCGATCGTCGCGATCGTCTCGGTCGTCTCGGTCGTCACGGTCGTCGGGTATGCCCCCGATACCGTCATCGTCCCGATCATCATCGCGACCATCGTCATCGTCATCGCGACCGTCGTCGTCACGATCACCGGTCGATGTACCCACCCTTACCACGCCGGTCTGGTCGGGGTTGAGGTCGTCAAAGAAGGCGCTGGTTCCCGCCTGGGGAAAGCGTACGCAGAAGTCGTCACCCGTACCGAGCGCGCCCGAATCGTAGAAGTCGCCGGCACTGACCGACCCCGGCGTTCCGCTCACCACCCGGTGGCTGGTGCTGTCGACGTTCACCCAACGCACCACGCCGTTGACGGGTATGCGCGGTTCGGGATTCACGAAGCCGTTGCCGTCGATCTCGACGGTTTCGTTGGCCTGCACCAACGCACAGTCGAGCACCACCGAGGTTTCCGACGTACCGTTGTCGCCGGTCACACCGTTGTCGTCGTCATCGTCGCCGCACGCCGCCAGGGCGAGCGTGGCGGCCAAGGCCATCCATTTCACTGCTTTCATGGTTTTACCCTCCCGATATGGACAGGATGGGTAACGCTGCGCCTGCGTGGAATTGCAACCGGACAGCGCGGATGCGCTTGCTTTGGCACGGCCTGCACGTCGCCTCTTCCTCCCCTTCCTTCCGGTTTGCCGCGCCGGACGATCATCCCCTCCTTCCTCCATACCTATCCGTACAGCACGGGTGCACGGCGGTCGTCGGACGCCGGACGCCGGAACCCCCGACCGTGAGCGCGCTTGGCGCACGTGCCCCCTGAGAGGGGGCCGCCCGGTCGTCCGAATAAGGAGTGCGGCAATCGTGGTGCACGGGAGGGCGGGGGCCGGCGGACGTCGGACGCCGGACGTCGGTATGAGGACAGCTGCGGCCGTGCAGACCGCTGCCCCCTGCGCCCCCATTTACATGGGGGTATGACTGTAGCTCGCCTGC
>JAWLBW010000273.1:0-6549 GCA_041687475.1 bacterium
GCTGAGGGGGGGGGGTGTGAAATTTCGATGTCTCTTCTGGTGGCGAGTGATTCTATCGCTTTCTAATCGCCGATTCCACCTTGCGATGCGTCATGCCGGCAAGGGGGCGGTCGGTAAACGCCGCGTCATCCGAGGTGAAGCCCTTCGGGCGGCGAGGTATGATATCGGAATACGAACTCGATTCGACGCCGGCGCCCGGCAGCGGCGACCCGGCGACCCGCAACCGCGCTGCTTTCCGGAGGAAACGCCCCGATGTCTCCCAACGTCGACGAACCCGCCATTCTTGCGGCCGAAGCTCCGCCGCGCAGCATACCTTCGAACTACCCCGAGCCCTATGCCTCGATGATGGCGAGCCGGGTCAAGCGACCTCTCGGCGACCTGTTCGGGCTGGCGAACTTCGGCGTCAACCTGACCCGCATCGCCCCCGGAGGCCTGTCGGCGCTGCGCCACGGCCACACCTTGCAGGACGAGTTCGTGTACATACTCGAGGGAAATCCCACGCTGATTACCAACGCCGGCGAGACGCAGCTCGCCCCCGGCATGTGTGCCGGATTCAAAGGGGGAAGCGGCGACGCACACCACCTGGTGAACCGTACTGACGCCGACGTTGTCTACCTCGAGATCGGCGACCGGACACCCGGCGACTCGGTACACTACCCCGACGACGACGTGCAGGCGGTTTTCGTCGACGGCAAGTGGACTTTTGTGCACAAGGACGGCTCGTCCTACTGAGCGCTTTCCTGCTGCGGGTCGGTCGCTTCGAGGCGCCGGTGGTCTTCGGCGTAGGCCCGCAGCACGTTCTCCGTACCTCGGCAGCCGCTGAGAAACGCAGCCAGCGTTTCGCACAGATCGTCGATGGCATGGCGAAGCCGGCAGGCGTGCATGGTCACTTCGGGGGCTTGCGAACCGTCGGAGAAACGCCGGGCCAGGTTGTAAAGGAACGGCATGTTCACGGCCAGCGACGACTTTCGATCGGATGTACGGAAGTAGTAAACGAGCGGAAACTGAACGAGATCGCTTCGCACGGTTACCACCTGCGAGGTCATGCGCTCGAGAAAGTCAGCCACTTCGCCGGGCGGAAGGTCAATGACGCGCAGGTCGGTCGTCTCTTCCACCCTGCGGGTTGCATGCAGTTCGTGCGCTAGAAAATGTCGGCGCGACACGGGCGGGTAGATCGACATCGTCCACGAAGTTGCCGTGCTCAAAAGTACGAAGCCGAGAAACGCCTCAAGGGGAAGAAGGATGCGAAGGTGCCCGGCTCGTGGAACGATGTCGCCGTATCCCAGGGTGGTAAGCGTCATCTGCGAGATATACAGCGCTTCGATGAACCCGGCCCGCTGCGGTACCCCCGCCGCATAGACATAGCCCTGGGGCAATTGTGGCCAGATGATGAGCGCCCAGCCCAGGATAAGAAGTATTACCCACATGCCGATGGATACGACCACCGTCAACGGCGCCGCCCATGAAAGTGGGTTGCCTGAACGTTCAGGCAGCAGGTGCAGCAGGCGCCAGATTGTGCGGCTGATGCCCCTGACCAGAAAGCCGTTTTTGCCCGGATGTACGACTTCCCGGAACATGTCGAGAAGGGCGGTGGCAATCAGCAGGGCGCCGAGCAGCAGGCACACGGTTTCCATACCTGCATTCTAGTCGAAAGGCCGAAGGGGCATGGAGGGCAAGCGTCGGCAGGCAGGCTCAGCGCCGTCTGATTGCCGCGTCAAGAGAGAAACGGCCCCCACCGGTGAGCACGAAGCACAGCGCTATCATCTGAAAAAGAACGGCCGGTTCGCGGGTGGTGAAGGGTTCTCCGGAATGCGCCAGCACCGCGGCGAAGGTCATGTTGATGAACAGCAACAGGGCGACCGGTCGGGTAAGCAGCCCCAGGCCGAGCAGAATGCCGCCGCCCAACTCCGCGATGCCTGCAAGCCAGGCGAAAAGGGTGGGTGCGGGCAGTCCCAGTTCCCCCACCATGGAAATGAACCCATCGGGCGGGGGCACCTTTCCGAGACCGTGCACCAGCGCCAGCGCGAAGCCGGCGAAGACGCGAAGTATGAAGAGGCCGAGATTGGCCTGTGGGGTGTCGAGCGTCGATTCGCCGAAGAACAGGGGGGTCTGCACGTTCGTGTCTCCTTCAGGTGGAGAAAAGCGGCTGCTGCTTCTTCTTACCCTTGCCGTCGGCGACTGAAAGGGCAATGACGACCCTTCTTCCAGTTACAGCCCTTCTATTGGCGCCGTAGCTGCACGTTTTTAGCACCGATTGTGACGGCCGACACTGCCTCCTGCGTCGTACTCATGTAAAATACTAGGCACTATTGCTCCAAGCGCCTGCCGATAGGGCGGCGTAAGTCTGTCTATCTCGATATAACGGGAATTCTCATGTCGCAATCGCATTACCGTTTCAGCCGCCTGTTGTTCACACTCGGTCTGCTGCTGTTCGTTTCACTCGCGGGCTGTGCCGCCGAACCTGAAGCCGCCGACACAACCGGAAAGGTCTCTCAGAACGACGATGATGGAGACGAGACGAAAGATCCGTCGGCAGACGATGATAAGGATACGGACGACAAGGACGATGATAGCGACGACGCCACGGCCTGCATCGACGAAGACAAAGACGGTTACGGCCTGAACTGCGACGCCGGCCCCGACTGCGACGACGCCGATGCGACGATTCATACGACCATGACCGCCTATACCGATGCCGACGGCGACGGCGTGACGGTCGGTGGTCAGGTCGAAGTCTGCGCGGGCGGCACGCTTCCCGCCGGCTACCTGGCCGAAAGCGCCGGCGAAGACTGCGACGACGGCAATGCGGGAGTGCATACCCTGGTAAGCGGATGGGCCGACGGCGACGGCGACCTGTACACCTCGGCGGTCGAACGGGACACCCTGTGCACCGATGGCTCGCTTCCTTCCGGGTATGTGGCCGACGTAGACCTGCTGGGTACCGACTGCGACGACGGCAATGCGTACAAGCACACCGAGGTCAGCGGCTATGTCGATGCCGACGGCGATTCCTATGCCGGCGACACCGAGGCGGTCACGCTGTGTACTGATGGCAATCTTCCGTCGGGTTATCTGACGGATGGCGAGAATAACGGGCTTGACTGCAACGATGCCGACCACAATGTGTTTTACCCGATGGATGTATGGGTCGACGCCGACAACGACGGTTACACGATCGGCAGCGAACCGGTATCGCTCTGTACCGACAGCACGGTGCCGTCGGGTTACCAGGCCGAGCAGAACGGGCTTGACTGCGACGACGGCGACGCAGCGTTGCATACCTCGATGATGGGCTGGGTCGACAGCGACAACGACGGCTACACGGTCGGCGCGTCGGCGGTGGCTGTCTGCACCGATGGCTCGTTGCCGACAGGCTACCAGGCCGCCGAGAACGGCCCTGATTGCGACGACGGCGACAACCGGTATTACTCCGAACTGCCCGGTTATCCCGATGCCGACGACGACGGGTATACCGTGGCCGATGCCGAGACGGTCTGTGCGGGCGCGATCTGGCCGGCGGGCTATGCGCAGGAACAGAGCACGCCCCTTGACTGCAACGACGGCGACGTCTCGGTTCACACGCTGGTCGATGCCTGGACCGACGGCGACAACGACGGCTATACAGTCGGATCCGAGCCGGTATCGCTCTGTACCGACGGCAGCGTGCCTTCCGGTTACCAGACCCACCAGAACGGGCTTGACTGCGACGACGGCAAGGCGTCGGTATGGTATCTCGACGACCTGTATAAAGATTCGGACGGCGACACGTACACCGACGGACTGAGCGAGGTATGCAGGGGCCTCGACTTACCCGAAGGTTACAGGGCGAGCGAACGCGGCATGGACTGCGATGACGAAGACCCCGACACGTTCCAGCTACGTGATTATTATCAGGACAGCGACGGCGACGGATATACGGTCGGCGACCAGGTTGCAATCTGCGTCGGTTTTTCGGCGCCTGCAGGCTATCGCACGACTTCGGACGGTGTCGACTGCAACGACGCCGATGCTTCTCTGTATCGGGAAGAAACCCTGTATTCCGACCTCGACGGCGACGGGCATTTCGCGGCTGACGGAGTACCGGCCTGCATCGGCGACGCCGTTCCCGACGGCATGGACACGACAGCGGGGGCCGACTGTGATGATGACGACATGCTCGTGCGGCCGGGTTCCTATGAGTTGCTCGACGACGGCATCGACCAGAATTGCGATGGTTCCGACCTTCTGGCGTCCGACGCCACCGGTATCTACGTCGATCCTCTCGGCGGCAGCGACACAACCGGAGCGGGTACCCAGGCCTCACCCGTCAAATCGATCATGAGGGCGGTTGAAGTTGCAGCTCTCGGCGGGTTCGAGAATCTGTTCCTATCCGAGGGAACGCACTGGGTTACCGACCCGACGGACGCCGCCGATCCATTCTGGGTCTCGAACCTCTCGCTTTACGGGGGCTTTGACCCGAACGATTGGAGCAGAGACCCGATACAGCACGTCTCCGAGGTAATCAATCCGGGCATTCATGCGCTCGAGAAATACGAGCAACCGGCTTTCTACCTTGATGTGTCGGGCGGTAAGACGCGCATCGTCGACGGTCTCACGGCCCGCGGCATCAGAAAGCTGGGCGCGGGAACGGCGGTGATTCGCAACGTGAAGGTAAACGGCTTCGAAACCTTCCAGTCTGCCCGTACGCTTTCCATAACCCAGGGACCCGCAATTCTGGTGAACGTGAACGTCGATGGGGGCTCGCTTCGAGAAGGGGCGTTGACCGATAAGGTATCGGCCGGCGTCTTCATTGACGGCACGACCACCGAAGTCGATATACTGCATAGTCAGATCAGGGGACCCGACGCCTATGCCGGAACCACCGGCGTATTCATCGGCGGAGCTCGCCGCGTGAACATCGTCAACTCGTGGATTCAACCCGGTTCAGAAACCTATCATTCCGAGTGGAGCAGCGGGCAGATTTCGGCCGGCGTTTACGTGAGCGGCGAGGAAGTAATGCAGCCCCCCGATATGGTGGCCGTACCCGCGCAGGTAACCCTGGCCGGAAACTCGTTTGCGTCGTTGGAAGCCGCCTGCGGGTTTGAAGACGAGGTGCTCGATGTCTGCATCAACCCCTTCGCGTATTTCACGTCGCTCGATACCTGCGACTGGACCGGTTGCCAGGCTGCCGAAGGAAACCTCGGCTTCTTCGATGGAGAGGCGTTGTACTCCAACGGCGCGCAGAGCACGAGCAGCAAGACCATCGACAACGGGGTAGACGCGTACGCCTGGTACCCGTCGTCGATCGTCGGGAAGGACTGGTACGACGAGGCGCGTCCGAAAGCCGCCTACAGCGGGGAAGACGCCCTGTACGACATCGGAATTACCGAACGGGTCAACTGCCCCGACGGCGTCAGCTATTCGGAATGTCTATGAAGTCCCTGGTAGATTGAGGGGACACAGGTCGCAACGTAGATACACCGACCGGTCGCAGGCCAAGCCTGTGGCCGGTCGTTTTCTTTCCGGGTGGAACCTTGTAGCTTACTCCCCGCTCGATCGTGTCCGACACCTGCAACCACCATCCCCTTCCTGCTTGAGGGTTAAGGATAGTGGATTGAGGATTGAGCAGCCGCTCACATGAACGCCATGCCCAGGCTGAACTGCAGCCAGTGACCTTCGGAGCGAATGGAGTCGCCGAAAAAGCCGTGCTCGGAGCTGAACAGCGTGAGGGGAAAGCGGTAGTGCACGCCCAGCTCGAGCGGAAGCTTGATCCACCCTTCGGGAAGGGCGGTAATGCCGACCTGCGGACCCAGTCCCATGATGAACAGGCGGTTGGGACTCAGCCCCTCGATTCCCCCGTAGAAAAACGGTTCCAGGTCGACGAGGAAACGGGCGGCCCAGCGCCAATGAAATCCGTAGGAGAAATCGACGGTGAACTGCTCGCCGTCGACGCGTCCGCTGGTCGAACGCAGGCCGATGCGGTAGCTGGTAAGCCACGTGGCCCATTCGCCCAGTTCTTCGTAAAAGGCCACGTCCAAGCCGAGCTGGTTGCCCTTGCCGGCCACGTCGTTGGCCACCTTGAAGGCCAGGGTCTCGAAGACGAGAGGAGGCGGCGGCACCGGTATGGAACCGGCCTGCCGGAAGCGGCCAGGCCGAGCGGCATGTTCCTGGCCTGCAACCCGGGTGGCGGCAAGGGGCAGGTATGCGTGCACAAAGCGTTCGGCCGGTTGTGCGGGGGCTGTGTCGGAAGTTGCGTCGGAAGCCGCTTCGGGTAGGTCGAGCGTACCGCCCAGGGCCCAGTCGACCATGCTGGCGGCGATGGCCGACACGAGAAACCCGCGTTGGTTGTCGAGCAGGCAATCGCTCGTTTGCTCGGCGCTCAGGACGGCCGACCACTCGCATTCGACCGGCGTCGACAGCGCCGGACCCAGAAGGTAGGTGTCGCCGAAGGCCACGGTGGGAAAGTGTCCGGCGCTGGTTTCGACAACGGCTACCACGCCCTCACGGCTGTCGTAGTCGTGATCGAAGCGGCGATCGCCCAATGAACGGCGGCTGGTAATGGCGCGCATG
>JAWLBW010000274.1:0-6531 GCA_041687475.1 bacterium
CTGCGGCGGCACATTCTGCCGCTCGGCATCGACTTCGATACTCGCTCGTTCATACGAAATTTTCAACCGCTGCGAAAACCGTTCGACATTCTTCAGCACGCAGGCGGCAAAAGCAGACAGCAGAAGGTCGGCGGGGCTGGGCAGACTTTCATCACGGCCTGCCGTGGCGTCGAACGGAACCGGGTTGCCGGCCGGCTCGACCGAAGCCGCACCGCCTGCCGCGGAATGAGCCGTAACCCGATAGGTGGTATGCGACGTGTCTGTCATGTCGACCTCCTAGAGTTCGGCCACCAATACCCGCAGGCGACGCAGGGCGGCCGGTTCGAGACAGTAGCAACTGCGCGGGCCGTTGATTTCGCCCCGTATCAACCCGGCTTCCTTGAGCACTTTCAGGTGCTGTGAAACCGTCGACTGGGCCAGGGAAATCTCTTCGACGATATCGCCGCAATAACAGCTCTCGCGACTGGCAAGCAGGCGTATGATCTTCACCCTTGCCGGATGGCCGAGCGCCTTTGCCAGCATGGCAAGCTCGGCATCGGGTTCCGACTCGACCCGCCATTCATCGTCAGTTACCGCCGGCGGACAACATTCCTGCTTTGTAGCAACTGCAACCTTCATCGTATTTTTACGATATCGACTTCCCTCCGCCAATGCAAGGAGGCGACCCCTCTTCTACCCGACCGATTTATCAGCTTGCTTTTCTGAATATTCCGTATGATAATCTCGACATGCTCGCAGAACGACCAGCCGACAACGTACCGGTTCAGGCGCGCCGCCGCGGGCGGCCTCCCAATACCGCAGCCCGGACGGACGTGCTTGCCGCGCTTGGCCGGTTGCTTGCAGAGGCAGATTACGACGCCATCTCCATTGAAGACATTCTTTCCCGCGCGGGTGTATCACGGGCGACCTATTACAAGCACTTCAACTCGAAGGAAGACGCGCTCATCGCCCTCTTCACCCAGGTTGCCGACGACGTGCGCAACCGGGTGCTCGCAGCCATGGAGCAGGCCGACGATGCACGCACGCTCATCGAAGACGGTGTAACCGCCTACGCACACGCCCTGCTTTCCATCGGCCGACTTGCCCCCGCCTTCAATGCGGCCCAGTATCGTTTTCCGCAGATGTACGCACAGCGCGAAGAGACCGTGCGCCGCTACGTCGAGCAGCTTTCGACGATGCTGCCCCAAGCCGGTTTGCCCGATGTACCCGACTTCCTTCTCGATGGCCTCATAGCCGGCGTCGACCGCATCGTGCAACGATTTGCAGCCGACTGCCTGGCGGGGTCGGCCGGGCCCGACGACATTGACCGCATGCTGTCCGAAACCCGCCGGGTGCTCGCGGCATTTCTGGCCGTGTATACGAAGCCGGGTCCGGCCAGGCGCCGAATTGCAGGCAGGCGTTGATTTTCCGAATCGCGACGGCAACCCCATGAGGTGATATGGTGGAAACGACGAAGGCCTCGAACAACCTGTCAGATGCAGATCGAGCGGCCATACTCGACGCCGCGGGCGACTTTGTTCGTAAAGCCGTCGCCCCCCGGGTCGAGCGCCCCGAGGTAGCGGTTTCTCAACAAGACCTTGCCGCCATGGACGCGCTGGCACGGTCGACCGGTATTCTGCCGCATCCGGGCGAGCCCGGCTTCGCACTCTGGGAGCCCGAAACCCCGCTCAGCCTCTCTCTCGAAATTCTGCGTATGACCGCACGCTCGAGTGCCGGCGTCGCCTATCGTTTCCACCTCGCGGGCCTTTACCACGACACGGCTGTGAGCCTTGGCATTCCCGGTACTACGGCCGTGATCTCCGGCGGGGGCATCGGACTCGGGAAAGGCGCGCTCGCCTGCCTACTGCGGGGGGAAGCGGTTTCGGCCGCGACCGCATATGATCTTTTTCCCCACGCGGCACGCCCCATCCCCTGTTTTCTACCTTATCGGCCCGATGAAGTCGCCTTCCCCTTTCTGGAAGACGGTCGCCTGCAGTGGCGCAGGTCCAGCGCATTCACCCTGCGCGCCGAACCCCACGGACACGGTCTGGTGGAGGCAGGACTGGCCACACTCACGCTGAACGATGAGGGCGTGGTCGTTTCGCCATCCGACCCGGAAAAAGTATTCACCCGCCATCTGGGACTGCACGGCCTCGGCGCTCTGGCCATTGCGCTCGGTGCGGTCGAGGGCGCCTATCGGAAAGCGATACGGTACGCGCACGACCGAAAACAGGGCGGCGTCGCCATCGCCGAGCACGCCGCGGTGCGTCTGCTGCTTGCCGAAGCTTCGACGGCCATGGCCACCGCTGCGACCTCGCTGCGGAATCTCCCGGAAGATATCGCCACACCCGATGACCTCTCCCAGGTTTTCCGTTTACAGGCGGCCCTGCACCCGCTGCTCTGCACGGCTGCCAATGCCTGCATGCAGGTATTCGGCGGGTACGGATACATGCGCGACTACGGCATGGAAAAGGTCGTGCGCGACTGTAATGCGCTGCGATTGGTCGGCGGCACGACCACCGAGCTCAAGCTTCACATTGCCCAGGATGAGGTGCTCGCATGGCGCTGACCGGCTTTGTTCCCCCGCACGATTCGCTTTCGCCCCGCAGCGCATTTCGACGGCTCGATCCGAAAATTCGCGCGTTGGCCACGACCGACCCCACGACGCTGTGGGAACAGGATACCCGCAGGCTGTCACGCGGGGCACAGGCGTACCGGCGCAAGCTGCGCGCTTTTGCCGATGCCGAACTTCGCCACCGGGCGCTCGGCTGCGATCTCGACGCACACGGCAACGGCGTGCAGGAAGTGCTCACGGCGGCCGGCAAGGCCGGGTACCTGTCCGACTTCCTTCCCCGTCCGCTCGGCTCGGTCGAATGGAACCGGGTGCTTGAGCCGCTTTCGTTCATGCAGAGCCTCAAGGTCGAAGAGTTCTGCGCCGCCTGTGGCGGTCTCGGCCTCGTTCTCGGTGCGAACGGACTCGGCGCGGCGCCGGTCGTGTTTTCGGGCAGCCTGGGTACTATTTTCCGTCACCTGGTTCCCCGCTATCGAAAAAGCCTTGCCGGCGATCCGCACACATTCGCCTTTGCCATTACCGAACCGTCAGGGGGATCAGACGTCGAAGAATCGCACGGCGCGAAGTTGTACCGGCCGATGACCACAGCCCGTCGGGTCGACGGCGGTTGGCGTCTCAGCGGACGCAAGGTCTTCATTTCCGGCGGCGACACCGCCTCGGCCATTACCGTTTTCGCCGCCCTCGAGGGTGAGGGACTCGAATCGTGGACGTGCTTCCTGGTCGAACGGGAAATGCCGGGCTTCTCGGTTGCCCGTACCGAACTGAAGATGGGCCAGCGCGCTTCGGGGGCGGCCGAGCTCGTGTTCGAAGACGTCTTCGTGGCCGACGCGAATGTGGTCGGCGACCTGCGGGCCGGCTGGGCCATCAACCGACTGGTTCTGAACTCGTCGCGGGTACCCGTGGCCGCCATCGCTCTCGGCATCGCCCGCGGCGCCTACGAAAGCGCGACGCGATTTGCCTGTACCAACATGCTGGGCGACAAGCGGCTCATCGACTATCAGGACGTGCAGCTTGCCATAGCCCAGATGATGCTCGACCTGCACGCCATGCGCGCGACGGTCTGGCAGTCTGCCGCATGGAATCCTTCGCAGGCGCGTGCCTCGATGGCGAAGGTTTTCTGCAGCGATACGGCAGTGAAAGTCTGCGAGAATGCCATGGAGCTTATGGGTAACCACGGACTCCTGCACGGGGGGCCGGAAAAGGCTTTCCGCGATGCACGACTCACGCAGATTTACGAAGGCACCAACCAGATTAACCGGTTGGCCGTCATCGAAGATCAGATGGAAGAACTCCTGGCGCTGGCCGAGGGTTCACTGTGAAATATCACTACTGAAGGAGAGGAACCATGACGTTCTTCAATGTGCCCCAACGCGAAGTGCCCACTTCGGCCGGTCCCTGCCCCCTGCCGATTCTTTACCATGACGTTTCGGTGCTGCAGGGCTTCTTTCCCGTCAATCGTGACGCCGCCGAGCGTAAGCTCGAAGGAACCGGCCTGCGACCGGTCACCGTGGGACGTAAAGCCATGGCCGGACTGGCGCTGTATGAGTACCGTAAAACCTCGGTGGGAGCCTACAACGAAGTCGGCCTCTGCCTGGTAACCTATCGTGAAGGTGAAGAGCAGCCGAACCTGCTCGCCGACTTCCGCCGTAACTCGTGGGAGCGCGGCCTGGCCATGCACGTGCTCGACCTGCCGGTCACAACGGAAGCCGCCAACGCTGCCGGCCGCGAAATCTGGGGCTTCCCCAAGTTCGTAACCGACATTCCTCTCACTTTCGGCAAGGATCGCTTTTCAGGTTCGGTTCTCGACCCCCGCTCGGGTAGTCCCATCATGAAGCTTGAGGGAACACTTGGACGTTCGGTTACCGTGCCGGGCTTCGACCTGGTTCTCTACTCGCACCTCGACAATCGCCTGGTAAAGACGGTTGTCGACGTCGACGCCCGCTACCGCACGTACCGGGGCAATAGACTTCGCCTTACCGTGGGCGAATCGAATCACCGCATGGCAAAGAACCTGCGCGAACTGGGCATGGACGGCATGTCGCCCATCATCGTGCAGGAATCGGTGTATTTCCACTCGCGGCTGCACGGCGGCGGTTTCATGGGCCTTGAGGCGAACCGCGTCTGAGACGCGGTTCGCAACATCACTGAACGCTGTTTTCGATGGCTCACTCGATCGACATTACCCTCTACGGCCACTGGATTTGCCCGTTCGTCAAGCGCGTGAAGTTCGCCCTTGCCGAACGTGACATTCCCTTCGACGAAGTCGAAGTTCCCCCATCGGCCATGCGCCCGCCCGGCTGGCAGCCACCGCCCGAGTTCGTGCGGTACAGTCGGCGTAATGAGATTCCGATGATTCGTCATCGCGACCACTACCTGCCCGACAGCATTCCCATCCTTCGCTATCTGGAAGATGCGTTCACCGAGAACCCGCTGCTTCCCCCCGAAGGTCCTGAGCGCGAGAAGGTACTCGAACGGGTGCAATGGCTCGACACCAACGTCATGATGCCGGCCATTCGCGTGTACTACGGCATGCAGCCCGCGTGGGTCGAAACGGGCAGCCGCGATCTGGCCGAGGCTTTCCAGACCATCGACGCATGGCTGGGCGAAAGCCCCTGGCTCTGTGGAAACGAGCCCACGCTTGCCGAGGCCATCGTCATACCCATCTACGTACGCCTGGACGGCATGTTTCGCCTCGGCCTGCAGTGGAACGGCCCCGAAGCGCCCGTTCGTGCGCACATGGAACGCTGCCGCGAACTGCGCGGATGGCCGGCGGTTGCGTGGAGTCAGGAACAGGAAGATGAATTCGTAAACCGCTTTCTGAAGGCCCGCCGACTGTATCAGGAGCAGCACGGCTAGCCCTTGGAGCTCGCAGATCCCAGATCGCAGATCGCAAACCGGAGCGGTCTACACGGCTCCCCTTCCTCCCTTTTCCGCGTTCCGCGTTCCGAGTTCCGCGTTTCATTGGTTCACTTGCACGCCCTTTCGGCGCTCATTAGGCTATAGTATTGAGAGTTCTTCGGAGTAGAAATATGGCCGAGCAGCAAAAAAGCGCCGCGGCATGGGTAAACGAAGGCGATGCAGCCTTTCGCGCACAGAATCACGAGGCAGCCCTCGACCACTATGAGAGCGCCCTTCAGGTCGACGAAGGCCATGAAGCCGCGTTGCTCAAACGCAACACCTGCCTCCATGTTCTGAGCCGGTTCGAAGAGGCCCTGGTGGCCGCCGAAGAAACCCTGCGGCACCATCCCCGTTCATCGGCCGCGTGGGTACAGAAGGGAGCGACCTTGGGCGCCCTCGATCAGTTGGCCGCATCACTGTACTGCTTTCAGGAAGCGCTTCAACACGACCCCGAAAATTCCCAAGCCATGTTCTTCAAGGCCATGGCCGAAGAGGGCATCGGACTGCTCGAAGAAGCCCGTGAGTCCTACCAGGCCTTCCTCGACGCCGCGCACCCCAGCCTCGAAGGCCAGATTCGTCACGCGCACGATCGCATTTCCCAGCTCTGAGAAAACGGACGTATCGCTACCCATCACGTAGTCCTTTCTCGTGCTGACCTGACGCGCCGCAGACACCGGCGCGAGGCTTGCGCTTAGCCGGCAACAGCTGACCGTGCCGTTCAGCATGCCCCGGTCTCATACTGAAGACAGCGCGCCGTATGCAGGGTTTCGCGCAAAAGCTGTAGAACCCCGACATGCGCAAAACCGCGCTCTTCGCCCGAATGGAGAAGGGGAGGTCAACCATGGCTGAGCAGCGTACCGAAGTTTTTCCCGAACCCGCAATGCGCAATGTACGGGCCCGTGCGACCGTCGAAGTCGAAGGACGCCATTTCGAAACAGCCGCCAGCGTTCCAGACGAATTACTGTCCGGCACCACCACAAGCGCCGAAGGAGCACGGCGCACGGAAGAACAGGCCAATCGAACGCACGACAAATCAACCGTCGACGAGGCTTCGGAAGAGTCTTTTCCCGCCAGCGACGCAC
>JAWLBW010000275.1:0-6459 GCA_041687475.1 bacterium
TTTTTTCTAAGGCTACCTTCCGCTCATCGTCAGAGGGAACCCTTCCGCCCGTGCGTAGTCTCCATATGGCGACGAGCGCCCCCGCCGTGGGGTCGAAGGCGCCGTCGGTTTCCCGGGCGCAGGCAAGGGCCGATTCCAGGTCGTCGCGCAGGGCGGGTGACAGGGGTACCGGTTTTCCCGGCACAGCCGCGTTCACGGCCGCAAGCTCGGAGTCACGCTTCCACGTAGAAAGGCGCTGTTCGGTGGACTCGATGTTACGCAGGGCCTTCTCACTGGCCTGGAGCAGGGCAGGGCGCTCTTCCCCCAGAAGGTTGATGGTGAGTGAGGTACCCATGGCCCCGAGCCGGCGTTCGACCTCGGCGGCGCGCACGGTGCGGGGTGCCGTGAAGACGGAAAGAAGGAGAATGGCCGCAAGCGACCATCCCCCTTTCACTCTGCTCCCTCGGAAGAGCATTCGCATCATCAGAAGATGTACCCGAGAAGCACGTTCCACTGATCGGTGGCCGTGTCGTTTTCGTTCATCCAGTCCTGATAGTCGGCCTTGATGACGATCTGGTCAATGGGGTAGAACTGGGCGCCGACCGTCAGAATCTGCTTGTCGTTGGCCGGGTTGCCTTCGCCGACCGGCACGTGGGCCTGGGTGTTGATCTGTTCGTAACGAACATAGGGCACGAGCGACATGTCGCTTTCGACAAGGTTCAGAACGTCGTAACCGGCCTGGGCGTACCAGCCGTTCAGGGTGTCGGCCAGCTGGCTGTTGCCGGTCAGGTCGAATTCCTGGTTGAACAGGGCGGCGTTCTTGACTTTGGCCTGGCTGTAGAGGCCGCGCACTTCAAGGCCCTTCCACTTCCAGTCGAGGTGGGCTTCCCAGATGAAGGTGGGCATGTTGAAGTAGAACTGGTTCTGGTCCGATTCGCCGAAGTAGGCCGAGCCGCCGACCAACAGGCCCGGTACGCCCGTGAAGTCGAGGCGGGCAATGCCGGCGAAGTCTTCGGCCAGGGCTTCCTTGCCCTTCTGACGACCGCTGCGCAGGCCGCTCGACGAGAACTTCTCGCTGTCGGTACCTGCCACGAGACCGTTCACGCCGTAGAGCTTGTAGGTGAAGGGACCCACGTCGCCGAAGATGCCGACGCCGTTTTCGCGCCAGGTGGTGGGCAGAATGCGGCGTTCGACTTCGGGCCGCAGGGCGCCGAGGTAGGTCGTGGGCTCGTGCAGCTCGTTGATGAGGCCCATGGGAATGAGCACCAGACCGGCGCGCACATTGAAGGCAGGGTTTTGCAGATAGTCGATGTAGGCGAACTCGAGCACGACTTCGTCGATATGTTCGAACTCGAACTCGGTGTTCAGGACCCATTTGTCATTGAATTTGTAGCCTGCGTACAGAATCGCGCGGTAGAAATCGATTTTGTCGTCTTTGTCGGCAGTCTGAAAGTTCTGGTAGAGCATTTCGCCGTAACCGCCGATAGCCACACCCTTTTCCTGTTGGTAAACCTTCGAGGCGGCGGGGCCCATTCCGTAAAAGGAGGTCTCGGCGCTGGGGGCGACTTCGCCCAGACGAAGCTGCTCGATTTCCGACGCCAGCACCTCGAAGCGGCGGTCGATTTCTTCACCGGCGACCTGCGCTGCCTCGTCGGCCGCGGTCTCGGATTCGGTGACCGTGGGGGCGGCTTCGGTCGGGGCGGTAACGGTTTCATCCTGCGCGGCGGCAGGCACGGCCGATGTCAGCATGAGAAGGCCGAGGGCGGGCAGGGCGACTTTCCAGTGAGGTAGTGGAGCGTGCATGGGTGACTCTCTTTCGATCGTTCGGGAACCAGTGGGAATCTCAGTACGTACACAAAGGTGAGCTCGTGCGGCGAGCCGTTGATTTTCATTATGCTGATATTGAGAATTGTTGTCAATATCGAAATCGGAAATCACCAAAATTGTTTTCACGACGGCTTTCGAAAGCCGGAACGACGTAAGGAAGCGGCCCGCGGAAGGCGGTCGCCGAGGTAGTGGATAGGCCGGAAAAGGAGAAGGCTGGGGAAACGGCGCGGGAACGTCGCGGAAGAACGGAACCGGCTGGGCCGGGTACCCGGACTCAGCTTCAGTCGGGAAGCAGTCTGTCGATGGTTCGCATGAGCTCGGCCACTTCGAAAGGCTTGCTCAGAAATGCCTGGAAGGGAAGGTTGGCTTCGGCCACCGCGCGGGGGGCTGCGCTGACCATGATCACGGGTATGTCGCGAAGGGTGGCGTCGCTTCGCATCTCTTCGAGCACGTCGGCGCCGTTCATGATGGGCATCATGAAATCGAGAATGACAAGGTCGGGCGGGGCGCGGTGCATGAGGGCGATGCCTTCGCGGCCACCCGAGGCGGTCATGACTTCGTAGCCGAAGTCGCGCAGCAGCACATTCAGCAGCTCAAGGATGGCGTATTCATCATCGATGATCAGAATTTTCTTCATGATGCGTAACGCCGTCATCGACCGAAGGGGTTCTCGCCCAGGGAAAACCCGTCATCCGAGATGTGAAGCTCGCGCACCGCGTTTTCGTAGCCGCTTTCGCGAAGTTTGACGACCGATAAAATGCGGTGCTGCCGCCCGTGCAGTTCTTCGTACCGCATCATGAGCAGGTTTTCGGCCATGGCCGAAATACCCGCGGTGGGCAACCGGGCCACGATGCCGACCACATTTTCGGTCTCCGAGGAGAATATCGTCGTAACACCCCGATAGAACAACTCGTTGGCCAAGGCGGAAAAGAAAACGATCAGCCGATCGTCGGCGTCGAGGGCCGTGCGGAAGGCGTCAAAACCGTCGATGAACAAACGGGTGGCGCCGCTCTTCTCAAGAGCCTCGAACAGTGACTGGGCCACCGCGTCGAGCAGGAGCCCCACGGGGGGGCGCCAGCTGAGGTGCAGCATGCCGCTTTCGACAAACGAGCGCACCTGAATGCCTGCCCGTTCGGACTTTTCGGTCAATTCCGTCGGTCCTTCGTAAAAATGAAAGACCAGGCCGCGTTCGCCGCGGCGGGCGCCTTCGCTCAGGAACTGCATGCCCAGCAGGGTCTTTCCCGTACCGGGCGAACCGATGACGACCGTACTCGAGGCCGATGACAAGCCTCCGTTGAGCATGTCGTCAATGGCCTGCACGCCGAAGGGGCGTCGTTCGAAAGCCGTTTCGGTTGCGCTTGCGCGAGGGCGGAAAATAACGTCCAAGCGCGGGTAGGCCACCAGACCATTGTCGGTGATTTCGAATGCATGTCTTCCGCGCAGGCTGGCGCTTCCCCGCAACTTGGGCACCTCGAGGGTACGAAGGGCGCCGTTCGGGCGATTCGAGTCGCGCAGAATGACGTGACCGTCGACGATGCTGTGTTCAGGGCCGCGGCGCGCGTCGGGCGAGACCGTGGTGGTAAGCAGCGTGGTGCAGTTGAAGGTGTTCGTGTACAGCTGCAGACCATGCAGAAAGCGCTTGTAGGCAAGCACCGATTCGGCAAATTGCTCGACGGAAAGCAGGCCGTCGAGCACGAGCAGCGTGGCCTGCTCCTTCTGCACGATGTTGCGCAGGTGCTCGAGCAGGCCTTCGAGGCCGTCTTTCGCCAACACATTATAGGCGCTGACGTAATTCAGGTTGCGCGAGACCGCATTCGAGTCGAAAAAGCTGAACTCGGCCAGGTGGGCCAGCATGCGCGCATGCGTCTCGGCCAGCAGCGTTACGTAGAAAACCCGCCCGCCCCGACCGGCGTGGTGAAAGGCAATCTGGTTGGAAAGAATCGTCTTTCCGGTGCCCGGATCGCCCATGACGATGTACATGCCCCCTTCGAGCAGGCCGCCGCGAAGAATCGTATCGAGGCCCTGCACGCCGGTAGGCATGCGGCGAATGGGCTGAATGTGGCCGTTGGACTGCAAAGCGGAAGAACCTGAACCGGGTGAAGGTAACGACTCTTCCACATGGTAACGCAGCCATGGGCAAAGCGAAAGTTCCTTGCCGCTTTTTCATGGAAATATGACGCGCTACACGGTGCGCCATAGGCAGGTTGTCTTTGCGACGTAGCTCAGGGCTCGAAGTACGCCACGCTCTGCCGGCTGACGGCCACCGGATTGCCGTCGGGATCCCACATGACCGCCGTTGTCGTGGCCGCGCCGTGTCCGGCGGCCTCGACCTGCGCACGGTACAGCCACCAGGCGCCGATATCGGCGGCTTTCGGTCGCGGTAGAAAATCCATGCTCCACGTAGCCGTGCTCGAATTCGTCGGTCCGTTCAGCATGGGCAGAATGGCAGGCGGCCAGGCATCGACCAGGGCAAGGAGGGCTTCGTCGTCGACTTCGCCGCCGGCTTCGCTGAAGCGGCACCAGCCCCCCATGCTGCGGTCGGTCGAGCCCGAGAAGGGCATGCCCCCGATGGCGAAGCGGTACTCGAAATGGCGGGTGAATTCGGGTGTCAGGCCGGGTACGAAGGGCAGGGCAAGGGCCTCGTCGGGGCCGGGTACGGTCGGTGCGGGGGGCGGCGCCACCGCGAGCGACGACGCATTGTCGATGCCGAACATCGCCAGGCAGACACAACGGTCTTCGCCGTTCTGCACGGCCCGGGCTTCGAGATGGGTTACCGTACGGCCCTCGCGCACGCGGTGTACCTCGACGTGCACCCGACCCGGCTCGACCGGGCCGGCCATGGAAAACATGACGGAGCGCAGGCGCCTCTCGGGGTCGACGTGCGAGCGCATGGCGCGTACGAGCAGGGCGGCGACCAGGCCGCCGAAGGTGGCGCGTCCCTGCGCCCATCCGGCCGGAATTTCGAAGGTGGCGTGCTCGCCTTCGCCATGAAAGCGATGCAGCACCGCGTGAAAGTCGGTGTCGGTGTTTGTCTGATTCATCGGAAACTCTCGGGAAAGCTCAGGAACCGGTTTCGACCAGGGGAAGTTGCCGCGCCTGCAACCTGCGCGTGAGCGCAGCCAGTTTCCGTTCTGCATGGCGCCGCAGAACACGACCGTGACCGAAAAGCACGGTCTCGATCTCGAGCTCCTGCAGCTTCGCAAGCGACTGAACGGCGGTCTCGTAATCTTCACTGAAAAGGGGGGCCGGCCCCTGCAGCCACCCGAAGTGGTGAATCAACAGGTCGCCCACGAATACCGTGCGCGTGTCGCGTTGGTACCAGACCATGCTGCCGGGGGTATGGCCGGGCACGCTTACGGCAGTCCACCCGAGGGCGGTGTCGCCGTTGCCGAGTTTGCCGGTACGATGGTCGGCGGCCAGGCGGGCGCGAGGCAGCAGACGCTCGGCGGCTTCGACGAGCGGGCCGAAGCGCGGGTGATACGAGGGAGGCGCGTGACGGCCCTCGAGCACCTCGATATCATGGGCGCCGCCGTACACGGTCAACGGCTGCGGCAGCTCGAGCAGGCCGCCGGCATGGTCGACGTGACAGTGGGAAAGCAGGACATTACCGATGGTCGAAGGCTGGTGTCCTGCCAGGCGCAGTTCACGCAGAAAAAGGCGCGAAACCCATGGCGCCCCGGTATCCATCAGCGTATCGCCGTTCCACAGGTATGCGTTGATGAAACCGCCCAGCGCGGTCAGACGGAAAAGCTCGCGATCGATACGCTCCATGTTTTCATGGTAACAGGGGCATTGCCCTACGGGAAAGTCGCCGCATGGTCGGGCGCGCGCCCGCTTGGCAACGGCAGTCAGGCTTCGAGGTAAGTCACGACGAGCGTCGACAGTTCATCGGCGAAGGCGGGATCGGCCAGGTATTCGGGCCGGGCGAGCAGGGCCTGGTGTATCAGCCCTTCGACGGCATGCATCGAAACGAAGGTCATCAGTTCAAGCCGGGCCGCGTTGCGCTTTGGAAAGCGCTCGGCCAGATAGGCCCGCACGACTTCGGCCGACCGGGCATCGAATTCGCGCATGGAAGCAAGTCCCCCGATGAGAGGTACCTGTGTCAGCAGAACCCGTTGCAGGTCGGGAAAGTCGCGGTGTACCAGCAGCAGCGCGTCAATGAGGCGCCTGGCTACTTCGCGAAGCGGCGCCTGCCCCAGCGAAGACAGCGTGTTTCGCACCAGCTCGGCTTCACGTTCGGCCTGCCGCCGCGAAAGTGCCAGCACCAACGCTTCCTTGGAAGGAAAGTACTGGTACAGCGTGCCGATGGAAACGCCCGCCCGCCGTGCGATTCGGTTGGTGCTTGTGCGATCGTAGCCGTCGCTGACCAGGCATTCGGCGGTGGCCTCGAGCAGGGCCTCGACCTTGGCGGCCGAGCGCTTCTGCCGTGGTGCGCGGCGGGGCGCGGTATCGATGGTGGTATCCATGGGCAAGTGGCTTATGCTATCAGGGCGCGACCCGTCGCTCAAGACTCGAAGCGATGGTGGGCCTCGATTTCACCCCACGAGCGCTCGTTTCCGTAGTACGATGGTTGTTTTTACCAAGGAGTCGTTTTCTCATGGCGCAAAACACCGTGAAAGGCAATTCGATACACACCAGCGGCAACCAACCCGC
>JAWLBW010000276.1:0-6422 GCA_041687475.1 bacterium
AGCGCGCCTCGGACTTCGACAAGGCGGCCAAGCTGAAGTACGGCACGCTGCCCGAAGCCGAACGCGCGCTGCAGGAAGCCCAGAGCAAGCTCAACGAAGATCAGGACCAGGGCCGCTCGCTGCTCAAGGAAGAAGTGAGCGACGAAGAAATCGCCGAAGTGGTTTCGAAGTGGACGGGGATTCCCGTTTCCAAGATGCTCGAAGGCGAGAAGCAGAAGCTCATTCACATGGAAGAGCGGCTGCGGCAACGGGTGGTCGGACAGGACGAAGCCCTCACGGCGGTGGCGAGTGCGGTACGCCGTAGCCGCGCCGGTCTGCAGGATCCGAATCGCCCGCTCGGCAGCTTCCTGTTTCTCGGACCCACCGGCGTGGGGAAGACCGAGACCGCGCGGGCGCTGGCCGAGTTCCTGTTCGACGACGAGCAGGCCATGGTTCGCCTCGACATGAGCGAGTACATGGAGAAGCACACGGTGGCCCGGCTCATCGGCGCCCCTCCGGGATACGTCGGCTACGAAGAAGGCGGTCAGCTTACCGAGACCGTGCGCCGGCGTCCCTACAGCGTCGTGCTCTTCGACGAAGTCGAAAAGGCCCACCCCGACGTGTTCAACGTACTGCTGCAGGTGCTTGACGACGGTCGGCTTACCGACGGACAGGGCCGCCAGGTCGACTTCAAGAACACGGTCATCATCATGACCAGCAACCTCGGCAGCCAGGTCATTTCGGAGAAGGTCGAAAACTACGAAGACATGCGCCGCGAAGTGCTCGACGTGGTACGGGGCCATTTCCGGCCCGAGTTCCTGAACCGCATCGACGACATCGTGATTTTCCACCCTCTGGGGCGGGATCAGATTCACCACATCGTCGAAATTCAGATGCAGGGGCTGCGGCGCCGGCTGGCCGACCGCAAGATCGACCTGGTCTTGAGCGACGAGGCGAAGACCTGGCTGGGCAACCGGGGGTACGACCCTGTGTACGGCGCGCGTCCGCTCAAGCGCCTCATTCAGAAAGAGGTGCAGGACCCGCTGGCTGTACAGATTCTCGAAGGCTCGCTGGGCGACGGCACCGAGCCGGTGACGGTCGAGGTCGACGTGGTCGAGGGCGGCGAGAAGCTCGCCTTCCGGCGGGCCGAGAAGCAGGCTGCCTGACGCCGCGCTGCGGCGTCAGGGATGGCCGATGGTCGATGGCCAATGGTCAATACAAGGGCTGATCGGGTGACCGGTCGGCCCTTTTGCTTGCTGCACGGTCAGAAGAGGATAGCCGGGGGCGCGCCGCCGCACCTGACGCTCACGGTGGCGGAGCAGCGTAGCTGCGATCCCCGTGCGGCACGCCCTCTCAGGTGGCACGTCACTTGAGTGGGTTCACGGGGTTCTCACCGACGTCCGGCGTCCGACGTCCGACGTCCTGTTTTCCCCCCGTGCCGCAAGTCTCCAGGGTTCTTCCACATGGCGGGCCAGTACTTCGAGACTGCGGGCCAGGTAGTAGCCGTCGCAGATGCGCTCGTCGAAGGCGTAGCGTATGTTCAGGGTATCGCGCACGGCCACCGTTCGATCGGGTTGTACGATAGGGGTCGGCTCTACGGCGCCGATGGACGTGAACAGCGAGACCGTGCCGTAGTTGAACGGGTGGTGATAGACGGCCCCAAGGCCCACGCTGCCGGTGTGCGTGAACGACATCGAAGCGTACATGGGGTCGTCGCGCAAGAGCGCCCAGGGCAGCAGATTCCAGCGGTCGAGCAACCGTTGGCCCCGCATTACAAGCCGAAGAAGAAAGCCCGGCATTCGGGTAACTAGGCCGGTTTCCTTTTCGAGGTGAGAGACGCCGGCGCGCGTCTCGCGCACGACTTCACGCACCCGCGCGCTTACGCTTTCGAGCGTCTCGAAGGGCTCGAATTCCATGCGCACCGAAGTCAGGTCGCCTTCGTCGTCGAACCGTTTTTTGACCGCAAAGGATAGCGCGATGTGCGAGCGTTCGTAAATGCGGCTGCCCATGACGAAGCGGTTGACCTGGGGCCGTTCGGCCAGCATGCGTGCCGCCGCGCAGAGAATGACGTGAAACAGGGTGGGCGCCATACCGTGCCTGGCTTTCTGCTCGGCAAGCCAGGCCTGCGTTCTTTCGACCTCGATGCGCTGGTCGACATAAACCACCGACTCGTCGCGGGTCGGCGTCACGTAGGGCATCATGGCGCGAACAGGGTGAACCCTGCCCGCCGGTTTTCCGTCTGCGCGTTTGAACAATGTATGCTCCGGTATCTTGATCGCTCTCGAATGGCGGTCGGCAGAGGCAATTGTAGCAGAGACACAGCCGGCAAGCCGAGCAGCCTCTCATCTGCTACACTGTGAAGCCGGAGGTGTTTCGTGAAAGTATTCGGAAAGTTCGTACTGGCCGGGCTGCTGCTTACGGCCTGGTCGTCGTCGGTCGAAGCCGATGCGCGCCTGCGTATCGTCGGTCCGAAGTCTGTCTACGCCAAGGTCGGCTTGAAGTCGGGCGACGTCATCGTTACCATTGACGGCAAGGAAGTGCAGTCGGCCAGCGAAGCCTCGCAGACCCTGTACCAGAAGTCCGGCGACGGCAAACGGCACCACATGGAAGTTCGCCGGAGCGGCAAGATCATCGACATCAACTTCTGAAACGCCTTTATCGCATCGCGAAGGCCGGCGGCTTGACGTCGCCGCGGGCCTCCGTTATTCTTCCCTTGACCGACGCGTCAATCAACATGGCCAAACAATCGCATATCGACAAGCGTGAGCTGATTCTGCAATCGGCGGTCAAGACCTTCGCGCAGAAAGGCTTTCACGGCACCCGGGTTTCCGACATTGCCGGCGAGGCCAATATCGCTTACGGCCTGATCTACCACTACTTCAAGAACAAGGAAGAGATTCTGAATGCCATCTTCCAGGAGAAGTGGTCGCTCTTTCTTGCCATTCTGCGCAATATCGACCGGGAAAATTCCGATCTGCGCACGAAGTTGATGGCCATTACTTCGTTCTTCATCGACAGCTATCGTCAGATTCCCGAACTCATGGAAGTGTTGGTGCTCGAAATCGTGCACAGCTCGCGCTTTCTTGAAGATAAGAATCTCGAGGCCTTTCGCGAAGCGTTCAGTATCATGGAAGGTATCTTTCGGCGTGGGCAGGAAGCCGGTACGGTACGCCAGGACATCGACGCCCGTGTGTCGTCGTTTCTCTTTCTCGGATCAATCGAAACCGTTCTCACGGCCCGCATGCTCGATATCGTCACATCCGAATATCTGAGCGACCTGAAGGCAAAGCTGGTCGATCAGTTCCTGTTCGGGATTTCTGCCCCGACTTCGAACTGATCCGAACGGCGAAAAAGAGCGCTTTCGCTTCTCCGTGAAACTGCCCGCCATCCGTGGTAATGTAGAGTACCGGCGGCTCGGCAGGCAACCATTGCGAGGGCCGCCGTCTGGTTCCTGAACGCGTTTTCCGATCACCAGACGGGTGATTGCCCGGCATTTCACTCAGCGACCACGCGCACCATGGCCGAACGCAAAGTACTCATCATCGACGACGACGACGCTCTTCGGCGCATGCTGCGCCAGGCGTTTCAGCGATACAAATTCCGCGTCCTGATTGCCGACACCGGCGCCGAAGGGCTCGAGCTTGCCCGTAAGGAAGTGCCTGACCTGGTGCTTCTTTCGGTCGAGCTGTCCGACGGCAACGGCTTTCTCGTCTGCAAGGATTTCAAAACCGACAAAGGATTGAAGTCCGTTCCGGTCATCATCACCAGCCGGAAAGCCACCGAGGCCGATTTCGAGAAACATCGCAAGCTCAAGGTGCGGGCCGACGATTATCTGCACAAGCCGTTTACCGACGAAGAGCTCTTTCACAAGGTGGGCAATGTCGTCGGTTTCAGCCTGAGTGCCGACGAGTACACCGAGCTCGAAACCAAGGTTCACGACTTTCTCGAAGAGCGCACCAAGCTCGAAGCCGAGATCAGCGACAAGGCCGACCGAATTGCGCAGCTCGAAGCCGAGCTCAAGCGCGAAACGAAGGACCGTCGCAAGCTGGCTGACGAGGTCGAGGAGCTGAAGGTGCGGTTGGCCGACTCGAAAGCGTCTGCCGGCGCGGCGAGGGAGGAATCGGCCAGGGCCGGAAAGCTCGAGAGCGAACTGGCCGAGGCGGCAAAGAATCGCGAGAGACTTGCCGGTGAAGTCGAACGGCTTGAGGCCGAGCTGAAAGCCGCCAGGGCCGACGCCGACAAGGCCGAGAAAGCCTCTAGCAAGGAAAAGGCTTCTCTCAAGGAAGTGGTCGAAAAGCTGCGCGAAGAGCTCGAGAACGCCGAGGATGAGCGTGTTCGGGCCGAGGCACGTGCCAGCGGTGAGCTCGAAGCGGTGAACGCCAAGGTCGAAAGCGAGCGCGAGAAACGAAAAGCCGGCGAGGCCGAGGTGGCCGAGCTGCGTTCTCAGCTCGACGAAGCGCAGGAGCGCGGCAATCGTCTGGCGGCCGAACTGGAAGACGTTCGCGCAAGTATTGCCGGCGTCGAAAAAGACCTCGACGTATCCTTCGACAAGCTGGCCGCGGTTGCCTCAGGCTGGCGCGACCGTGCCGCGCAGGCCGATGCGCTCGAAAGTCAGGTCGAGACGTTGACCGGAACGGTCAACGAATTGAACGAGCGTATCGAAAGTCTCGAAAAAGAGAAGGAATTTCTGGGGCAGGAACTCGATGGCTTGCGCGAACAGGCCGCGCTTCTGGTTACCGTGCGCGACGAGCTGGCCGGCGTGCAGGCCGAGCGCGACGGGCTGACCGAGAAGGTCGACAGGCTCACGGCAGATTTCGAAGATGTTCGCCGTACCCTGGACCGCGAGACGAAGCGCCGCACCAAGCTCAAGGAAGTGCTGGAAAAGGCGCTTACGACGCTCGAGGAGGGATTCAGTCCTCTTCCTTGGGGAAGAGCCGGCTGAAAGCCGGCGGACCGGAACGATGCGACCGTGACGCAGGGGCAACCGCGGTGCGGTATTCCACCCGAGCCGGCTGAAAGCCGGCGGACCGACGGACCGTCGAGGCCCGGTCGAACCCTGCAGCCCGCTCCTGTCCGCCGTCCGACGACCGGCGTCCGCCGGACCCCCATGCAACCGTGCAGCACGGTATAATAGAACCGTGGATATCAATGTAGCACTGCTCGCCGACGAGAAGACGAACGGGAAGCTGCTTGCCGTGTCGCAGCGGCTCGTGAAGGAAGTCGACAGCGCGTTCGGCCTCGACCGCCTCGACGCGCGTTCGCACATCACGTTGTACATGACGGGGTATCCCGACAATGCGCTTCCCGAAATCCAGGCACGTACGTCGCGGGTGGCCGGCGGTCGTCCGGCTCCGCACGTCCAGTCGGCCGGATGGCGCATGACCGAGCAGGGCACCCTGTTGCTCGAAATCGTGCGCACCCCCGAGTTGGACGATTTTCACCGAAGCCTGGTCGAAGCCCTTTCACCTCTGCGCGACGGCGCGCGCGCCGAAGTCTGGGAGCAGCGCCGCGATCGCTTCGACGAACTGCATGCCCGCCTTCTGGACGATCTGGGTATGCCTTACGTTCTCGGTGAGTGGCGGCCCCATTTTACCCTGGGCAAAATCGAGCCCGAACGCTGTGAACAGGCGGCCGGCATACTTGCCGGTGTCGAGGTGAATTTTTACCCCATTGCCGTGGGTATCGGGCACGTGGGGCCGCACGGAACGTTTCGCGATTTGGAGCACGCGATTCGTTTCTAGCGTCTCGAGCCACTGTTTCGCATACACCGGTATCCGAGTATATGCGAATCAACCAACGGGCAGACTACTCGACCAGCTCGCCGATCAGCGTGGCATAGAACCGGATGCCCTGTTCGAAATTGTCGAGCGACAAGCGTTCGTCCTTGCCGTGCACGCTGCCCCGTTCCTTCGCGTCGAGCGTAAACGGCAGCAAACGATACGAAGGAATACCGGCCTGGGCGAACCAGCGGCTGTCGGTGGTGGCCGGTGAGATGCCCGGCGCCAGAAAGCCCTGGGGAATTTCCTTTTCCACCGCAATCTTGAGCGCATCCCAGAGCGCGCCCTCGGTGGGGGCGAGCGGCGTATTACCCCAATAGTCGTGGCTTTCAATGGTGACGCGCGCATCGTCGACTACTTCGCGCAGCGTTGTCAGTACTTCGTCGACGTCGGTGTCGGGCAGGAGTCGCAGGTTGTAGAAGGCCTCGGCGCGCGAGGGAATGACATTGTCCTTCACGCCCGTACGCACGATGGTCAGCGCCATGGTATGACGTACGACCGCATTCGACGCGGCTTTGGCCGTGAGCTGTCCCGTGACGAGCGGACCGGTGAGCCAACGGTTGCGAATGGCGAAACCCTGCACGCTGGCCAGCTGCGCCCCCATGGCGTCGAGCAGCCCTTCGACGGGGGGAAGAATGGTGACCGGAAATTCGTAGGCATTCAGCC
>JAWLBW010000277.1:0-6404 GCA_041687475.1 bacterium
CCACGATGATGACGGCCGTCAGGGCGAACAGCAGAAGAATGAAGCGCCCCTGGGTAAGCATGTACGTCTTGCAGGTCTCGTAAATGAGCTCCGAAATTTCCCGCATCGAACCGTGCACGGGCAGGCTGCGCACTCTCGTAAAGCCGGCCATGCCGAACGCAAGCCCCAGGAAGCAGACGCCCATGGCAATGAGAAGAAGGGTCGAGCCTGCCATGCCGAAGAATTCGACGCTGGAGACGTCGGGCAGTCTGATGTCCGTGACCGCCGCCTGCGCAGCCGCGGTCGGCAGCAATGCCCAGGCTGCGGCCAGACCCGCCGTACCCGCAAACCACCTGTCAACACGTAGCACGTTTCTCATCGAGAGCTCCGATAGTTGAGAGAAGACGCCTGCCCGACAGACCGGTCAGGTTGGCGACCATTCTAGCAGTGCCCTAGATGGGTGTAAAGAATTTACGGAGCCGATATTTGTGCCGATTCCGGCAAGGTATTCCGGGCGCCGGCGCTCGGTGCCCGCCGGTATCGGGCCGATTCAGTCGTCGGCAATGGGCAGGCGCAAAGTTCGGTAAGACCGCAGGATGAGAAATCTGCCGGTCAAGGGGGCGCCGGATGCTCAGCCGTCAGGGCATCGCAAAGGTTCGTTCCGGGGTTAGTCTGAAAAGAGGAACGGGGCCTGCCGTCCCGTTTCTCATCTGATTTTCAGCAGCCTTATTGAGGAGGAGAGGAACATGATGAGCAAACTTGTCGCCGGTGCCTTTGCCGCCGTTCTGCTTGTGTCGGGTAACGCCTTCGCCGAAGGTGGTGAATACGATTCGAACGGTATGGGCAGCGAGTCGGAAGCCGTGTTGCCCGAACAGGGCGCTTCGGACGTGACTGAAGAAGCCGTGCTGCCCGAAGAAGGCGAAGCCGTGACCGCCGAAACCACCATTCCCGCCGACCAGCAGCCGGAACATGGCATGGAAGGTGATATGGGCGGTATGGAAGAGTCGGGTGACATGGGCGGCGACTCGATGTAATGTCGGGATTCGTTGTCGCTGAGTTCGACGGAACGGCCGCGGGTGAAACCGCGGCCTTTATTTTCATGTCGAGCAAACGACGGTGGCGCGAACGAGGGGGAAAACGCTGCCGCGGGGTGCACAAAAAGAAAAAGGGCTGTCGTGCGACCGACAGCCCCGAATCTGGTGGGCGATGCAGGGTTCGAACCTGCGACTTCCACCGTGTGAAGGTGGCACTCTCCCGCTGAGTTAATCGCCCGCAATGGGAATCAATAAGTATAACAATCGAAGCCAGATTTTCGCAAGATGGGAATGGGCTACTTCGCGAACAGCCGGTCGAGCGCCGAAAGCTCTTCATCTGCGGCCACCGCTGCCTCGATGCCCCCCGCCTCATTCAGGCGGTAAAAGCCCTCGCCTGCAGGATACACCGCGAGCTGGTCGTCGCTCAGAATCGCAGCCTGAATACCGAAGTCGTCGCAGATGTCGCGGGCTTCGCCCTGCGAGACGTCGATGATGAGGTAAACGTTTACGAATTCCTGCAGCAGCCATTTCGTGATCCGTCGTGAAATCTCGTCGAGCCACATGCTGCGCTTATTGCGCGGAACGACCGCGAGCACAAGCGGGCCTCTCGCATAGACTTCGCCCAGGCGCACCGTGCCCCCCTTACTCGAGGGTAACGTCAGGTCGGGAAATTGCGTACCGATAGCAAACATATCATTACCTTGTGAACACTATAGAATAGCAGAAGAACGGTCGCCCGAACGACCGCCGGCCCGGGTTCGCCCGTGATGAAAGCGTGAAAAAACGCCCTGCCCGGGCTATGATGTTGAAATGATGACGCTTCAGGGCAAAAAGGTTCTTCTCGGGGTCAGCGGCGGAATTGCCGCCTACAAGTCGGCCGAACTGGTGCGCCTGCTGGTCAAGGCGGGCGCCCATGTCGATGTGGTCATGACCCGCAGCGCCACCGAGTTCATTACGCCGCTCTCGCTCCAGACGCTGGCGGGCAACCCGGTGCTCACCGACACCTTCGATCTGGCTGCCGGGGCCGAGATCAAGCACGTCTCGCTGGCCGACGAGGCCGATGTGGTCGTGCTGGCGCCGGCTACCGCGAACCTGGTGGGAAAACTGGCCGGCGGCATTGCCGACGATCTTCTCACGACGCTGCTGCTCGTAAACCGGGCGCCCGTGGTCCTGGCCCCGGCCATGAACGTCAATATGTGGAATCACCCCCTCGTACAGCGCAACCTGCGCACGCTGCGCGACGAGCTCGGCTATCGCATCGTCGAGCCGGCCGAAGGTCTGCTCGCCTGCGGCTGGGAGGGGAAGGGAAAGCTTGCCGATCCCGCGGTTATTGCCGAAGCCGTTGCCGAGGCTGCAGCGCCCGTACGCGATTTGGAAGGGGTGAACGTGCTGGTTACCGCCGGGCCCACCCGCGAGCACTTCGATCCGGTTCGTTTTCTCTCAAACCCTTCGACGGGAAAGATGGGCATTGCCGTGGCGGCCGACGCCGCCCGTCGGGGGGCCCGGGTCACGCTGGTGCTGGGCCCCACGACCGACCCGGTGCCCGATTCCATCGGCACGGTCGTGCGTGTTGAGAGCGCCGACGAAATGTACGCAGCCTGCCGCGAGGCCTGGGAGCATGTCGACGTATTCGTGGCTTCGGCGGCCGTGGCCGATTACAAGCCCGTCGTTCGCGAAGCGCACAAGGTCAAAAAGAAAAGCGGAGACGATCAGCTCTCGCTGACCCGCACGCCCGACATCCTTCTTTCTCTGTCGAAGGAAAAAAGCGAACGTATTCTCGTCGGATTCGCGGCCGAAACCACCGACGTGCTGGCCCATGCACGCGACAAGCTTACCCGCAAGTCATGCGACTTCATCGTCGCCAACGACGTGACCGAGGCCGGAAGCGGTTTCGGTACGGCCACCAATCGGGTTTTTCTTGTCGGCGCCGACGACGTCGAGCCCCTACCCCTGCTCGGCAAGACCGAGGTAGCCGGGCGCATACTCACCCGGGTCGTCGAGCTGCTTGCGCAGAAACGAGGGCTCGAGAGCCTGCAGCAGGGCTGAACCGGCCCCCGGGTGACGCTCGGGGTACAGGTTCGTGTAGTGCTTGGCCGGAAAGTCGAATTCAAGAATCGGCGCAAGCTCCTTGAAATGCATTTCCCTGTCGTAGTCGGGCTTCTTGCGCAGCCTGCGCCCCTGTTTGTGCAGCTTGACCGCAAGGTCAAGCATGCGCTGCCCCGTAGGGTCGTTGTGGTAGGCGTGCGAATCCTTCCGGTTGATCAGCATGTCGAAGATGCTGTTCATGGCCAGGTGGTCGTATCTGTGGCTGTCTTCGGGGTGAAAGCGCCATGTCGAGCGATCGTTGATGGTGTCGACCGCCTTTCTCCACTGCTTGAAATTGTTAACGAAAAGCATGGAGTTGAAGATGGCCTTGTTCACCCGGTGCGGAAAGATGGTTTCATCGAGTTGCTGCATGAGCAGCTTGTCGTCGCCCGCATCGACGAACTTCTGAATCTTACCGGCCATTTCCCAGACATGCCGGTCGGCGCGCGCGTCGTAGCGCACTTCCCAGTAGGCATGCTTGAAGCCCCGCGGGGCGTCGTCGCGCAGCACCTGGGCGGGAATAAATATGTTATGGGCAATGGTGTCGGCCGCCAGGTGTGTAATGTAACCCCACATGAAGGCCTGTTGGGGTTCTTCGGGCGCCTTGTCGAGCACGTCGAAGGCGACGTCCCAGCTGTGGCAGTGCAGGCGGTAATCGATATGGGCCTTGCCGAGAATCAGATCGGCGGCCAGGTTTCCGTACAGGTAATCGAACGGGTAGGCGGCAATCAGTACCCGAAGGGTCTGGGGCAGCATGTTCAGGTTCACAAGTACTTCGCTGGCGAAGCGCAGGTGAGTTGCCGGCCCCCACGCAAAGGCGTCGGTGGGCGACAGGAGAAAGATGAACAGACCGACCAATACCACAACGAAATACATGGATTTGCTACCCCCTGTTGATAGAATACATACACAATGGCGACAGGTCACGCGATTGGCCGCGTATCCTTTAACCAAATATAATCACTGTTGAGCGACTTTCCCAATCGGTGTCCGGCCTCGAAGCCTTTCTCGCATTGGCCCACGTCAAGGCCATGCGTATCCGGATGAAGAGAAAGCGCGGCGAAGTGGAACACAAATTATAGAACATGCAGCTGATTTCCGGCAGATTGGCCGGTCTGGAAGTATCCCCATTCTCATGAACGCCTGGAAGGAAATACTGACCGCCGCCGCCGACCACCTCGATGAGTTGCGGTCGTTGGGTATAACCGAGTTGTCGTTGCCCCCGCGCGACGCTTCGCTGTTTGCCGCCCCCCGGCCTGCCGGAGCGCCCGCGCGCGAAGTACAGGCCCCCGTACCGTCGCGACCCGCAGGTGAGCCGCAGGTGCGTCGGCCCGAACCCGTGGCGGCCGGCGCCCCCGCAAGCGGAACGCGCATGGATGAACCGCCCGCGCGCCCCCGTGACGTTCCGCCTCCTCCCCCGCGACCTGCTGAGACGGCGGGCCGACCTTACGTCGCGCCTCCCCCGCGACCTGCTGAGACCTCGCGCCGCCCCGATGTCGGGCCTGCGTCCGCTGCCGCTGCTGCCGATACCGACACCCTGGCTGCGATAGCCGCCGACCTTACCGGCTGTCGCCGGTGTCGTTTGAGTGAGGGGCGTACGAATATCGTCGTGGGCGACGGAAACCCCGCGGCAGAACTCATGTTTGTCGGCGAGGGACCGGGCGAAGACGAAGATCGGCAAGGCCTGCCCTTTGTCGGGGCCGCCGGTCAGTTGTTGACCAAGATTATCGAGGCCATGGGCATCTCGCGAGACGACGTGTACATCGCCAACGTAGTGAAGTGTCGTCCGCCCAACAACCGTACGCCCATGCTCGACGAAGTCGAGTCGTGCTATCCGTTTCTGCGTCGACAGATTGCCGCCGTGAATCCCCGGGTCATTGTGACCCTCGGTGCGCCCGCCAGCCAGGCGCTGCTGAACGTGTCGGTACCCATCTCGCGGTTGCGCGGCACGTTTTACAAGTACGGCGACATAGACGTCATGCCCACTTTTCACCCTGCGTACCTGCTCAGGAACCAAGCCGAAAAGCGAGCGGTCTGGCAGGACATTCAGCAGGTCATGCAGAAGCTTGGCCTGCCGGGGCCAGGTAAATGAATATGTTGCTCAGTTTTCGTTCGGCGCTCTTTTTCGGGCTGCTCGTCTTCACCGTATTCGTCGCTTTCTGGCGGGTCGCCCTCAGGCGCAGGCTCACTGCCTGCCATGGGCTCCTTGTCTCCCGTGGGCTCGTTGTCTGGCGTCCGCTCGTTGTCTGTCGTCTGGTCGTCGCTCATCTGTCTCTGCTCCCAACGCGCGTCTGATACGCATGAGGTGATCCCTCATGAGTGTGTTGAAACGTCCATGACCGTCAGATATGTCGCTCGCCTCTTTCGGGGTCCTCGGGTGAATCTTCCTGCGGCATCAAGCTCCGCAGCATGTCGAGCGCCCCGTCGGTGATTCTCTGCCCGATCTCCTCCTGCGTGTCCGAAACGTCAACCAGCCAGATTCGACCCTGGCGATGGAGGACGTAGGGGATGGTGACCGACTCCATCCCGGTGAGCGTGCGGAATGTGCCGCCGACCGGGAACTGCACCGGCACCGTCGCCCGGTCGTCAACGATTTCCGGCTCTCCGATCACGTACTCCGGCTCACCAGTCGCGTCCGCTGCGAGTCGGCGGGTGAGTCCCATGACAATGTTACCCTCTGTGGCGGTCACGTCGGTGAGATATTCGGCGGTCGTCCGCTGATCGCCGACTCGCACCGCTTCGAGCATGGCCGCGACCGTCTTCTCCGGGGTGGACCGGAACACAAAGTACCACGCGCCGCCGGCCGCCAATGCCAGCAGGATGACCACGAGTACTGCACCTGCGGCGGAACCCTGTCGCTTGTGCGGACTTCGGAACACGCTCACCGCCCCCTTCGGGCATCGTCAGAATGATCTACTCACTGCGTCAGGATACCACGCCCGGCGATTTGCATCCATGATCTTCTACTGCAACTCGCGCAGCCGGGTCGCCGCGGTCAACGCGGCCTCCGAATCGGGCCAGCGCGATTGTATGCCCTTCAATATCTCTATTGACCGTGCGGTGTTCCCATGCCTCCTTACTATCTCTGCCGCGCGGAGTGCGGCCGTCGGGGCCTGCTCGCTCTGCGAGTAAGTTTCTACAACCGCCATAAGCGCGGGAAGGGCCATCTCGTCATCACCGGCGCCGTCGGCAGCCACACCTATCCGCATGAGCACGGCAGGATCGAAATCCGCCGGCGTGAAGCGGTCGATGAGCGCGTCGAAGCGCTCCCTGGCCTCGTCCACCTCGCCTGCCAGCAGCAGCAGC
>JAWLBW010000278.1:0-6396 GCA_041687475.1 bacterium
CTCAGTTGTAGCCCAGGACGTAAGTCCTGGGTATCAGAAAGGAAATAGAAATGAACCCCGAAGGGGTGACTTCTCTTTGCCCGGGGTGAAAACCCCGGGTTCTCCGTGCGACCGGCTGTAAGGAAAATGGTCAATCTCTGGGTCAGGAGACCGGCGAATTGGCCCAGGGTTAACACCTTGGGAAATGATGAGCCACCCCTCCGGGGTTCCACCAACACCTTCGCCCACGTAACCCAGGACTTGCGTCCTGGGCTTAGCATAAGCCGGCCCTCCGGGCCTCAGCACTTAACCCAGACAACCAGTCATCGGAGTCGGCCCAAGGCATTGCAAAGAAATGTGATCAATGATCAGCCTTTCAGGGGGCACGGTCGGCAAGTAGGTTCACGGCCGGGGGTGAAACCGCCGTCCGACGTCCGCCGTGCAACCGTCCATCACTTCTTCTTCGCCTTCTTCGCCCGCAGCGACCGGTTGAAGCGGGTGCGTCGACCTTCCTGCTTCCACTCGCGTTCCTGCTGCTTCTTCTCGAGGGCTTCGAGCTCGTCCTGCAGCTTGAGATAGCTTTCGTATCTTCCCTTGGATATCGCTTGGGATTTCAGCGCTTCGAGCACTGCGCAGCCTGGTTCGGTCTTGTGACGGCAGTCGCGAAAGCGGCAATTCTCGGCAATGGCGTCGATGTCTTCGAAGCTTTCCTGAATGCCCTGGGTGCCCTCCCACAGCGCCACTTCACTCATGCCCGGGGTATCCATGATGAGGCCGCCCTGGGGAAGAACGATGAGCTCGCGGTGGGTGGTGGTGTGACGGCCTTTGTCGTCGTATTCGCGAATCTCGCGTACCGCCTGGCGGTCTTCGCCGATGAGGCGGTTGATGAGGGTCGATTTGCCCACGCCCGACGAACCGACCACCGCCACCGTTCGGTTTTCGCCCAGATAGGGGCGAAGTTGTTCGAGGCCCTCGTCGCGCGCGCTGCTGATGGCGTGAATGGGGGCATCGCCCACAACGCCGCGCACTTCTTCGAGGTAAGCCGTGAGGTCTTCGGCCAGGTCGGCCTTCGACAATACGATGACCGGCTGTGCGCCGCTTTCGCGGGCGAGAAGCAGGAAGCGCTCGGTGCGGCGCGGATTGAATTCGCGATTCAGGGAGCTGACGATGAACAGGGTTTCGACATTGGCGGCGATAATCTGTTCCTTCGTTTCCTCGCCGGCGACCTTGCGCGAAAATCGCGTCTGGCGAGGCAGTACGGTCACGACCGTGCTCTGCTCGCTCTCGGGGCGAATAATGGCAGCCACCCAATCGCCCACGGCGGGGTATTCGCCCGGGTCACGTACGGTATGCCGGAACTTGCCGGCCATGTGCGCCAGTCGTTCACCCTGTTCGGTGTACAGCGTGTAGAGCCCGGGGTGTTGAATGGCCACGCGGGCGGGCTCAAGCCCCTGCTCGCGCAAGGGGGCGAAGTGTTCGTCGAAGAAGGAGTTCCAGCCCAGTTGGTTCAGGCGCATGTAATGCAGACTCAGCTGCCCCAGGTAACGGGACGCAGGCGCTCGAGAATGAAGAAGTTCGAGGGTACGCGCACCGGACCGAAAGCCAGGTAGGCCTTGCCGATCAGCAGATCGGGGTTCGACGCGTCGGGCTGCACGACATAGTCGCGCAATACGCGTTCCACACGGTAAAACGGATTGCGCGTGCTCGCACCGTAGTTGAGCAGCAGGGCGTTGGGGTAAAGATTGTCGCGTTCGTCGGCGCGCACCGGATAGACGTGATAGAAGCCGAACCGCTTCGGCGCATCGGCGCTGGGTTTGTGCAGCCAGGGACCGTCGATGCCGTTCTGGCGAACGGGCACATTGTAGCCTTCGACCAGGCTGTCGTTACCTTCGAGGAAGAAGCCCTTGATGAACTTCTGAATGCCGAGCAACCGGGCGAAGAACGGCGTGTTGTATCCGCGCCACTCGAAGCCGACGAGGCTTTCGGGCTTCGGCTGTACGGCCGCGCGAAAGACGCTTTCCAACTCGCCGTTGGGCATGCGGGTCAGTTCACGGTAACGGGTCGACGGTTGTTCGAGCAGCATGGAAGTGGGGCTCCGGGTCAAAAAATCTCAGTTTGCCATATTATACCCGAGTGCCTTGCCGAGGGGAATGGTCCGTGCAGCACGGGTGAGGGGGATACACCCTTGGCCACTACTCAAGGGCAGGCTCCAGCGGTGAGAAGTAGAGGCGAGCCGATGAAGGTTCCTGCGTGGTCCGTCGCCTAGTCGCGCGCCCACTCGCATCGCGCTTGCTCGACGTAACCGCAATACGGTATAACCTCGCAAGTGATTATTGCTTTCTGATAGCGCAGGGCCTTGCGTCGTTCGCCTGGTGTTTGTGAATCTTTGCGAGTTTTTCGGGAAAGAGGAAGTTTACATGCAGCTTTCACGTTCACTGCCGCTGATGGTACTTGCCGCGAGCTTCGTTGCCTGCACGGGCTCGGCGTTGGATTCACTCGAGGGCGTTTACGCATCTTCAGGCGATGACCCGCTCAAGCACGGGCCCATTTCGGTGCGCCGGGCGAGCGATGACCCCGATGCCATGTGTGTTGCATTCGATGGCATGGTGTATAAGGTTCGAATCGAAGAAGACGATGGTACGCAAGTACGAGGGCCCCTGGAGATCGACGGCGAACCAGCCGAAATAGAGGGCGTTCCCCTCGAGCTTTCCGTGACGAAGGGCGCAGCAGGTATCCGTATCACCGGCATCATTGAAATAGGTCGCCAACTGGGAGAGGTGTTGCCGACCACTGCCTATTCCCAGATGTTAGGCGTACGCTACGATCTTGCCACCACCGGCGAAACCGACCCGGCGTGCGATTGGCTCTGGCCGCAGGTCGAGTCGATCGAGCAGCAGTCTGCCGAGTGCTGGGTGTCCGGAGGTACGCGAGTCTGTGGTTCACAGTTCTGGTTCGCGCCGGTGCGCGTGACCGGCCCCGCCGAGCCTGATGCCTTTCGGGCGAGCGCACGCCTGAACAGACTTTATGAGCTCAAGGAGCTGACAATCATGGCCGAGTTCGAGGGAGCGCGTTTCGAACCCGGAGCCGTGTTTCCAGGAACGGTAACGTATGTGGCCGCAACGGCCACAAATACATGCCGCCGGCTGGCTGCCGGTACGATGACGGTAACCCGGGCGCTTCACAACCGGGAGGCCTGCGCGCACGCGCCCATGGGGCTATCGTACCGCGAATGGTGAGTGGGTTGCGTTGGAGCTCTGAACGTTCGAAAAGCAGTACGCCTTTCACCTGTCTCGTCTTGCAGACGCGCCGCGCGCCCTACCGTGCAACCGTGGCAGCGGGCGCCGGCCAGTAACGGCGCAGCCAATCGGGATCGATGGCCGACGACCAGACGGGCGACTCTTCGGCGGTCTGCCACTCGCCGTTCGGCCACCATTGGGCACCGGGAATCGGCAACCCGGCGCCTATCAGCTCGCCGGGGCGCGGTTGGGCAATGAGGTCGCCGTCGCGTTGCGCAATGACGCGAAGGCGCTCGGCCGGTTCCGTCCACGTGTGCATGGCGAGGTTGAAGAGGCCCCAGTGAATGGGCACCATGATTTTTCCCCGCAGCGCCCGATGCGCGACCACTGCCTGCTCGGGGCCCATGTGCATGTCGGCCCAGCGCTGGTTGTAGGCGCCCGTTTCGAGCATGGTGATGTCGAAGGGGCCGAGGCGCTCGCCGATTTCGGCAAACTCAGGCGTGAGCCCGGTGTCGCCGCTGAAGAAGGCTCGGCGCCGTTCACCGACCAGACTCCACGAAGTCCACAGCGTGTGATTGCGATCGCCCATGCTTCGTCCCGAAAAGTGGCGCGAAGGGGTGCTGACGATGCGCAGCGTGCCCAGCGTGGCTTCTTCCCACCAGTCCATTTCGTGAATGCGTTCCGGTGCGACGCCCCAGTATTCGAGGTGCGCGCCCACGCCGAGCGGCACGTAGAAGTCGACCTTATCCTTGAGGGCCTTGATGGTGGCCGTGTCGAGATGATCGTAGTGGTCGTGGGAAATCAGCACCGCGTCGAGCGGGGGCAAATCTTCCAAGGGAATGAGCGGCGGCGTGAAGCGCTTCGGCCCGACGAACTGCACCGGCGAGGCTCGCTTCGACCAGATGGGATCGGTCAGAATGCGTTTCCCCTCGATTTCGATGAGCATGGTCGAATGGCCGAGCCAACGTACGGTGAGGTCGGTCGAGGGCGCCCCGAACGCCACTCTCGATAGATCGATAACGGGAAGGGCTTCTGTCGGCGACAGCAACGAATCGCGTTCGGCGAAACTCTTGACCATGCGCAGGGCGTCGACGAAGTTGCGCTTCTTCTTCCGCTTTCTTTCCTGGGGAAGGGCGTTTACGAAGACTTCGTCCTTGTATTGCGGCGAAGCCTGCATGCGGGCAAGACGATCGCCCTGCGCCGAGGTACCCAGGGTACTGCACGAGGTCAGCGGAAAAAGGATGGCCAGAAGGAGCAGGAGGACGTAAGGAAACGGCTTCGTCATGATGGCTTGAGTTGAAGTTGCACCATTCAAGATACCGCATCGGGACGGCGGGTGAAGGTTGATCGGACCGCCGACGGCTTGATATCGCCTACCTTCGGAGTGTGGGTACCTGCGAGTGGAAGATTCTGCGCAAGCTCTCCCCATCGCCGATTCGAGGTGCAACCTGCTTGCCGGTTCGGCGTGCAACCGTACAACCCGCATGGCACACTGAAGCCTTTGCCATTATCCCTACCGCCACGCCCATGCCGAGGTTCGTCATGAATGAAATGCGCGCAAAGATGGAAAAGCTGGTTCGCGAAACCCAGGATCAAATCTGCGAGGCCATAGCACGGGTCGACGGTAATTCTTTTCGTGAAGATGCGTGGGAACGGGAAGGCGGCGGCGGGGGCCGAAGCCGCGTGCTGCAGGATGGAAATGTCTTCGAAAAGGCCGGCGTGAACGTGTCGGTGGTGTATGGCAAGCTGTCGCCCGAGGCGGCGAAGAGCATGGGGGGCGGAACCCACCTGACCGACGAAGTCGACCTGTCGTTCTACGCGACGGGCGTGAGCCTGGTCATTCACCCGAATAACCCCATGGCGCCCACGGCGCACGCGAACTATCGCCTGTTCGTGCGCGGCGACGGCAGCAAGCCGGGTTCGTGGTGGTTCGGCGGCGGCGCGGATCTTACGCCGAGCTATCTGTTCGACGAAGACGCGAGCCATTTTCACCGCGTGCACAAGGACGCCTGCGACCGGCATGACCCCACGTACTACCCCCGCTTCAAGAAGTGGTGCGATGAATACTTTCTGATCGCGCACCGGGGCGAGACACGGGGCGTCGGGGGCATCTTCTTCGACAATCAGCACGACAAACCGGCCGAAGACATCTTTGCTTTCGTGGCTGACTGCGCGGGGGCCTTCGTGCCCGCCTATGTTCCGCTGGTCGAACGACGGAAGGACATGCCCTTCAACGACGACCACAAGCGCTGGCAGCAATTGCGTCGCGGTCGCTACGTCGAGTTCAACCTGGTGTACGATCGAGGCACGATCTTCGGCCTGCGAACGGGGGGACGCATCGAGAGCATACTCATGTCGCTTCCGCTGACCGCCCGTTGGGAATACGACCAACACCCCGAATCCGGAAGCGAAGAAGACCGGCTGACACAGGTGCTGCGGCAGCCGCGCGAGTGGGTGTGACCGTGCTGCACGGCTGCATCCGAGGCTTCCCCTTGTTTGCTTTCATATTATGAAAGGAGCCGTCCGGCCTGGATCTTTCGGTCGGGTGAACGAAGGCGACCTTGGTGCAGCCGGATAGTCGGCCGGTGCATCCGGCTGGTCGCGATCCGAGGGTCTGACAGTCTGACAGTCAGACGTCGTTCCGCAGCCGCAGACTCTACGGCAATCGAGCCCGTTGTGCCATGTTGAATCCGAGGAGGTGCAGCCATGGCCGACATTCGCGTTCTCGGATTCGCCGGAAGTCTTCGCAGAGATTCGTACAATCGTAAGCTGCTGGCCGCCGCCCGCGAGCTCGTGCCCGCGGGCATGCAGATTGACGTGCACGACCTGATTGACGTACCGCTCTTCAACGCAGACGTCGAGGCGCAGGGCGATCCGCCGCCGGTGAAGGCGTTCAAGGACGCCATTTACGCGGCCGACGCCATTCTGGTCGTGACGCCGGAGTACAATCACGGCATACCGGGCGTGCTCAAGAACGCTATCGACTGGGCCTCGCGTCCGCCGGGTAAGGCGCCGCTCAAGGGTAAGCCGGCCGCCATCATGGGCGCGACTCCGGGGCGAATGGGTACGGCCCGTGCCCAGGAGCAGCTGCGCGGCGCCTTCGTGTTCACCGAGACTTACGCCCTGTTGCGACCGGAAGTTCTGGTGGCGCGGGTGAACGAAAAATTCGATGCGTCGGGAC
>JAWLBW010000279.1:0-6395 GCA_041687475.1 bacterium
TGAGTGGTACCCATGTTTTGACGAACAACCAGTGTACCCCAGGCGTGCAGGCCTTGGAGCACGTGTTCGCTGGCACGCTGCTCGTACGACCAGTCGAAATCCAAACTGCGACGTGGGACTCCCCTCGTTTAAGCTCCCTGGTCCTCAACGAAAAAGCGGATATCATTGGACCTGTCGCAGTCCTCGGGTACCCTCGTCGCAGGGCGCCGGGAACAGGGGCCGGTGTCTGACAGTCTGACAGTCTGACAGTCTGATATAGTCTGAACGTCAGACCGAAGCCGCGCAGCTGACTCTGGAATTTAGGATCTGCGATCTGGGATCTTTCAAGAATTGGTGCGCCCGACAGGAGTCGAACCTGTGACCTCTGCCTTCGGAGGGCAGCGCTCTATCCAGCTGAGCTACGGGCGCAGAAATGCAGGAAAACGGAGGAGGTGGAGAGAGGCGGCCGCGCCGATCAGGACAAGGAGAGAATGCGCTTGACCGTACGGTTGACGTGCTGCACGACCTGGCCGACATTGGCCTGGCGGCTGAACAGCGTGCACAGCACCATCTCTTCGTCAATGCCGCGCACGGCCGTGCCGCCCTCGGTACCGAACACGAGATTCAGGAAGAATTCGCCGTAGTTCAACTCGCGGGTGGTCATGTTGCCGGCGGCCAGCATTTCAGACGTCATGGCCGCAATGCGGTCGTTCGTGTCGCGCTCGGTAAGCGTCGAGACGAGAATCAGGCCATCGGGGCTTACGATGGCGGCGCCGGTAATGCCCGGGTCGTCGTCGACGAGCTTTTCGAGGCTGCCTTGCAGAATGTCGAGATCAAGTGTGGCCATGGGGGTCTGCCTCCAAGGGATTTACTATAGCGAAGCGGGTGGGGTGAGTCAAGGAGGGAGAGGCTTTCACTTCCCGGAAACAACACCTTGTTCACCTGCGACCGTCGTGTTCGTAGCCCTGTTCGTGCATCATGAAAAACGGCGCCCTCAAGCGAGAGGGCGCCGCGCCGTCCAACCACTATGAAACACAGACCCGCCGGAAGATGAAGGGAACACCGCACCTGCCGTCGGGTAACACACGGCACCTGCCTCAGACCGGCTCGGCTTCCTTGCGGGTCCGAACCTGAAGTTTGCCGTCGAGCGGCAGCGCGTTGAGGTAGATGTTCAGCGAGCCGTCCTTGTTCTCGAAGGCCGAACCGATCTTGGTCCAGATCGACTTGTCCTTCGTCTTTCCCGCATTCTCCTGAATCGCGAAGACTTCCAGCATGTGCACTCACCTCCTTCTGCGGATGTATCCGATAAACGCAGTGAACGAACACTCCTTGCGTACCCTGTAACCATGCAACGGGACGCTGCCCGGGCGCGCTTATTTCGAACCGGGCACCCTGGGACGCGAAACCTTTCTCGCCGGCGCGGGCAAGGTCGCGATGCCCCCGACAGCCGTTTCCTGCCCCCAGGCGTCGGCGTCGATATCCGGCGACAACTCGCCGGCTTCTTCGGCACGAAAAAGCATGCGCTTCAGCAATCGCAACACCTCCTGCGAACAACCTCGTTGGCGCTGCAGCAGAAAATCGCTTTCAGGCAGATCCAGCATTTTCATGCGTTGGGCCACCCGCAGCCACTGCCCCAGCTCTTCGGTCGCTCCGTGCGCTTCTTCGAGATAAGGAATGAAGGACGTGTAATTGCGCGTCGAACAGCCTCGCACCACAGCCGAAAGTGCATTGGAAACCGCCTTCTGCATCTGGTCGCCGATGACCGGCCGGTCTTCGGGGGCAAGCGAGCGGGCAGCGGCGAACACCTCGAGCGCCAACTGATCCAGCGAGTGATAGACGTCGAGCTTCCTGTAATCTCTCATCGGCTTTCTCCTCTCAGGACACGAAGGTTCGGTCAAGCGTACGGTATTGAATTGCTTCACTGATATGCGCAGATTCAATACGTGAACTGCCTTCCAGATCGGCGATGGTTCGGGCGACCTTGAGTATGCGGTGGTAACCGCGGGCGCTCATGCCCAGGCGATCTACGGCACTCTCAAGCAGGCGTCGGCTTTCATCGCCCACCGCGCAGACCTCGCGCATCGAACCGGGGGCGAGCTGTGCGTTGCAGTGAATCTGCGAGCCGTCGTAACGCGCTCTTTGCACGTGCCTGGCCGCTTCGACCCTGGCGCGTATGGCCGCGCTGTTTTCACCCGTTTCGTCGGAGCTCAGTTCGCGATACCGAATGGCCGGCACTTCGATCTGAATGTCCATTCGATCGAGCAGCGGACCGCTCACCCGGCTCTGATAGCGTTGTATGTTGACGGCCGAACAGGTGCAGGTATGCTGGCTGTCGCCGAGAAACCCGCAGGGACAGGGATTCATGGCCGCCACCAGCATGAAGCGGGCCGGATAGGTCAAACTGATGGCCGCGCGACTGATGGTAACCTGTCCGTCTTCGAGCGGCTGGCGCATCACTTCGAGCACGCCCTTCTTGAACTCGGGAAGCTCGTCGAGAAAGAGCACGCCGTTGTGCGAGAGGCTGACTTCGCCCGGGCGAGGCACGCCGCCGCCCCCGATCAGACCGGCATCGCTGATGGTGTGGTGCGGCGACCGGAAGGGTCTTCGGGCGACCAACGAGTGATATTTGCCCAGCAGTCCGGACACCGAATAAATCTTGCTCGTTTCCAGAGCCTCGTTGAAGCTCATCGACGGCAGCACCGTGGGTATGCGTTTCGAGAGCATGGTCTTGCCGCTGCCGGGCGGGCCGATGAGTAGAATGTTATGCCCCCCGGCGGCCGCCACCTCGAGCGCGCGCTTGGCGTGTTCCTGCCCCTTCACGTCGGAGAAGTCGACGTCGTACCGCGAACTTTCGGCGAAAATGCGCTCCCGATCGACCTGCACGGGGTCAAGCTCGGTGTCGCCGTTCAAAAAGTCGACCACCTCACGCAGCGTGCGAACGCCATAGACCGGCAGCCCCTCGACCACGGCCGCCTCGGCCGCATTCTCTTCGGGTACGATAAGCGCAAGGTCCTTCCGTTTACCTACCGCCACCGCAATCGGCAACACGCCGCGTACGCTTTTCACGTCGCCGGTCAGTGAAAGCTCGCCCAGCACGACGTAACGGGTCAGGGCGTCGAAGGGAATTTCGCCGTTCGCAGCCAGAATGCCGATGGCGATGGGCAGGTCGAAGGCGGCGCCCTCCTTTTTGACATCGGCTGGTGCGAGGTTAACGGTAATATGGCGTTGGGGATACTGATAGCCGCCATTCTTGATCGCCGACTTGACCCGTTCCTTGCTCTCGCGAACGGCCCCTTCGGGCAACCCTACCGTCGCGAAGGCAGGCAGCCCGAAGGCAATATCGACCTCGACATCTACGAGATACGCGTCGATTCCAAGTACGGCTGCGGCAAGGGTTTTGGCGATCACGGCATTGCTCCGGTCGGGTTAGCGTGCCGCGAATATAAAACGCCTTGTTCGGCGATGTCAACAAAAAAGAAACAAGAAAAGTAAAATACCCGATTCTGGGTATTCATATGTTAACGACGCTAACAGAATGGCTTGATATTTTTGTTGGGAATAACAGACCGCCGCCTTCCACCACGAGCGTCGCCCGGGGCGATCGTTTGCCTTCCCGAGGAAGGGGAATCAGACAACACCACGAACCCGGCCCCCATGTCGGGTTCGGCTTCCGCTCCCTTCATGCACCACCGGGTGCCGAAGCCCCCCAGCCCCGACCTGCCGGGCAGCATGCCTCTGACTTTCCGGCCTCGCCTGTTCCTGCCCCGGCCCTTGCCGCAGCCGATAACGGGGCGCATAGCGCGACTGCGTTCTCGATAAGCGGTAGTCCAACGGCGAGTCGAGAAAACATCAATAATGAATGGATCATTCACTATTGCAGCGCAAATATGGACGCCGCCTCAGGCCGAAGCGCTCATTGGCCCTACAAAAATGAATGGGGTATTCATTTTTGCGCTTTTCCCCAAACCGTTCCGGCAATCGACATCCAAGGCCCTGTTCCGGCCTGCAAGCCCCTTCGCGGTGAAAATGAAGGCACCCCCCGCCCTTCGCGACGGCCGAAATCTCCCCTGAAAAGCCCCCGGTTGTCCCGGCAGTTCCAGGCTCCGTAGCTTATCGGTTGAACGTAAGCGCGATGACTCGTCCTTCTCGTGCGCCGGTATCGAGGAATGGGATAGGACACCCTGTAATCCGGTAAGCGACGACCGGCAGTCACCCCCGCAGCATGACCCCATAGAGAATGATGACCAACCCGATGGCAAAGCCCACCTGCAGGTGGCGCTTCATGCCGCCGATGACCTTGAGACATTGGGGGCATTTGTAGGCGTCGGCCGGGTCATCGGCGTGGGTGGCCACGTGGGCGATGGCGCCGGGCACGACGCGAAAGGTCACGAGCAGCACGACCACCAGAATGGCGCCGACGAGCCCGAGCTTTTCGACCAGTGTGCGCCCCTGGGGTGTGCCCCAGAAAGCGGCCTCGGCCGCATTCCACACGAAGAAGATGCGGTACAGACCGGTCACGAAAATGGCCACCACCGAAACCCACACCACCCACAGAAAGCGGCGCAGCAGTACAGGCACGTAACGGGCGCGATCGCGCAAGGCCACGTTGGGCATCGCGGGCAGAAGCACGAACAGAATGTAGGAGATGCCGCCGATCCACGTGACGACCGAAACGATGTGCGCCCACAACATGATACGACTGACCCAATCCATTTCCGTGCTCCCTGTACTTCTTGCGGTTAACGGGGTGAACGGTTCATTGTAGCGATCGCAGATCCCAGATCCCAGATCGCAAACCCGGAATCGGCGGCCCGGTTGCCGGTTGCCGAGTTCCGCATCCGCGCTTCTTGTCGTTCCGCGCTCCGAGTTCCGCGTTCCGCGTTTGTGTTGTTTTCGGTTGAAAGGCGACCTCTCTGCACCACCGACCGCGTCGGTTGCCGCTACAATGAAGCGACGTGCTGCCCATTCGCGATACCATACCCAGCCAGACGTATCCCTACATGACCGTCGCGCTCATTGTCGTGAACGTGGTCGCGTGGCTGTTCGAGCTGACCATGGGCATGGAGGGCATCGGTCAGTTCTTTCTCGATTTCGGCGTTACCCCGCGGCGCTTTACCGATCCGCAATGGGCGGTCGAACAGGGCCTTGACCCCGGCAACTACCTGCCCTTTCTGACCTCGCTCTTTCTGCACGGCGGGTGGATGCACCTCATCTTCAACATGTGGGTACTGTGGATCTTCGGCGACAATGTCGAAGATCGCATGGGCCCCATTCGCTACCTGCTGTTCTACATCGTCTGCGGCGTGGCGTCGTCGTCGGCGCAGCTCGTGGCCCACCCCACTGCCGAAATTCCCATGGTCGGGGCGTCGGGCGCCATCGCCGGCGTCATGGGCGCGTACTTCTTCATGTTTCCGCGCTCGCGGGTGCTTACGGTCATTCCCATTATCTTCTGGCCGCTGTTCATCGAAATTCCCGCCGTGGTTTTTCTCGGACTGTGGTTCCTCTTTCAATTTCTCAGCGGGGCCATCGAACGCATCGGGCCGGTGCCGGTCGGGGGTATCGCCTGGTGGGCCCATGTAGGCGGCTTCATTGCCGGCATGGTGCTGCACCGCATGTTTCTGATTCGCCGCCGCGGTTGAACGGTCTGTTCACGTTCCGTCATCGTGCGTTCGGCGCTACTTAATCTGATAAACTGAATTATTGAATACTTACCCCCTTCTTCTTGCGCATCCAACGCAGTGGAGACTATCTCATGGCCAGCCCCCACGACGATTCTCGCCAGGAACATGCCCGCCAAGCTGAGCACGTCCGAAAGATCATTGACCCGGTCTGCGGCATGTTCGTCGATCCCCAGACTGCCAAAGGCGGAACGCTCGAACACGAGGGAAAAGTCTACGCGTTCTGCAACCCTCGCTGTAAGGAGAAGTTCCAGGCCGAACCCGAGAAATATCTTCGGGGGGAAAGGCTGCCCGACCCCGTCTGCGGCATGACCGTCGACCCGCACACCGCCAAGGGTGGCGTGCTGGAACACGAGGGGAAGCGCTACGCTTTCTGCAACCCGCGCTGCAGTGAGAAGTTCACTGCCGAACCGGGCAAGTACCTTCTCCAGGAAAAAGTGCTCGACCCGGTCTGCGGCATGACTGTCAAGCCCCTCACAGCCAAGGGCGGAACCCTGGAATACGAGGGCAGGACGTTCGCTTTCTGCAACCCCCGCTGCAAGGAAAAGTTCGCCGCCGACCCGGAAAGCTATGTCGCCTCGGCAGAGAAGATTCTCGACCCGGTGTGCGGCATGACGGTGAATCCCCTCACGGCCAAGGGGGGAACGCTGGAATACAAGGGAACGTTGCACGCCTTCTGCAATCCGAAGTGCCGCGAGAAGTTCAGCGCCGAGCCCGAAAAATACATCAAGGGGGAAG
>JAWLBW010000280.1:0-6374 GCA_041687475.1 bacterium
AACAGCGCCAGCTGGGCGAGCTGCATCAGGCCATCATGCGCGAGGTCGAGACCCACTTCACGCCCGAGTTCATCAACCGTATCGATGAAGTCGTGGTGTTCGACCCCCTGTCCGAAGACCAGGTGCTTCAGATTGCCCGTATCTACATCAACCAGATGGTCAAGGCGGTACGCGAGAAGGGCAAGGAGGTCGAGGTTACCGAGGCGGCCATCAGGCACCTTGCCGAAGCAGGGTACAGCTTCAAGTACGGCGCGCGCTTCCTCAAGCGACGTATCGACGAGCTGGTCAAAATTCCGATGACCCTGCAGTGGAAGGACGCCGACGCCTTCAAGATCGATTATGTCGACGGCAAGCTCAGTGTTGAAAAACGCGACCGGGTGATGGTTTGAGCCCCATTACCCCTTTGACAAATCGATAACCGCTACTTATGTTTAACGGGGTGGGCCGCAAGGTTCACCCCGTTTTTCCCTTTTCCGCATCACGACGAGTAAGTTTCATGGCAGAAGAAAAGTCTTCGGAGTTGAAGGTAGTCGATCGCCGCCGCTTCATTCAGGAGGGCGACCAGATTCGCGAGAATCCCGAAGCCGACCGCAGGGTAGAGCCCCCCAGGGTTGCTCCGGCCGAGGCTGCGGCGGCGGCCCAACAGCCCCCCCGCCAAGAGCCGCAGCAGGCGCCGGCGGGCGCGCCGCCCCAACCCGAACAGCCCACGCAGCAACCGTCCGGCACGAAATCTGCTGAACAGCCTGCACAGAAGCAGGCGCAGCCCGAAACCGAAGAGTCGCGTCGCGAGGCCGCCCAACGTCGCGCCGATCAGCAAGCGGCGGGGCTTCCGCCGGCCGACTTCATCACGCTGCTCGAGTTTCTCGCTCAGCAGGTAACCCTTTACCTGGGCGAGCCCGATCCGATGGGGCGGTCCATTCCGGCCAACCTTCCGGCGGCCGGCATGTTCATCGACCTCATCGGCGTACTGAAGGAAAAGTCGACGGGCAACCTCTCGCTTGAAGAAGGGCAAGCCCTCGATCAGCTGCTTTACGCGCTTCGCCTGCGTTACGTCCAACAACGAGGGAAGTAAGAGGTTTCAAGCATGCACAGGAAGTACTCTGTAACGACGCTCGCGATGACGGCGATTGCCTTTCTGATTGGCGGGCTCATCATTGCCAGCTGCCTCGACATGACGCCGTATTCGACGGCGCAGCAGACCGAGTCGCAGACGAGCGGCGCCGCCACGCGCGAAAGCGCCTCACCGCCGGTAGCGGTCGGCGGCAAAGCCGGCGTGCTGCCGAACTTCGCCGATCTGGTCGAGCAGTTGACACCGGGTGTCGCCAACATCAGTACGACCAAAGTCATGAAGTCGCCCTTCGCCTCGCGGCGCGGCCGTCCGGGCGACCCCTTCGAACAGTTTCTCGATCGGTTCTTCCAGGGTCGTCCCCAGGAATTCCGGCAGCAGTCGCTGGGCACCGGCTTCGTCATCGACAAAGACGGCTACATTCTTACCAACAATCACGTCGTCGACTCGGCCGACGAAATCATCGTGACCCTGGCGGGCGACCGAGAGTACCAGGCCAAGGTCATCGGCAAGGACGTGAAGACCGACATTGCCCTGATTAAAATCGAACCCGATCAGGAGCTTCCGGTCCTGCCCATCGGCGACAGTGACGAACTGCGCATCGGCGAGTGGATTCTGGCCATCGGCAACCCCTTCGGTCTGCAGCACACCGTCACGGCCGGTATCGTGAGCGCCAAGGGCCGCGTGATCGGGGCGGGTCCCTACGACGACTTCATCCAGGTCGACGCCAGCATCAACCCCGGCAATTCGGGGGGGCCGCTCATCGATTCGAAGGGCCAGGTCATCGGCGTGAACACGGCCATTTACTCGAACACCGGCCAGAGCGCCGGCATCGGGTTCGCCATTCCCATTAACCTGGCCATCAGCGTGGCGAACCAGCTCAAGAACCAGGGCCGCGTGACTCGCGGCTGGCTCGGCGTGCTCATTCAGCACATCGACCCCGACCTGGCGAAAAGCTACGGCATGAAATCGGCCAACGGCGCCCTGGTGTCGAAGGTGGTGCCCAACAGCCCGGCCTCGAAGGCAGGCATTCAGGCGGGCGACGTCATCCTTTCCTACGACGGCAAGGAAATCAGGCACCACAGCGACCTTCCGGTGCTGGTAGCCACCACCCCGCCGGGTGAAAAGGCCAGGCTTCAGGTGATTCGCGAAGGCAAGCGCCGGAACGTATCCGTTACCATCGAAGAGCTGGAAGACGAGAGCGGCGAAGCGACCGAGTCGCTCGATTCCGATTCGGAATCGGGCCGCCTGGGCCTGCGTCTGCAGACGGTACCACCCGAGCTGGCGCAGGAATACGGTATCAAGGCCGGCGTGCTCATCGCCGGCGTCGAGCCGGGCAGCCTCGCCGAGCAGAAGGGCATGCAGGGGGGCGACGTCATTCTCGAGATCAACGGCAAGAAGGTGAACGACGTCGAAACCTTCATCAAGGGGGTGCGGGGCATCGATTCGGGCAAGCTCATCCGGCTGCTCGTGCGGCGCGGCGAAAATCAGTACTTCGTGGCCATGCCCAAGCCCTGAAGATATCCCCCTTATCTGACGATCCCCCTGATTCGTAGATCGTCTGAAGACCTGATAACAAACGGACAAAAAAAGAGCCCCATGCGGGGCTCTTTTTTTCAGTCGTGCAACCGCCTACGGCCGATCGGATTTCACGGCTGCGTGCGGCATGACTTCGTCGCACAGCCCGAAGCGCTCTTCCCAACGTCGAATTCGAAGCGTAAAGCGCGGAAAACGCCTCTCGAACTTCAGCCGCCAGGGTCGCAGGGGGCGTACGTCCCAGCTCAACAGAAGAATGCCGACAATAAAAAAGGGCCATCCCGGAAAAACCGGTACGATGGCCCCGATAAGACTCAACAATAACGCGAGCAGACCGACCGTGATCCGCTTGACCTTCCTCACCACCACATCTGCCTCCCCGGTGGTTCGCGCCAGGAAACGCGTGAACCTCTTCTTATTATACCCCCGGTCGGTCGGGTCGGGTCAGAGCACGCGCTTGTATTCCGGGCCATCGCCCGGGGGGGTTGCTTTCTCGGTCTGCGAAACGAACGCGGCAACCTTGTCGACGACCTTCTCGAACGCCTTGGCCACCGGCGAGTCGGGAGCGGCAACCACAATGGGCGTGCCTTCGTCGCCGGCTTCGCGCACCGAGGCGTTCAGGGGAATTTCGCCGATGAGCGGAATGTCCAACTCCTTCGCCGTTTCGGCGCCGCCGCCGTGGCTGAAGATGTGTTCCTGGTGACCGCACTTCGGGCAGTGATAGAAACTCATGTTCTCGACCAGACCGATGACCGGCACCTCAACGCGGCGGAACATTTCCATGCCCCGCACCGCATCCATGAGCGCAACGTTCTGGGGCGTGGTTACGATGACGGCGCCCGAAAGGGGAACCTTCTGGACCAGTGTGAGCTGCGCGTCGCCGGTGCCCGGCGGAAGATCGACCACCAGCGTGTCGAGCTCGCCCCAGTTCACATCGTTCAGAAACTGGTCGAGCATTTTCATGACCATGGGGCCGCGCCAGATGACCGGCGTATCCTTGCCCAACAGCAGCCCGAGGCTCATGAAGCGCACGCCGTGCTTCACGAAGGGCTCGAGGGTCTTGCCATCGTACGAGGTCGGACGCAGGTCCTTGGCGCCGTACATCATGTGCACGCTGGGGCCGTAAATATCGGCATCCATCAGGCCGACCTTGAGTCCTTTCTTCGCCAGTCCGGCGGCCAGGTTGGTGGCGACGGTCGACTTGCCGACGCCGCCCTTGCCCGAAGCCACAGCGACAATCGTGCGAATGCCCGGAATGGGCTTACGGCCGGCCCAAGGATCCATACCCAGCGCAGCGGGGCGTCCCTGGCCCTTTTCGCCGGTAACCACGGTACCGGCGGCCTGCTTGCCGGTGAGTTCGACATCGACGCGCTCGACGCCTTCGAGCTGCGCGATTGCCACGCGCACGCCGGCCGCAACCTGGTCCTGAATTTTCGGGTCGCTGGTCTTGGGGTCGAGTACGACACGGACGCGGCCACCCTCGACGGCGACATCCTTCAGCATGCCGAAGGAAACGATGTCACGTTCCATGCCGGGGTATTTGACGCGCTTCAGATTTTCGCGAACCTGTTCGACAGTAGCCATGAAAATATTCCGTTCACTTTTCTGCGAGGTTAATCTTTTCCCTGCGAAATCATTATTTTATCAGTTATTTACACGCCGAAGCCCGACTGCGTGCCCCACTTGCGCAGTGCGCCATGCGGCAGAGAGCAAAATGCTCGGTAGAAGCGCGTTGCAGGCTGATCGACCCACGCAGATTTCCCCAGGTCGGCTTTTACGGTCATGTTCGGCGACCCGGCCGGCGTTCAGATTCGCATGGGTTCAAGGTCGGCGTCGGAAATGGGCGCGACTTCGATGGTCTCTACCTTGCCGCCCCGGCGTATTTCAACCGGAACGCTTTCGGCGCCGGCGTCGGAATAGCGTGCCGTTACCCGCGCGATGACGGCGAGCTCGGCGTCGCCGGCAGGCCCTTCAACCAGGGTCGTCGGTCCCGGAATTTCGTCGGGCGTGTTCAACAACACGGCGCCTTCGGCCTCGCGCTCAATGGCGTTGTTCTCGGCTTCGTTACGGCCCACGATGAACTTCACCCGTTCGCTCAAACGGAAATGACGACCCAGGGTGAGCAGGTTCACGTCGCGCTTGAGCAGCTCGCGTTCAGGATCGTGTTCGAACAAATCGCGGAACTTGCGGGCGAAATTTTCGTCGGTCAGGTAGCAGCAACCGCCGGCCGGCTGGGCCCAGTCGGTAAGGCCCAGTTTCACCGCCAGCTCGAGCTGCGGCTTGCGTGAACGGCCGCTGATATCCATGAGCTGCTCGCGGTCGACGCGGCCGTCAAGCTCGGGAATGGTGGGTTCGAGCAGTTTCGCGCTGAGCGGACGCAGCAGATACCCCTTCAGGCCCGACTGCTCTTCGATGATATGCATCGGATGGCGCTTCTGGCTCATCGGACGCTGGCCCAACACTTCACCGGTGAAGATGAAATCGGCGCCCACCTCTTCCATGTACTTCTTCGCCCGCTGGAACATGAAAATGCGGCAGTCGACGCAGGGGTTTACATTGGCCCCGTACCCGTACCGGGGATTTTTGATGACGTCGAAATAGCCTTCGGCGGCGATGTCTACGATTTCGACGGGCACTTCGATGTCGCCGCCGGCCTTGAGCGCCTCATTGGGCCGATACGTCTCGCGGGTGTAGGTGCCCGCGCGGCGTCGGGTCTCGGTCACGCAGAATCCCGTGTAGAGATTGAGTCCGAGCACCTCGATGCCCTGGTTCTGCAGCAACTTGGCGGCAAGGGTACTGTCGAGTCCGCCCGAGAGCAGACCCACGGCTTTGACCTTCTTCTTCGTCATGTCAGTCCGGATAAGAGTCGCACCACCCTTTACCAATCGAGGGGGTGCTGGAGATCGAAAGATATCTCAACATGTTACCAAACCGGACGGTTCCGGCGCAGATCGTGGGTGACCCGTGACAAAGAAAGGCGTTGGTTCGGAAGGGATGATCTCGCGGCGAGATGGTGAAAGTCGGGGACGACGCGAGAGGGAAAACGAGGCGTGTCCACAAAGGGGGGAGCAGAAAGAAACCGTGCCTTCAACGCCGCTGGTCGAACGAAGGCCACCCGGGCCCCTGCCCCGCGAGAAGGAGAAGACAGGCGATGACCGCGCCGTTCTTGAACAGGTGCATGAGTTGCGTCATCTCGGTAAGCGAGTCGCCGGCGGCGCGGGCCGGAAACGCATGCATGAATACCGTAACCGCCACCAGGTACCCGGCAAGCGACAAACCGGCAAATCGGGTTCGCAGGCCGAGCAGCAGCAGAAAGGCTCCCGTGGCTTCGAGTACGCCCGCCGAAAGTCCGGTTACCCGCCAGAAAAGAGAAGACTCGGCGATACCGAGGCGAAAAACCGGCAACACGTGGCTGGAAATGAGACCCGCTACCCGGCCCGCGCCGCTGAACTTCTGCCACGCGGCATAGAAGAACAGTACGGCCAGGGCCAGCCGGGCAAGAAGCGGTGCGACGTTCGAGAGAATCATGCCCATGGTTCGTACCCAAGCGGCGAACGATTCAGAAGCTCGTCACGTCGCGGCGCAGCAGCTCTCGGTTGTAGGCGTCGAGCACGTCCTTGCGCTGCAACATGCCCACGACCCGCTTGTTGTCGGCCGGATCGACGACCGGAATCGAGGTAATGTCCTTCAGGTTGAACCTGCGCAGGGCAATCTGCAGACTGTCGCCGGGGTACAGGGTAATGACGTCGGCGGTGGCTAACTCTCCGGCGAC
>JAWLBW010000281.1:0-6333 GCA_041687475.1 bacterium
GATGACCGGAAACGCCCGTACCCTGCTAACCAATCTGCTGTGGGCCGCCCTGGCCTCTTGCAGCGCCGAGGCCGAGCACTACGCCCTGCCCCCCGTCGACGCCAACGGCTACCGGGGCCCCGCCGTGCTTCAATCCGATCCGACCGAGGGCAGCCACGGCGTGCCCATCGACTACCCGGTGCGTATTACCTTTCAGACACGCATTCTCGCCACCAGTCTATCGGCCGCCATCGAGGCCTCTTCCGAAGGCGGCGACCGCTTTCCCGTACAGGCCGCGCTGGCCGACGACGGGCGAACCCTCGAGCTGCGCGCGACCTGGCCCGAACGCGACACCATCACCATCGTGATCGACGCAGGCGTGACCGACGAGAAGGGTCTGCCGCTTCGCGACCAGTTGGTCTGGGACGGCGAACCTTTCACACCGTTCACGCTTACCTTTACCACGGGAGCCGCCAGGCTCGACGAGCCGGCGTCGGTGCTCGAGCAGGCCCCCCTCGACGGCGCCCGCGACGTGGTGCCCACCGTAACGCCGACCCTGCTGTTCTCGAAACGCATGGCCGGTACGGTCGACCTTTCTCTCGAAGGCCCGGCTGGCGCGGTTGCCCACTCGCTTCGCTGGGAGAACGACCGCACGCTTCTGCGCGTCGTGCCCGACGAACCGCTGGCCCGCGCCTCGCTGTACCGCCTCAAGGTCGCCAGGCTTCGCGACGCCTGGCAAATCGATGCACGCATTCCCGCAGACCCGCTGGCCGAATTCACGACCAAGGAAGCCGAGGGCGGCATCGTCATCAACGAAGTTGTGACATCGCCGCAGAACGACTGGAACGACACCAGCGGCGGAAACGGCATTCCCTTCGACGGCGAACCCGGCAACGGGTCTGTCACCACCAGCGACGAATTCATCGAGCTCTACAACGGCAGCGACGAGTCCATCGACCTGACCGGGTGGACGCTGGAACAGCTCGACGGCAGCGACCAGGTTCACATATTCGGAGAAGGAAGCTCGGTGACGGAAATCTTCAGCTCGTCGACCTCGAACCTGCGCCACTTCGAACCCGGCGAATTCATGGTCATCGGCAACCCGGTGGGCGACAACAAGGATGAAGTGGTACTCATTCTGCGCGACCGGCTGGGGCTCGAGCGCGATCGGGTCGAACTGGGCGGCAACGGCGCTCCCTCCGGCGCCTCGACCGGCTCGAAAGACGAAGCCGTGGCCCGCGTACCCAACGGCGCCGACACCGACGTCGACGCCGTCGACTGGATGCAGCTTCCGGCAACTCCGCTGCTGCCGAATTGACGTGCGGCACGGAAGACGGCGGACGTCGGACGGCGGGGCGTCCAGCACGGATAAGCGTTTCCCAACGGACCACGTGCAACCCGCGGTAGCCCGTCGGCATGCCGACGGGCCCGTGCAACCGTGCATTCGGAGACCGGCAAGCAAGGTTGCAAGGTCCCAAACCGGCCGGCCGGAGACGTGCAGCACGGCGAGAGGTGCGTCACCTGGGGTATACGGTTCGCTCCCCACGGCAGATGGGGAGCCCGGTTCAAGGCCGTACCGAGAGGGGCGCCGAAGACGTGCAGCACGGCGAACGGCCGATCGCCGATTTACGACGAGGCGCGCTTCAGCCGTGTGTTGTCGCGCATGCGCTTCTGCTGCTCACGGTTGAGCTCCGACAGCATACGCATGAGGGTGGCCTGCGAGCCGCCGGGGTCGACCTTGATCATGACCGGGTCGGCCTTCTCGGCTTCGGTGTCGATCCGCACCAGTTCCTGACACAACCGGCGAAGCTCGATGACCAGCCTCTCGTGCTTGAAGTGGTCGGCCTGCAGCCGCAGCGCCCGGGCGGCCTTCTGTTGTATGGCTTCGAGCCCTTCGTGGGGCTTGAGTATGCAGTCGCGGGCTCCGCGCTCCATGGCCTGCAGGGCAATGTCGACCGCATTGGCCGGACTGATGACCAGAAACTCGATGTCGGGCGAAACCGTGCTGATGCGCGCATAGGCATCGAAGGCCGTGCCGTCGGCCAGCTCGGCGTCGGCCAGCAACAGACGCCCCTCGAGTTCGGCGGCCGCCGTCCCGGCCTCTTCGACGCTAGTGAACAGGTGCACGCGGTACCCTTCGCTCTCGAGAAAACTGCGTACACGCTCGCCCGCGTAAGCATTGGCCGCGACGTAAATAACGTTTACCGCCTCTTCGAGCCGACGCTTGTACGACAGCAGTGCCTCGGCAAAGGCATGCACGGCCCGCCGATGCGCCCGGTCCTTCTTGCGGAAAATGCTGTTGGCGAACGAATGGAACTGGTCGGAAATCCGTTGGTCGATGGCCGCCCGGCGCCAACGTTCGAGGGCCACGGAAATTCGCTGCAGAAAGAGCTCTTCCTTCTCGAGCGGAAGCCGGAATAGCTCGTGCGCGCCTACTTCCATGCACTTTACGGCCAATTCGGCGTCGGGCTGGTCGGCCAGGGCAATCAACTCGGCAAACCGTTCGCGCTCACGCACGCGAGCCATGAGCTCGAGACCGCCCAGGCCGCCTGAATCGACCTCGAAAATGCCGACGGCCACACCCGAGTCGGCAGACCATTCCCAGAACAGCGCCCCGTTTTCAAAGGCGAAAACCGTTATGCCCCGGGCTTCGAGCGCACGGGTAATGCGCGAACGGGCATGCGCGTCGGAAAGCACAAGCGCGACGTGGGCCGAATCGGTCAGTTCCTGCCGAAAGGAATCGAGACTGCTCTCGAACCGTTGGAGGGATGAAAGCGACATGCGGTTTTAATTATAACAAACACCCGCCAGCTTGCGAGTGTCCGTCTCGGCCTCGGCCGAAGACATGAAAAAAGCCCGCCGGAAGGGCGGGCCTGAAAGTAACCGGTAATCTTCCCGATCAGAAGAGAACCGTGAAGCGTCCCTGCACCACGAAGGCATCGTCGGGATCGACCAGCGTGCCCGAGGTCGGATCCTGCGTGGTGAAGTAATCGCCGGCAAACAGGTAACCCGCCTGCAGGCCGAAGGTCATGTTCTTCGTGTAGTCGTAGTTTACGGCCAGGTCGATTTCATGACCGTAGTTCTTGAAGCTCGCGCCACCCTGCCCCGGCAGGTCGATGACGCGCTCGGCGTTGGCCTGGGCCCACAGGTAGGCCAGGGTGCCGGTAAGCTTGCCGTCGAACATGCTGTAGCGGAACTTCGGATTCAGGTAGAACGCGTTGTTGACACGACCATTGGTCAGGCTCAGCGCCGACACCGAACGCAGGCGCTCGGCTTCGGTTTCCGTGAGCAGACCTTCCTCGACCAGCGTGTTCAGCGAGTCGAGCGTCGCCGCAAGCTGCTGGGCGGCAAAGGCGGCGTTGGCGTATTCGAACATGATCAGGCCGACATTATAGTCGGAGTGAAACGAGAACGCGCTCGTTTCGCGATCGTCGAAGCCGTTCACGTCGCCCGTGGCGTTACCCCACTCGATTTCGGCGCCGTAGGGAAACAGGTTGATGCCGATGCGGGCCGCGTAACCGTACTGGTCAATGTCGACCTGATCGTAGGGAGCGGCAAACAACTCGGTGCCCGAACGGGTTACGCCCGGTTCGACGTCGACCAGCTGGGCGCGACGCGCCCCGAGGCTCTGCAGCACCGGCACGGCATTGGTTTCGCCGTACAGCCAGACATGCTCGGTCTCGGCGTAAAGCAGCCCCAGATCGAGCTTGAAGTAGGCGTCGGTCACGTACACGCGCGAACCGGCGTCGATGACGTCGCCCTCGAGGTTGTAGCGATTGGCATAGCCGGTATCGCCTTCCTCTTCATAACGCCACACCTGATACACGCCAAGCTTCAGCGGCTCGGTGTTGTAAAGCAGAACGGCAATGTACTCGTTCACTTCGGTCAGGTTGGCCGGCGAGGCCGTACCGAGGTTCTGGCCCAGCACCCAGGCGCTCGGGCCGCCCGTGACATCCAGGGGCTCGTCGGCCACCATCTTGTCGTAAATGGCGGCGAGAATCCAGTTCGAATCTTCGCCCAGGGGCTTCGTCGCGAAAGCGATACGGTCGGCCGTGCTGCCGCCGTGCGCGTCGCCGAAAATGTTCTTGAAGCCGTTACCGTCGTTGGCAAGCAGGCCCATGCCCCAGTTCGACGGCATGCGGCCCACGTCGAGGCGACCGAATGGCAGGGTTACCTGGCCCCAGGCGCGCTTGACCAGCACGTTGGGCACGATGTCGGCTGTCGACTGCGACAGCACGTTGCCCGGGTTGGCGCCCCAGATCTGGTCGTCGAGCGCGTCAATCTGCGCGTGGAAGGAGACATTCTCCGACACGTTCAGGCGCGGCTCGAAACGGAAGCGATGGCGCAGAAAACGATTGACGTAGTCACTGCCGGTCGGCTTGTTCATACCGGCGTTGTACAGGTAGTTGGCACGAACGCGATAGTAGCCTTCGTACTCGAAAACCGGCTTTTCTTCCTGCAGAAGCGCAAGCAGATCGATCTCGCCTTCGTCTTCGGGAATGTTCGGGGTAATGACCACCCGTTCCCGCTCGCGGGGCGCGGTCTGCGCGGGCGCGGCTTCTTCCTCGGCTGCCTCTTCGGCCACTTCCGACGTATCGGTTTCCGAGGCCTGCTCGGCAGTGGTCGGTTCGGTCAACGCGGCGGGCGCGCTCTCGTCAACCACTTCGGAACCGGGTGCGCCCTGTTCTTCGGCTTCCTGCGCGTACAGAGGCGACGCAATAAGAAGGCTGCTCAGTAGGGCATAACGTACGAACTGCATGTTCACTCCTGGCGCTTAGAAAACTACCGTGAATCTGGGCTGAACAAGGAACATCGACGGGGCTTCGTCGCCATTCGCGCGCACGAAGACATCGCCGGGTTTGAACCAACCTGCCTGCAGGCCGATCACGAAATTGTCGGTATAGCTGTAGGAAACTCCCAAATCGAGCTCGAACCCGTAATTCCGCGCGGTAAGGGCGTCGGAAAACCGGTTGGCGGGGTCGGTGAGTTCCCTCGTTTCAACGTCGGCCAGCGCCCGCGCCCACAGAAAGGCGGCGAAGACCTTGACCGACGGCGTGGGCGTAAAGCGTACCTTCGGCTGAATGTAGAAGGCATTGCGCACCGCGCCCTGCGTGGGCGTGAGCGAGCCGGCGGTCGACTGGCTGAAGTCGGCCAGCGCCTGCTCGCTGGTGCGGAAATCGGTGCCGTTGCAGACCGTGCCCGTACAGTAATCGCGAATGCTCGTGCCGCCCAGCAGCGGGTTGGCCGCATCGAGCGAAGCCTGCTGCTGCCTGAGGCTGTTGTCGGTAAAAAGGCGGTTCGCCTCTTCGAACATGAGCAGGCTGACATTGTAATCGGGGTCGAAGCTGAATTCGGCGAAGGTGCCGTCGGCAAAGGCTTCCGCGCCCGGATCGTCGCCCGTCGCCGCGCCCAGCTCGATGGCCAGGTCGACCTTCGGGCTCACGCGCGCGCCCAGTTCGGTGCTTCCGCCGAACGCCTGCACGGTAAGCTGCGGCCGCACGAGCTGGTACTGATCGTTGACGGTAACCGTGTCGCCGGCATCGTTGCGGTACTCGTCGCCCCGCGCGAGCAACGCGGTCAGGGCCCGGGTTTCACCGATGATGCCCACCACCTGCAGGTCGGCGTGCCAGAAACCATCGTCCCAGCTTACGTATACGTCGGGAATCCACACCCGGGTGTCGGTCTGCGACTGAAAGCGATACAGGCCGTACAGGCCCGCCGTCAGATCGTCCTTCTCCCACTGCAGCGACAGACCGATCTGGTCGACATCGCCCTTGAGCAGCGCGGTATCGTCGAGGCCTTCGACGCCGCTGGTTTCGACGATCTTGTCGTAGAAAAGCGAAGCCGTGAGCGGTTCTTCGACCCCCAGGGGCTTCGTTGCGAAAAGAATGCGGTCGTAGGTGTCGCCGTAGTGGGCGTCGCCCCACTCATTGCGAAAGCCCAGGCCGTCGTTCGAAAAAAGGCCCTTGCCGAAATGCGAGCCCTGACGGCCCACGCGAAATTCGCCGAAGGCGCTGTCGACCTCGCCCCAGGCCCGCTTGACGAGAAAATTCGGTGCGTCGTCGGCAGTCGACTGCGACAGCACGTTACCCGTATTGGCGCCCCACACCTGATCGTCGACGGCGTCGGCCATGACGTGCAGCGAGACCGCTTCATTGATGAAGAAGTCGGGTCGCAACCGCAGCCGGTGCTGGAAATAGCGTTCGACGTTCGGACGGGTATCGGGCTCGAGATCGGGGTGCGTCAGGTAATAACCGCGCACGCGGTAGTATCCGTCGAGCGTGACGTTGGCCGGCGTCTCGGCAGCGGCGGGGGTAACCATGGCGGCAGACAACGCCAGAACCGCGGCCGGAA
>JAWLBW010000282.1:0-6315 GCA_041687475.1 bacterium
GGGTAAGGTCGGCAGCGACGGCACCATCAAGGCCAGCGCCAGCGTGCGCGCGTTCGAGACGACCACCGCCCGCGGCATCGGCTCTGCGACCGGGCATTCACGCGAGTATGCCGCTACGGCCGGTTCCGAGCAGAAGGCGGTCGTCGAGGCCCTGAGCGATGCGGTCGACCGCGTGCTCGTCAACATCATGGATTATTGGAAGGACGACGCCATCAAGGGCTTCCAGTATCTCGTGCAGATTCGCGGCGACTTCAGCGGCGACGCAGGCAACCAGGCCCGTCGCGCCATTTACGCCGCACTGAAGGAAACCGTGGGCGACATGAACGAAAACCTCGCCACCGAACAGTCCATCAATTACCGCGTCTGGTACAAGGGCTCGAACACCGATCTGCTCTTCTCGCTGCAGGACAAGTTCGAGGCCTCGACGCAGAAGCGGCTGCGCACGACGTCGCAGAACCGCAAACTCATTCAGCTCAAGGTAGAATAGGCCTGTGCCAAATAAAAAATCGAATGATTCAGCAGGGTCGGCGCCGCAGGGCGCCGGCCCCACGACCTACCGTGACGCCGGTGTCGACATCGACGCCGGCGATCGTTTTGTCGCCGCCATCAAGCCCCTGGCCAAGGCGACCCATCGTCCCGAGGTCATGGGCGGCCTGGGCGGCTTCGGTGCGCTTTTCCGCTTCAACCCCAGCAAGTACGTCAATCCGGTGCTGGTATCGGGTACCGACGGCGTGGGCACCAAGCTCAAGATCGCCTTCGATGCCGGTAAGCACGACACCATCGGCATCGATCTCGTGGCCATGAACGTCAACGACATCGTGGTGCAGGGCGCCGAGCCCCTGTTCTTTCTCGATTACCTGGCCTGCGGCAAGCTCGATTCGGTACCGGCCGTCGACGTGGTCAAGGGCATTTCGGTCGGCTGCAAAGAGGCCAATTGCGCGCTGGTGGGCGGTGAAACGGCCGAGATGCCCGACATGTACCCCCCGGGCGAGTACGATCTGGCCGGTTTTTCGGTCGGCGTGGCCGAGCAGGACAAGCTCATCGACGGCGGCGCCGTGCGCCGCGGCCATGTGCTCATCGGTATTTCTTCGAGCGGCCTGCACAGCAACGGCTACAGCCTGGCCCGCAAGATTCTGCTCAAGGATCAGGGGCTGAAGCTCGATGCCCACGTGCCCGAGCTGGGCAAGACCCTGGCCGACGAACTGCTTACCCCGACCCGCATTTACGTGCGTGCCATCTTAAGCCTGCTCAAGGACCTGCCGGTGCACGGCATGGCCCATATCACGGGCGGTGGCGTCGAAAACATTCCGCGCATGCTGCCCCAGTCGTGCCGGGCCGTCGTCGAGCACGGCGCCTGGGAGTGGCCCGCCGTGTTCCGCCTGCTGCAGGACATGGGCCGCGTCGAACGCAGCGAAATGTACCGCACCTTCAACTGCGGCGTGGGCATGGTGCTGGCCGTGCCGGCCGATGACGCCGACAGCGTGCTCGATCGCCTGCGCGGCCACGAAGAAACCGCCTGGATCATCGGCCGCGTCGAAGAGCGCAAGGGCGACTCCGAGCCGCAGGTCACCGTCGCCTGACCATGCTGCGCGTTGTCGTCATCGCAAGCGGCAGGGGCTCGAACTTCGAGGCCATTGCCGACAGCATTGAAAAGGACGGCGTCGACGCCCGTATCGTCGGCGTCGTCTGCAACGTGCCCGGGGCCGGCGTCATTGAAAGGGCCGAGGGCCGCGGCATTCCGGTAACCATGCTGCCCTCGAAGGGCATGGTGTCGCCCGAGGCGCGGGTCGACTACGATATACGCCTGGGCGATGCGATCGAGGCCTTCGGCGTCGACCTGATCGTGCTGGCCGGTTACATGCGCATTCTGCAGCCGGCTTTTATTCGACGGTTCGCCGGTCGCATCGTGAACATTCATCCCTCGCTGCTGCCGGCCTTTCCGGGGCTGAATGTGCACGAGGCGGTCATTGCCCACGGCTGCAAGGTCAGCGGCTGCACGGTGCACTTTGTCGACGAAGGGCTCGACAGCGGGCCGATCATTGCACAGGCATGCGTGCCCGTGCGCGACGACGACACGCCCGAAAGCCTGGCCGCGCGCATTCACGCCGCAGAGCACCGTGTGTACCCCTGGGTGGTCGCGCGCATTGCCGAAGGCAAGGTTCGGGTCGATGGGCGTCGCGTGACCATCGACGCACCACACCCGGAGTTTCATCAGTCGTGAAGAAGCGTTACGATGCCGTGGTCATCGGCGGCGGTGTCGCCGGATATGCCCTTGCGGCCATTGCGGCCAGGCAGGGCCATGTGCTCGTGTTCGAAAACGAAGAGCCTCCGGTCGACATTCCCTGGCATCGTCCGCTCGTGGCCACGGGGCCCGATACCGTATGGGCCCGGTTTGTCGAGGCCCTGCCGATGCCGCCCGAAGCACCGTCGCCCTTTCGCTTTCAGGTGCTGGCCGGCCGCGAGCGTCCCGACGGTTACGAACCCCCGCCGGCCGAGCCGTGGGATGGGCAGGGCGAATGGCTTGACCGCCGACTGACCTGGCAACCCTTTCTGAAGCGGCTTTTTTCGGGGGGAAGGAAGGTTGCCCCGCCTGCGCTGCAGCCCGCCCCCTGGCTTTCGCTGCCCACCGGCGTGGCGCCTGATGAATCCGCGGTTTCCCGGTATCTGGCGGCAGGTACAGCCACTTGGGAAACCCCGGGGGGAGATCTCGTCGCCCTGTTGCGTCGCCTGCGTGCATCGGCCGCCCGTGACGGAGCCGAATTCCTGCCCCTTTCCCGCCTCGACGCCGTCGAGCCCGGACGGGGCTTCCGCGTCGAAGGTGCCGCGGCCCTGCTGGAGTCGCCCGCCATTGCCGTGGCGCTCAGCGTGGGCGAGTGGATGCGCACGGCGGGGTTGGGACCGCTTCCCCGTAAGGTGTTCAGGCATGTACGCCAGAACGGTCTGCGCGTGCGCGCCCGGTGGAATTGCGACGAGTCGGAGCTGTCGGTGGGGCTTGCGGCCCGGGGCTGGTTCTCCGATGGAGCCGGGGCGTTCTTCGAGGTTACCGGTGACGGCAGCGATACGGTGCTGACCGTGTGGACGGTAGAGCAGGGCGGGGCCGAGGTCGACCAACAGGCCGTCGCCGCAGGGCTGCGCGAAACGGTGCTGCGCTATTGCCCGTTCTTCAAGGGAACGATCGACTCGGCAAGCGTCGACGCCCATCCGGTCTGGCGGTCGCAAACGGCCGCGGGTACGGGCATTCCGGCCTTTCTCGGCAAGTTGGCCTATGCCGGCCCGCAGAGTTATCCGGGGTGGGGCGTCGAGGGTGAGTTGGCGGCGGCTCTGCGCGTCGTAAAGTGTTGGTTTCCCCCCGAGCAGAAAACGTGATAAGATTTGTCGAGTGTCAGCCCCCCGGGCGTTAAGCCCGATATCCGGTCGTTTTTCTCGCCCGGTCACGAAAGGTCACGCAACGGAAGCCTGTGAATCAGCCAGAGACAGTCAGGAAGCTTCGCGGCCGAACGCTTCTCGTCATCGATGACACCGAGTCGATTCGGCGCCGGGTCATCGAGTTTCTGCGTTCCCACGATGTTTTCGACAACTTTCTCGAGGCGTCGGACGGTATTTCGGGCTTCAGCCTCCTGCGCGACCACAAAGACAGCATCGATCTCATTCTCTGCGACCTGGAAATGCCGGGCATCGACGGCTTTCGCTTCCTGCACATGAAGGACAGCCGGGGCGACGAGTATACCGAGATTCCGGTCATCATGCTCACGGCCCGCGCCGAGGTCGACAAGAAGGTGCAGGGGCTTGAACTGGGCGCGAGCGACTATCTCATCAAGCCTGTCGACGAAGGCGAGCTGCTGGCCCGGGTACGCGTGCAGCTGCGGTTGAAGTCGCTGCAGGATCAGCTGCGCCGTCTGAGCAATACCGACGTGCTCACCGGCCTGTTCAACCGGCGCCACATCATGGACGTGCTCCAGAACGAGTTCGCACGGGCGCTTCGTTACGAAGAGGTCGTTTCCTTCGTGCTCATCGACATCGACCATTTCAAGAGCGTGAACGACACCCTCGGTCACCAGGTGGGCGACGACGTTCTGCGCCATGCGGCCCTGTTGTTTCAGGAAGGTCTGCGCGACGGCGACTTCATCGGCCGTTACGGCGGCGAAGAGTTTGCGCTCGTGCTTCCGCACACCGATCTCGACGGCGCGACGGCGGCGGCCGAGCGCTACCGCAAGCTCATTGAAGGAGCCGCGGCGCCGCACGGAAAGCCGCTCACCATCAGCCTCGGCGTCAGCTCCAGCACCCTCGCGCCCGTAAAGTCGACGGACGACCTCATTCGCACCGCCGACGAAGCCCTTTACGCCGCCAAGCACCAGGGCCGCAACCGGGTCGTACGCTTCGATCAGCTTGCGCTCTGACGTGCAGCACGGTTGCGCGGTGGTGACAGGTGACAAGTGATAGGTGAGAGGTTTTCGTGCAGACCGGTTGCAGGGTAGTGGCCGGTGGCCGGTTACCTCAGACCAGGCGCACATTGCTCATACCGGACTCTCTGGTGCACGCAGAAGAAAAAAGAGAAGCTCGGTGGAAGGTGCAGGCGCCGTCGTTTCGAGCGACCCTCCCTCTGCGCTCCCCGCGCTCTCCTGTTAAAAGCTCTTCACGAACAAATGACCGCGAAGCGCGACCGCTGAAGCCTGTCTGCCGGGGGCTCTGCTTATCTTTCCCCTGCGGCGATTCTCTGCTACAGTGATCAGTTTGCGAGAGTGGCGAAATTGGCAGACGCACCGGATTTAGGTTCCGGCGGGCTGGTCCCGTGGGGGTTCAAGTCCCCCCTCTCGCACCAGATTTTTTTCTTCAACCTTTCCGTGGCGCCCCGCTCCCAACGAGGAAACGGCGTGCTATAATCCCTAACAGTTTTCCCTGCGAGTTTGCCGTGTCTGACCTGAAAGTCGACGTCCAGGACGTCAGCCCCGTTGAGAAGCGCATCGAAGTCGTGGTGCCCCCGGCCATGGTCGACGAGTCGTTCAATCGGGTGGTCGAGCGCCTGCGCCGTAGCGCGCGCATCAAAGGCTTCCGCCCGGGCAAGGTCCCGCGCCCGATGATTGAGAAGATGTACGCCGAACAGCTCGGCCATGAAGTGGCCTACGACGTCATCAACCGCACCTACTTCCAGGCGGTCAAGGACAAGGACATTCGGGCCGTCGAAGAGCCGCGCGTCGACAACGGTCCGGCCGAAAAGGGTGTCGAGTTCAAGTACCAGGCCAATGTCGAAGTGCTGGCCCCCATCGAGCTCAAGACCTTCAAGGGCCTCGATGTGAAGAAACCGAAGGTCGAAGTGACCGACGAAAACGTGCAGAAAGCCATCGAACAGGTGCGCGAAAGCCGCAGCACCCTCGAAGACGTGACCGACGGCCGCGCCGTGCAGAACGGCGACTATGCGGTTATCGACCTCGAGGGCAGCGAAGACGGCAAGCCCGTTGGCGAGCTGTCGGCCCAAGGCTTTACCATGCCGGTCGGCCAGAACATGGTCTTTCCCGAGCTTGACCAGGCGGTCGAAGGTATGAAGGTATGCGACACTAAGGAAATCGACTTTTCAGTGCCCGCCGATGCCGGCAATCGCCTCGCCGGCCGCACCTTTCACCTCAAGGTCGAAGTCAAGGGTCTCAAGGCCCGCGTGCTGCCCGAGCTCGACGACGAATTCGCCAAGGGCCTGGGCGAAGAATTCCAGTCGCTCGAAGACCTGCGTAAGAAGGTCGCCGAAGACATTGAAACCCGCATGAAGGAATACGCCGACCGTACCCTGCGGGAAAACGCCGTCGACGCGCTGATTGCCGCCAACCCGTTCGAGGTGGCCGGGGCGCTCGTGTCACGCCAGACCGACGACATGGTGCAGCGCGCGATGCACGAATACGAGCACCGCGGCATCGACGTGAACCAGGTCGATCAGAGCGCGATGTGGACGGAGCTGCGCCCCGCCGCCGAACGCCGCGTACGCAGCGAGCTGCTGCTGAATGAAGTGGCCGAACGCGAAAACCTGCAGGTCGACGACGCCCGGGTCGAACAGTTTTACGCGAGCGAAGCCGAACGCTCGAACACGCCCGTCGAGACGATCAAGCGTTATTATTCGGCCATGGCCGACCGGTTGAAGGATCGGCTGCGCCTGGACGAAGCGCTGGAACTCGTAATCAAGGAAGCGAAGGTCACTGAAGTGGAACCCTCGGCCGCCCAACCGGCCGGTGCGGAGAGCGAAGCATAGGAGAGGTAAATACATGAGCGGTCTGGTACCTATCGTCGTCGAACAGACACACCGTGGTGAGCGTGCTTACGATATCTATTCTC
>JAWLBW010000283.1:0-6280 GCA_041687475.1 bacterium
GGGGAAGACCGTGTATTCGGTCTTCCCCTTTGTTTCGCCGGCGCCGTCGTGCAACAGCGAGCGGAACGTCAGTCGCCCGGCCGCAGCAGCGCACGGCCCACGCGGTGGCGCATCGAGTATGCCAGTAACGGCCGCGTACGACTCGCCAACCGACGGTGAATGGGGGCAACCATGTAGCTGTGCACCGCGTCGAGTCCGCTGATACTGCGCAGCGAACGCCAGGTGCCCAGCGCGCGAACGAGGTCGATGGTCGACCGCGCTTCCGGTTCGGGAATGCCGAAAACCATGCCGGCGGCCATCAACCGCAGGGCGAACGACATGAGAAAGATGATGCGGTAGGAACTCATGTCGAGACTGCCGAAACTGACGTTCCAACCGTCGACCATGCCCAGCAGACCTGCGCCGAGCAACGGCGCGACGCCGCATGCCAGCCCGGTCAGCGAACCGAATGTCGCCAGATACATGGCGTGGTTCTTCTTCGGTGAAATCTTGAGCAGCCAACTGTACGACGAAAGACTGAGACCTGCCCAGACGGTGCCGCTCAAAGTCTGCACCACGAGCGCCACGGTGCGTATGTTTTCGTGCGGCGTGAAGGCGTAGATGCCCGGCAGCAGCGCGGCCAGCACCAGCGTCACGATCTGAATGGGACGGCTGCCGAAATGATCGATCAGCGAGCCCCACATGGGCGTCGACACGAAGGCGGCCGCGGTAAGCGAGATCTGAATCAGCCCCACGTAGCGTATGCTCATCTCGCCTTCCTGCAGAAAGAAGAAGACGAAAAACGGCGAGGCGATGTGTACCGCGCCCATGAACAACAGGTTGAACGTCGAAAAGCGGCGGAACACGGGCTGTTTCAGGCATTCACCGACTGCCTTGAAGAAACCTGCCGTAACGGTGGGTTCGGCCACGACCGGTTCCTTGCCCGCCTTGAGCACCGCGCGCGAGCCCAGCAATCCGAGTACGTTGGCCACGACGAACAGAATCAGATAGCCGCCCAGACCGGTGGCGCCGCCGTCCTGCAGGCCCGCGGCCCAGGCGCCGAAGGCCGTCACGACAATGGTGGCCAGGCTGGCAAGGTGGTTGCGGGCGCCGAAGAACGAGCCGCGCACTTCTTCGTCGACGCTGTGGCTGAGCCAGCTCATCCACGCCACATGACCCAGATGATGCAGTAACGCCGACAGCCCCGTAACGGCCAGAAACGCATACAGCAACCACTGCGGGTGGTGCGGCATGAGCCAGTACGCGAGCGGAACGATGGCCAGAAAGACGAGGCGGCTGCCTGTGTAGCCCAGGCGTGCAATCGACCGCCGCGAGGCGCCGCGCACGTCGACGAGATACGCGCCCACGAGCTGTGCCGCGGTCGCGAGAAAGGGAAGCGACGCAAGCACACCCTGTGCAAGGGTGCCTGCGTTGAGCTTCACGGCGAAACCGGCCAGAAATGGACCGGTGATTACAGCCATCCAGGCGGCAACGAACCCCGCTTCGGAAAGCGCGGCACGGTACACCTGAACGGGCATGTTGCGGTTGCAACTACCGTTCACGTTCATAAATTGTCGTGGTGTTCCCCGGTGCGGAAAGACTGCGGAGAAGCGGGTGAGTACCCTGATATCGCCTTCGCCGGTGGAAGGCGGATTCCGCTTACACGGGTAAGAACAGTCCCTTAATCATCCCCAAGGTTTGGTCGCAGGGCGACATGCGGTTCCATGGAAGTGGGCGAAGGTAACGCCGTGTCTTCTCATGTGTTCCGCCAACGAAAACCAGTCTATCAGGATCGGGCGTTGAGATTCCAATCCTCCCCTGAAGCCGCTGTGGGGCGATACCGTGCGCGTACGGCACGCTCTCGAGCCGGAGTCGAGAAAACATCAAAAATGAATGACCCATTCACTATTCTGGAGCGTTTGAGAGCCCCGATGCGAAAATCGGTCTGCAAAAGTGAATGACCCGTTCATTATTGGCAAATCGCCTGCCCGAGGTGGGAATACCGTCTGTAAGCTACGCTTCGGCTCAACAAGGGTGCGGTTCGGGTCTCGGAAGGGATGCGGCTGCCCTCAAGCAGGGCCGAAAACGCCGAAAAAGCCCCCCCCGGCCCAGTCTTCTCAACTCAACCGACGCGCGCGGCCACGCTGCGAATGGCGGCGGCGATCTCGTCGGGCACTTCTTCCTGCAGAAAATGGCCGGCCTTCGTGCGCGTGACTTCGGCTTGGGGAAGCGCGCGCTCGGCCCGGCCCAGGACACGCCCGAGTATGGGATCGCGCTCGCCCCAGACCAAAGCCGCAGGACCCCGGAAAGATTCGACGAAGGTCTGACACTTACCCAGAGGCTCGACCGACGGGTGCTCGAGTGAATCGGGCACCATGCGCGCCAGCGCCAACGGCGCAGCATTCCTGCGGAGACTGCTCAGGGGAAAACGATAGGCGCGCGCCACCTTGCCCGCGATGCTGCGCTTGTCTCCCTGCACCATGCCCAGGTTGATCTGGGGGAAGGAGAAGAGGCGGAAAGCCGCGTCGCTGACCAACGGCATCTGGCTGAACCTGTGGAACGGCGTGGGCTTGAACCCCGGCTTCGGAGGACCAAAGACAGTGTTCATCAGTACCAGACCAGCCGCCCACTCGGGCCTCTCGGCAAGGACCCGCACGCCGATCGGGCCGCCCCAGTCCTGCCCGACGAACACGAAGGGGCCTATGTCGAGCTGTTCGAGCAATTTCCGCAACGCCTCGGCGTGGTTGTCGAGCGAGTGCCAGCTGCCCGGGAGCTTGTCGGAAAGCCCCAACCCGAGCAGATCAGGCGCGATGAGTCGCAGCCCGGCATCGGCCAGCCGGTGCATGACTTTGCGGTAGAGAAACGACCAGGTCGGATTTCCGTGCAGGAGAAGAACGGGCAGCCCCTCGCCATGTTCCATGACGTGCATGGCGCGTCCGCCGACATCGACGGCGTAGCGTCGAAAGGGCACCATTTCTTCAAGCCACGCGGGCAGTCGGGGGGCAGGCAGTCTGTTCATGGACACAGCCTAGCACGGTTACCGGGGGTACGTCGACGGGGAGGGACGGTGGGACAGGGTGACCGCCAGATGGGGAGAGCGTGAGAATGGGCGAAGGGGAGAGGAGCGATGGCGAAGCGAAAGACTTAAAAATCGAGGAATTGCCGTACGGGGTACGCACGGCAATTCCTCCGATGTTGAGGATTAAGGATTGCGGATTCCGTCAGATCCGAACGCCGACAGTGAAGCCCGGCCACAGCTTGAGGCGCGTGCTGCGATCCTGCCAGACCTCGCGCTGGGGAAGAATCGACTGCTCCTCGTCGCGGAATTCGTCGCCGGCAAACGAGAAGTAGGCATTGAAGGTGGGGCCGGCGAAAACCGAGAAGCGTTCGAGCGGCTCCCATACGAGCGTCAGCCTTGCGGTCGTCAGCATGTTGTTCGACTTCCACGAGCCGCCGTAGTGCTCCGATGCGCCGAGTACGTCGAGGTTCACGGCGAACGAATCTTCGATCGGAAGGTGGCCGCCGATGCCGTACCCGAGGGCCCATCGATCTTTTCCGTCGGTCGGCTGAAGACCCGCCCAGATTACGTTGTACACGTACTTCGTGCCGAGGCGTACCCCGGCATTGGCCGCGTGCACGTCGCTCGTCCACAAGTCGAAGCGAACGGGGGTCTGGCGGTCGATGCTGATGAGCCCGATGGGAACGCCGGTGATCTCGTCGGCGTAGTTGATGAGGCCGATCTGCATGCCTTCGACCTTTCCGGCTACGTTGACGATGCCCAATTGCACGCCGTCGATTTCGGCGGCGTGGTTGAAGCCCGCCGCCGCCTGAACACCGGTAAGACGATCGGCCACGTTCCCGCCTGCCGCGGCCTGCAGGCCCGCCGACTCGCCGGCCGGGGCAATGTTGGCGCCGACGGCGCTCTGTAAACCGTGAAAACCTTCAACGGCCAGGTTCATGCCTACGGCGCCCTGCAGCCCCGAGACTTCACCGCCGGCAACGTTGGCGCCGACGGCCAACTGGGCGTACCGCAGATCGCCTTCGGCAATGTTTACGCCGACAGCCAGCTGTCCGGCGCGCACGTCCAAGCGTGAGAGGTTGAAACCGACCGATGCCTGGAGACCGGCATACGATTGTCGGGTGGCGTCGGTAACTTCGTATTCGCCCACGCCGGCCAGGTTTCCGCCGACGGAGAGCTGGGCGCCGTTTACCGCTCCGGCGGTGTTGACGCCGACCGTCGCCTGCGCACCCGTAACGTCTCCCCCCGCAGAGTTGAGGCCGACCGAACCCTGAAAACCGCGAAGATCGCCGCGGGCGGCGTTGAAGCCGACCGCAAGCTGCGTACCGTAAACGTCGCCGCGGTCGCCGCCGTCGCTCCAGAAGCCCTTGCCGGCGAAGTTGCCGCCGATGGCCAGCTGGGCGCCCGTTACAACCTCGCTGCGCGAATTGAGACCCCAGCCCATTTCAACGCCGTGCAGCCGTGCCCCATGACCGGCAAGCAGGTTGATGGAAACGTTGTTGATGACGTCGTCGCCCTCGACCCCTTCGGTACTGACGGTCGGCAGCACCGAGATACTGAAGGGAATGGTGCGGTATTTCTTCGTCTCGTCGGTCGGCTTGCCGGGGCTCGCATCGGCGCCGCGCCAGGCCGTGGCCTCGAGGCTGGTCGCGCGGAAGTCGGTAGCGGTTACGTTGGTGCGCTTGCCTTCATCCAGGGTGACACGGCTCTCGAAGGCGCCGGCCTCACGCTGGAGAAACAGACGATAGGTTCCGGGGGGAAGGCTGAGCTCCATCGGCCGGCCGCCATACTTACGGATTTCCGAGACCAGCACGTCGCGGCTGTCGCGCACGAAGATACGTCCGTCAATGTCGTCGGAAAACACCAGACCGGCCGTGCCCTTACGCAGTTCGGTCAGCACGAGATCGCCGGCGCCCGAAAGGTTGATGTCGTAGGCCGCATGCTGGGCGCCGCCCCGTGTGCCTTCGGTACGCGCCAGGGTTTCGTGAAAGGCGTATTGATAAGCCTCGTTCAGGGTAACCCGGCCGTCGCGGCTGAAGTCGGCGGCGCCGCGCAGACCGCTTACGAGGTAGTGGGTGAAGAACGAGGCCTGAATGCGATCCGACTCCTGGGCTACCTCGTCGGCCGAGCTCGAGGTAAGAATGGCGTGCCCCTTCACGTCCGACGAGGTATCGACCAGAAAGGGAGCCATTACACGACCGCCCTTCACGCGTGTCAGCGAGCCCGAGGCGCATGAATCGAGAATGGCGATGCGCACGTCGGCCGGAAGGTCGGCCAGGGTGCTGCGCAGCTCCTTCCACCCGAACAGTTCTTGTCCGAGCAATAGGCCTGTTTCATCGGAATGGCCCGAGTAGTACATGAGCACTTCGACGCGGCTCCGGCTCTTCTCGTGGTCGACCTTTGCGGCAAGCCGCGCAATGGCCTGGTTCAGCGAGTTCCGGTCGGCCCCCAGCAGCAGAAGCGTGTCGTCGGCGTGAATGCCGCCCAGCTCCTGCAGCACCTTGGCGACCGACGCGGCGTCGCTGTGGGCGTATCGCAGGGTCGCGCGTCCGTCGCCGCCTTCGTTCGAGGCCGCAATGAGGGCGAAACGTCGGGTCGGGGGTGTTTCCTTCGCCGTAGCAGTCGATACGAAAGGCGCGGCCAGGCAGAAAAGCAGGGCAATGGCGATGAGTCGGGTAATCATGGTGCGACCTTACGTACGTGAAGGGTGGTCTGGCTGAAGCCCTCGGGCAGCGAGAGTCGTTCGGCCGTGCCTGACGACTCTGCTTGTTTCAGAATGGTCGACAGCGCAAAGGGGGTGTCGGAAGCAATGAAGTAGAACCGTTCATAGTCGGGCGCATCGTCGAGCTGGTAGGCGAACGGTAAAAGGGTTTCGCCGTCGGCGACCAGCTCGACCGCTTCGTCGCCCTGCACGGGCAGGTGCTGGGTAACCATGCCGCGGCCGTCTACCGAGACGATGACGCCGTACCGGGCGCCGCCGGCCACGTAGGCCACCTGCAGCACGTCGCCGGACCGGGCTTCGCCGCCGGCTTGCAGACGCTCGGCCTCGTTGCCCGATTTCCGGTACAGATGCAGGCCGGGCGTAAGGCCCTTGATGCGCGTGATTTCGACGGCCTGCTCCGGCCGTGGGGTTTCGAGGGGTTGCACCAGCCAGAGGCCGCCGACGAGCAGAAAGGCCGTGAGCGTGGGCGCCCAGGCAAACCGCGCCAGGCGTTTGGCCCGATTCGGGCGACCGGCACGCAGCGCGATGCGTTCGGCAATCAGGTCGGGCGGCCAGGCGGC
>JAWLBW010000284.1:0-6249 GCA_041687475.1 bacterium
GCGGGGGCTCTGCCCTTCTATTGTTTCTTCGAGGCCGGTGGGCAGGTTCGGCCGTTGCGTTACGAACATGCGCAGGTATGCGTACGAGGGGCGCAGGTACACGCCGTGCGGCAAGGAAAGCATCAGCGAGGCCTCGCCGCCGTAGCTCACTGCGTCGCCGAGTATACCCTGGCGTTGGGCAATGGTCGGCGGGGTGGCCGTAAGGTCCTGCGATTCGGGTACCACCGTGGTCAGATTCGTGTGGTCGAACCGGAACAGCGCAAGGTCGAAAGAGGTATTCTCCCAGGGCGACGACCGGTAGCCGACTTCATAGGCAATCAGGGCTTCGGCAGGCAGATCGGTGCTTCCCTCAATGGTAACGACCGGCCCGTCGGGATACGCGAGCCGGGCAAAGACGTCCGATTCCTGCCTGTTGGGCGTACGAATGGCCCGCGAGACCGAAGTCCACACCAGATGGCTTTCTGCCGGCTTCCAGGCCACGCGCACATTGGGTTGGAGTTCGAGGCCTGAAAAGACATTGTATTCGAGCTGGGTTCCCAGGGTCAGCCAGAGCCGACGGGGCAACAATTCGACTTCGTCCTGAAGGAACAGGCTGACGAGGTGATTCGCGCGGCTGCGGGGTATGAATTGCAGCAGCTCGTTGCGCTCGACGCTGTCCCAGTACAGGCGGTATTCGAACCCCCAGACCAGTGAATGGCGCCTTGCCGGCGAGAATGCGTGCTGAAATTCGGCATCGAGCGTGCGACCGAGAATACGAATGTTGTCGATGAGCGAGTCGCGTTCGTACTGGTCGAGCGACACCTGCGAACTTACCGCGGCGCCGCCGCTGAAGCTACGCTTCCAGCGCCCCGAAACGTAGGCGCCCGAGTAAAGCGTTACCCCGCGCCGCCGCTCGGGCGCGAGCGTAGAGGGATTGAGCACCAGGTGGTTGCGCCCCGACCGGGTTCGGTGGGCGTCGGCGTCGACGGTGAAGGAGTTGCCGCCCACCTTGAAATCGGTACGAATTCCGCCGCGAACCGACTGCAGCCCCGAAGAATCTTCGCCGCCCACTTCGTCGCGGTCGAAGGCTTTTGCCCAGACGCGGTAGTGGGCGTCTTCTCCGAACGCGCCGCCGTAGCGCAGTGAAGCAAAGGCGCGCTCTTCATTCCCCCCGCCTCCGCCGGCCAGCCAGCCCTGGGTCGCGCGCGACGACTTCGTCTGAATGTCGATGACGCCATTGACGGCGTTGGCGCCCCAGAGCGTGCTCCCCGGGCCTCGTACGATCTCAATACGATCGATGTCTTCGAGCAGCACGTCCTGGGCTTCCCAGAAAACGCCCCCGAAAAGGGGCCAGTAAAGCGGCCGCGAATCCTGCAGCACGAGCAATTTGTTCGAGCCTTCGCCGGCAAAGCCGCGAATGCTGATGGCGTAGCGGGCAGAGTCTATGCGGGCCACATGCACGCCGGGGGCAAGACGCAGGGCCTCGGGCAGACTGGGCGCGCCGTCGCGCAGGATTTCCTGCCCCGAAACGATGGCCACGGCTGCCGGCGTCTGGGTAATGGGCTCGGGGCTGCGGGTCGTCAGGCTGACCTTGATGTCGGCCAGTTCTTCGAGCTCGAGCCAGCCCAGCTCTTCGGCTTCGAGAATGACCTCGTCGGTCTCGTCGCTCGCTTCGTCGGCGGCCACCCGGGTCGTCGCTCCGGCCAATATGAGTGTAAGGATACCGACCACCAGGCGCATTTGAACTTCGGCAATCACTCTGAACCTTTGTGCTGCGTTACCGCCGGTCGGATAACTCGGGGCGTTCGGCTTGCCGGCATTCGCTGCAGCGTAAATCGGGATGCCCGAATCCTAACTCGATTTGACCGAGGCACGCCACCCGAATCAGCCAATCGCCGAGGTTGAAGCGAAAAATCCTCTCGCGATTATGGCATAATGCGCACATTAAGATAAGGGCAACAGGGGGGCGAAACGGGCAATCGCCTGCGTTCCGGCACGACTTGATTTCATTGTTCCGTGGCTACGGCCACTCGACACACGCAGAGGCATCATATGGAAAGGACCCAATCGATGGCGGCCATGGAGCAGGGCGCCGACCTGCAACCGTGGACCAGGGAGGCACCCGCCATACGTTCGCACGAGTGCCTGATCAAGGTTCGAAGCTGCGGCATCTGTCACAGCGACATTCACATGATCGACAACGACTGGGGCACGAGCCGATACCCCTTGGTGCCCGGTCACGAGGTGGTGGGTGAAGTCGTCGAATGCGGCGATGCCGTGCGGGGCCTGCGGCCGGGTACCAGGGTGGGCATCGGGTGGCAGTCGTCGTCGTGCGGCACGTGCATGGACTGCCTGCGGGGCGACGAAAACCTTTGCGACCGCAGCGAGGGGCTCATCGTGCAGGGCTACGGTGGGTTTTCCGCCCACGTCGTCGTCGACGCGCGTTTCGCCTTTCCCATTCCCGACGGCATCGAAACCGACGAAGCCGGGCCGCTTCTATGCGGCGGTGCGACGGTTTATTCGGCGCTGCGATATGCCGGCATGCGGGGCGGACAGGAAATCGGCGTCATCGGTATCGGTGGTCTGGGTCACATGGCCGTTCAATTCGCGGCCAGGTTGGGTAACCGGGTCACGGTTTTCACCAGCAGCCCCGATAAGGCCGAATTTGCAGCGACGCTGGGGGCCGTCGACGCCGTCATGGTCGGTGAAGACGGGCGCCCGCAGACCAAGCGGCGCTTCGATATCATTTTGAATACCGCGCCCCGCCATCTGGCGTGGAATTCGTGGCTCAACCGCCTTGACTCCGACGGTACGCTGACGTTTGTAGGCATACCGGGCGGGGCGGCCGAGATCGAGCTGGGGGTTCTGCTGGGGAAGCGACGGCGCATCATGGCCAGCGCCATCGGCAGTCCTGCCGTTATCACGGAAATGCTCAGTATCGCTGATCGGTTCGGCGTGCGTCCGATGATCGAAACCTTTCCCCTCGAAGAGGTGAATCGGGCGCTGCAGCGGGTACGCGATAACACCGTGCGCTACCGTGCGGTCGTGAAGGTGGCCTGATTGCCGTGCCGTACAGGGGTGGGAGGAGGTGGATGCGTGATACGTGAAACGTTTCGTGCAGCACGTTTATTGATTTGCGGCAGGGAACATGGTGAATAGGGGAGAAGAGCCTGGTTACGAGCAGGGCCTTCGTATCACCTTTCACCTCTCACCTTTTACCTCTGACTCCGTGCGCGCCGTGGGGCACGTGACTACGGCTGCGAGGCCATGCTGAGCTGCAAGGTGCGAATGATGCTGTCGGCCCGGGGGCTCATCGGCACCGGCTTTCCGTTGGCTTGTACGATGGGGGCGGCGTCGATGAGGGCGTTGGTGAGGAAGGCGCCCTCGCAGTTTTTGACCAGGTCGTCGATGTTGAAGACGCCGTACTCCAGCTCGACCCCGATCTTCGAAGCCAGGCGAATGACCGTGTCGCGGGCGATGCCCGGAAGAATGCCCATTTCAAGCGGCGGGGTTACGAGTTTGCCGTCGCGCAGCGCAAAGATGTTGGTGGTCGCGCCTTCGCGTATGTTGCCGATCATGTCGACGAAAAGCGCCTCGTCGTACCCGCGGCGCTGCGCTTCCTGCACGCCCCAGACCGAGGGAAGGTAGTTCAGCGATTTCAGGTGTGGAAAGGTGCGCCTGATTTCCGGTGAAAGGGAAAAAACCTTGGTTCCGCGACGCTTCCGGTTCACGCTCTCGGGAAGCGGACGCGCCACAATCAGCGTCGTGCCGGGCTGGTTGCGCAGCGACATGGCCGCAAGACCGCCGGTTACCGTGATGCGAATCGAGGCGTCGGTATAGCGCAGGCCGTTCTGTTCGAGCAGGCTCTCAATGGCCTCGCTCCAGTAGCCGAAGTCCATTTCGACTTCGATACCCATGAAATCTGCGCCCAGGAACATGCGCTCGAGGTGACGTTCGAGGCGTATGACCTGGCCGTTCATGCTGCGCATGGTTTCAAAGAGACCGAACCCGTACAGCAGACCTCGGTCGAGGTGACTGAAGCGGGCATGGTTCGACTCGATGATGCCTCCGTTGTAGAAGACATATTCCTGTATGGTGTCGGATACGGCGGGCAGAGTGGAGACCGGCATGGCAAGCCAATATAACAGGCCGCCGGTTTCTACGCAACGAAACTCGCGGTGCGACCGGAGTTCAGCCGTCTATTCCCCACGGAATTGCACCTACCGGCTGGTTGGCCGCCTCTGGTAAAATAGAGAAAGGGAGGAACGAACCAAGTGTCCCTGGAAGCCAATCACGCGGCCGCCCCTTCGGTCGATGAGCTCAGATTCGTCGACCTGTACGAGCGCGAAGAGTACGCCGCCGACACCGAAGATGGGTGGCGTCTCGTCATCACCCGTTACAAGCCGATACGGCAGAAGTTCGAGCAACCTTTGTTCGGCGAGCCGATACTGCTCGTGCATGGGTTCACGCAGAACCGTCACTGCTGGAGCGCGGGCGAGTTCGTCAAGAATCTGCTCTATTTCGGTATCGACGTTCACATTCTCGAGCTGCGGGGCCACGGCAAGAGCTCGGTCTGGCTGCAGCACCGCCTGCACAAGGATGAGGGCCGTCCGCTGCCCGAAGACGTCGATTACGGCTGGGACCTCGATTCCTATTTTCTTCATGACTTGCCTGCGGCAGTGGGTGCGGTCAAGAACAAGACCGGTCACGACAGTATCTTTTACTGCGGTCACAGCATGGGGGGCATGCTGGCCTACGGCTACGCCGGCCTGCATGACGACCTGAAGGGGCTCGTTACCATCGGCTCGCCCAGCCAGTTGGGGCGGGGGTTTCTGCCGATTCGCGCGGCGGCGGCACTCGATCTGCTTCTTCCCCTTGTCTTTGCCGGGGTGGGCGGCGCCAATTTCGGTCGAAAGGCGTTGGCGCGCATGACACGGTTGGTGGGCGGCAGGGGCGATGATCCGATCGAGTGGCAGGTAAGGGCTTTGCCTTTCGACACACTGCTTCGTATGTGGGGTCGCCTCTTCTCAGGCTCATCGTCGACGGGTCTTTCTTTTGTAGACGAGCGCATTCGCTTTCTCTACAACCCCAAACGCGTGCTGCCTGAAAACATTCTCTGGCTGCTGACCTGGGGGGGCGAGAAGGAGCCGGTCGGGGTACTGCGCGGCTTTGCCAAGTGGATTCGCACGCAGCAGATGCAGTGCAGCCGTACCGGTTATGTCTTCGCGCGCAACTACCACCGCATTCAGATACCCATGGCCATTATCTTCGGCGACGAAGATCGGCTTGCGAACCTGGCCAGTACCCGGTCGATTTATCGCAGCGTGAGCTCGGAATACCTGTTGTGGCGCCCGGTGCGAGGTAATTCGCACATGGAGCTTACCATGGGCCATGACATTCGCCAGATATGCTACGACATCAAGAACCTGATGGAGTATGCCGTTCGCCATGAAACCAAGACGCCCTCACTGCCCAAGCGCAGTGAGGAAACCGTGCGCACCGACGCGACCAGCCGTCGGCTTCGCCGGCTGCGGCTCGTTCGCCGCTGAGTTGCGTCAGACGCTTTCGATTTCAGGAGCCGGCTTTGCCGGCTCTTCGTCTTTCGGGGCAGGGGGCTTCGGCGTGTAGCTTCGGCCAGGCTTCTCGGCGGCATTGCGGGCGCGCATGCGAAACCAGGCGGCGTTGAACTCGGCGCCGGCGATTACGCTCAATGACGTCAGATACATCCACAACAGCAGAATGATGAAGCCGCCCAGCGTGCCGTAAATCTTGTTGTAGTTGGCCACATAGGTCACATACAGGCTGAACAGGGCCGAACTGGCCACCCACCCCGCACCGGCGAAGATGGTGCCGGGCCAGATGGCGCGCCGCATATGGCGCGGCAGATCGGGCCCGAATTTGTAGAGCATGGCAAACGAAGGCGCAATCATGAGAATCGACAGGGGATGCCGAATCAATTGAAAAGCGGTAATCCACGCGTCCTTCAGGCCGATCAGGTCGAAGAGGCGGGCCAGCAGGGGGCCCATGACGCCGCTCAGAAAAGCGACGGCGAAGAGAATACCGGTAACGAAAACGAGCCAGATGGCCATTAACCGGGTTTTCCAGATGGGGCGGGTTTCGGCAACGCCGTATGCCCGTGTCGAGGCCTTGATGAAGACGTGAAAGACACTCGATGCCGGCCAGAGAATGAGCAGAATGCCGAGGGAAATGGACTGTCCGGCGCTCTCGGGCTGCAGCGTGTGAATGTGATCTCGAACGATGCTGAGCGTG
>JAWLBW010000285.1:0-6225 GCA_041687475.1 bacterium
GAGCATGGGGCTTTGGCAAGCGGGAATGCCGCGTCGTAAGACGCGGCCGCCTCTCCGTGTTACCCCAGTCCGTACGTCTCAACCAGATACGCCTTGATCTCGGCCGACTCGAACATCTCGACGCCCGTATTGGGGTCGACCAGAAAGGGCACCATCATACGCCCCGAACGCTCGGCAAAGGCGCGGCGGTTTTCCGTGGAAAGCGGTCGCTCGCCCACGAAGCGCTCGCGCATCGGCGTCGGCAGCCACTCAAGCGTGTTACCCTTGCCGACATTGCGCAGCACGTAAGGTAGCTCGAGCTCGGTCAGCGTTTCGCGCACGGTGCGGCTGAAGGGGCTGGCCTCGAAGCTGTACAGTTCGAGCGGTTCGTCGGGTTGCCGCGAAGGACGTTTGCGCAGGCCGCGCCCGGGCCGCGCCGCCGAGGCCAGCATCGACGTAAGGTCGGTAACCGGGCCGAGGCGCAGGGCCAGCCCCGGTTTTCCCTTCCCGTAGGTGCGAAAAAGGTAGTCGACAATATCGCTGGACTCGTACATCTGCGTGCCCGTGTTCGGATCGACCAGGAAGGGAAACAGCGCCTTTCCCCCCAGTTCGACCACGCGGGGCCGGTACACTTCGCCGCCCTTGGGGCAGGGGTAAATCATGGCGTCGAGGTCGAGCGCGGTCAGCGCCTCGCGCACCTTGCGGCAGAACGGGCAACCTTCCATCTCGTACAGTTCGAGCAGCTTTGCGGGCCGTTCGGCGTGGCCGGTGGTGGTGGCGCCGTAGCCGAAGCGTGCCGAAGAGGCGACAAAGGAGGTCAGTACATCGAGCGTTCGGTTCATGGAGTGCCTCGGGAGATTACGCGCGGGAAGACGAAACTCGGCTCAGGCCGATAAGGTGAAGTATAGCACGCGCACCGCTCGCCCACCGATGCGGTAGTACATGCGACCCAGGTAAAGCCCCGGCCCCAGCGTGCGCACTTCGCCTAAAATGCGGCGCAACGGCGCCAGGTTTTCCTTCACGTCGTAGTCGAGCCTGAGCACGGGGCCGCTGCGGTCGTGGGCGGCTTCGACACGCATGCTGTAGGCGGCGAAGCGAATGCCCCGCTTGGCCGACACCCAGACATTGGCGCCGCGGTCGCCGCTGAATGATTTTCCCCGCCAGGGAAAGAACTCGGCGTGGGTAAGCGCGAACACCCGCTTTCTGATTACGGGGGGAAGCGAGGCCAGCCCCACCGTTGCGGCCAGCCTGCCGTGCAGCGTACCCTGCAGCGCGTCGGCTTGGGCGGGTGGAAGGGCGGCGAACAGCTCGTCGAGTTCGCGAGGCGATTTCATGGCCAGCGACGCCGGGTCGACGGCCTGGTTAAACGAAGTAGGCATGTTCTTGGCTTTCATCGGTTACTCCATGAGCGAGGCAATGCGTTCGGCCAGGGCGGCAATGGTCATCGATGGGGGTACGCCGGGGGCGTGGGGATACAGCGCGCCGTCGGCCACGTATAGTCCCCGGTGCCCGAAAACCTGACCCCGGTGGTCGACCAGACCCTCTTCGGGCGTTCGTCCAATGCTCGCACCGCCGAGTGGATGCACGGTGGCCAGCGCCCGTGCGCCGCGACCGCCGGGCCAGTTGTACCAGATGCGGCGCGGGCGATACTGTGAACCCACGGCGTCGGCGAGCGACTCGATGGCGGCGTACAGCGTGGGGTCGAGCTCGCGCGATGCCTCGGCCTGCAGCGCGCCGTCTACCAGAAAGAGCCGCCCGGTGCGGCTTTCGCTGCCCATGCCCACGAACACCACCGACGTGCGCAAGAGGCGGCGCAGTACGGGGCTGATGGGCAGGGCGTCGAGGGGCATGCCGACTTCGCCGATGAGATAGGGTTGTCCGGGCAAATCGTTTCCGCGATAAAAGGCATTGAACGCGGCGCCCCGGGTCGAATTGCGAACGCTACGGGTGCCCAGCACGGCCATGCCCATGTCGCCGTTCGGCGTGAAGTTTCGGCCCAGCGCCGGCCCCAGACGGGCAAGGCTGCGCTGCACGTCGCGGGCGCGTAGCAGCAGGCGAACCGTGTTCAGGGTGCCGGCGGCCAGAATCAACCGGGGCGCCGCTTCCTGCAGGTGCATGCCGCTGCGATGATCCACATACCGCACCACATAACCTTCGTCGGTTTCGCCGATTGCCGTGACTTCGGCCAGGGCGCGCACTTCGGCGCCGTGGCGCCGGGCGAGGGGAATGTAGGTGAGGTCGAGCGTGGTCTTGGCGGTGTTTTCGCAGCCCACGATGCAGGTGCCGCAGTGGTCGCAGGCCTGTTGCCGCAGACCGCCCGCGTTGGTCGTGCCGGGGCCGTGCCCCTTCCACTCGATGGCCAGATCGGGGTAGGTCGGTTTTCCCAGGTCGGCCGCGATACCCGCCTTCTCGAACGCCACGTTCTTTTCCGGGCGATTCTCGGGGGGAAGGGGAGAAGGGCGCAGCGTCTCGCGCACCTTCCGGTACCAACCCTTCATTTCGGCGGCGGTAATTTCCTCGGGGAAGTATCGGTCGAAGAACGCGTCGTCGGCGGGCTGCTGAATATTGGTGTAGATATGCGAACCCCCGCCCACGCCGCTGCCGGTAATGGCGGTAAGCGCGTCGAAGCGATGCAGTTCGAAGAGGCCGTCGGCGTTGACCAGTCGACTGCTGTTCGCTGTGTGGATGTTACGCAGGAATTTCCGGCTACCCGCGACTCCGCGGGGATAGGCCCGGCGAACCTCGGCCGGTTTATCCTGATTGGCCGGCCCCCACCACGGGCCCCGTTCGAGCACGAGCACCCGCAAGCCCTTTTCGGCCAGACGAGCGGCCGAAACCGACCCCCCGAACCCGCTGCCCACGATAATTGCGTCGTAGTTCATGCCGAGACAGTTTAGCACGTGCGGCAGGGTGGTGCGGTACGTGCAGCACGGTCGGACGGTGGTGACAGGTGAAAGGTGAGAGGTTTCCGTGATGCACGGTTGCTCGGCAGTGGCCAGTGACCGGTGGCCGGTTACGTGGCGAACGGACAGCGTTCGTTTTCAAGAGCGCGCCTTCATTTACGTTACATAAGAACAAGAAAGAAACCGCAGTGAGGCAGGAATCGGTGAATTCAGTAGCAGCCCTCTGCGCCTTTGCGCCTCAGTGTATCCCCGGCACGTGCAGCACGGTCGGACGGTGGTGACAGGTGAAAGGTGAGAGGTTTCCGTGATGCACGGTTGCACGGAAGTGGCCGGTAACGGTCGTGACGCCTGCTACCTGATACGTGATACGTACCCGATACGTGAACTCCGGACTGCACGCCTCTTCCATCTTCCTTTTTTCATCTTCCTTTCCCAATTTCCCTTTTTCCGCGTTCCGAGTTCCGCGTTTGAGTAGTTAAGCGTTTCCTCGGACAGCCGTTGTCTCCGTCCCGGAGTACCCTGATGAAGTCACCGCCGTCTGCCGTCCGCCGTCCAGGTACGGGTTGAACGTGCGACCGGAAACGTGGTTACCTTTAACATTCCTGCTTTTAAGGCGAGCCCCTGACGTGCATTCGGTTACCGGCCTACATATCTACTATTTCTTCGGCCACCTCTGCGACTACCAGCTGCGTCGCAACATTACCGAAAAGCGTCCGCCCATCGAAGACCCGGGTGTTCTCCTGCTGCTTGAACAGGGCCGGCGAAACGAAGACCTGTACGTCGAACGCCTCGGCGACCAGGTCGTTTCCCTGAAGCAGGGCGCCATCGAAGAACGCGCCGAGCGCACCCTGGCGGCCATGCGTGAAGGCGTGCGCGTCATTCACAACGGTATTCTCGAAGGGGGAAGCGGCGTGCGCGCCCTGGCGGCGAAGGTTTCCGCTACCGGCGGCGTGCCCGTACGTTTCCGCGGCGAGACCGACCTGCTCTTTCGCGTCGACGGGGTTCCGAGCGCCTTCGGCGATTGGAGCTACCTGGTGGCCGACGTCAAGTCGAGCCGTACCTCACGCCTTCCCCAGATGATGCAGGTCGCTTTCTACGATTGGCTGTTGCGCGACGTGCAGGAGAGCAGCGTGGGGCGGGGCAGCATCGTCGTTTTCCCCCAGGGGCCGCAGGGCGAGCCGGTTGAAGAGCCGTTCGACCTGGCCGACCTTGAACCTTCGCTGGTTCTCTACCTCGAGGAACAATTGCCCCGGGCGCTCGCGCAGTCGGTCGAGGAAACGCCGCGCCGGCTCGGCCGCGACTGCCGACGTTGTCTGTGGTTCGCCCATTGCGAAGGCGACGCCGCCTCGCGCAGCGGTCTCGAATTGGTTGCCGGTTTGCGCGGCCGCCAGCGCAAATTTCTCGGAAGCCGTGATGTGTCGTCGATTGCCTCCTTTGCCCGACTCGACGACGAGCGGTTGCTTGCGATGGCACAGGCCAGCGGGGCCGGGGGAGAGGGGCTGCTGCGCAGTCGTGCCCACGCGCGCGCCATCGCCGACGACGAAATAACCGAGCGGGCCCCGGCCGCCGACGTGCTGGCCGATTGGTTGCTCGAGACGAATCGCACGCTTGCCCCCGACCTGTCTACCCTGTTGCCGGTATACGTCGACGTGGCAACCGACCACCTCGGCGGCATTCATTATGCCTTCGGCGTACGTGTGGGCAGCCATCCGGTGCAGTTACTTTTCGCCGAAGAGCCGGGCGCCGAAGGCGAACAGGTCAACCGTTTTGCCGACGGGCTGCGTCGCGTCGATGCGCGCACGAACGGCCGTTACGTTCTCTATGGAGCGGGGGGTACGGAGCGGGCCTTTCGTCTCCTCGCCGAAAAGTATGCCGACACTTGCGGCCCGACCTTCGAGCAGGCGCTTGCGAGGCTGGTCGACCCCGCGGCGATACTGCGCCGGGCCTGGTGGTTTCCCCTCTTCATAACCCGCAACGACAGGCAGCTTTCGCTCTGGGTGGAAAAGGGGGGAAGGGCGGTTTCGCGTCGTCCCCGTGACGTCGAATCCCTGTCCGGGGCGCTTGCCGATGCGGGTTGCGCCGCCGGGGAAGTCGAAGCCGGTCTGGCGGCCATTGCCCGGCAAAGCGAGCGTATGGGCATCGACGTCGAGAAATTCCTGGCCGCCGATTCGCTGGCCCACGCCTGCTATCGTCTGCACCTCGAAGACGGCGACCCGGTCTGGCTTCGGCTGGTGCGCATGGAGCTCGAAGAAGGGCTCGATGAGCTGACGGCGGCGGTGCAGCTTCTGCATGAGCGAATGGCCGGGGCCGAGGTGGCGCATGCGTGAGTTTGAACAACACAAGCGCGCGCTTGATCTGGAATTCCGCCTGCAGCAGGCCGAAGCCCGGCAGCTTTTCGAGCGACCGGTGAACGAGCGGGCCGAGACGGGCCGCTGTCTGCCGTCGCTTACGTACCAGGGGCGCGACACACGCAGCGCGCGCCAGCATATCTTTTTTGTGGCGGGTTCGCTCGGCCGCTTTCGCGTGGGCGACTACGCGCTCATCAACCTGGCGTTTCCCGAGCCGCGCGCGCACGCCATTACCGAAAGGGGCATACCGGTTACCGTCGCGCGTATCGAGGGCGAGCACGTCTGCCTGCGCATGCAGCGTAACGACATGGAAGAGCCCTTCGTGCCCGGCATGGGCTATGTGCTCGACGAGCAGCCGCCGGGGTGGTATCCGAATTATCAGCGACTTTCCTTTGCGCTGGCACTGGCCGAATTCAGCGACACGCCGGGTGCGCGGTTACGGGCGCTGCTCGACGGTACGCTCGACAACGGCGAGGCGGCGGGCGTCGACGTGGCCTTTCCCGACGACCTGCAGGGCGAGCGGGCACGGGCGGCCTTCCGGTCGGCCATGACGCGCGGGCTGTCGGTGGTGCAGGGGCCCCCCGGTACGGGCAAGACCTGGCTGCTCGCCCGAATCGCCCGCGCTCTCATCGATCAGGGGTTGAGGGTGGTGCTGTGCTGCTTCACCCACCGGGCCATCAACAACGCGTTGCAGGCCATGGTGGCGGCCGGCGTTTCCCCCGGGAAGTTGGGCAAGGTACATGGGGGCGACGAGCGCGATCTTCCCCCCGGCGTGGTGAAGCTCGACAAGCGTGCCTACTGGGGCGAGCCGAAACCAGGCTTTCTCGCGGCCATGACCGTGCACGCCGCTTTCGAACCGTACGGCGGCGCGCTGAACCGTACCGAGTGGAAGATGGCGGGCGCAAGGCCGCAGCGTGAGAAACTGGGCGAAGACGAATTCTGGCGCGCGCTCGATGCGTGGAACCGGCGCGTCGTGCTTTCGTCACGTTTGCCGG